>JAKLKD010000070.1 GCA_023150845.1 Myxococcota bacterium | reverse complement strand
GAGGGCCGCGTCTACCTCTCGGACCTCGCTGAGGCCACCGTGGCCGCGGAGTGGTCCTACCTCACCGACGACCTCACCGTTCAGCTCAGCCCGACCGAGCCCCTCGTGCTCGGCGAGACCTACACCGTGGTGCTCGCCGAGGGCCTCACCAGCGACGTCGGCGACCTCCCGGCGACGATCCGCACGGAGTTCACTGTCACCACCGACGGCGTGATCCCCACCGACGAGCTCCTCGCGGTGATCACCCAGGTGACCGACCCCTGCATCATCGGCGAGGGCACCATCTTTGATGGCGGCGCTTCAGAGGTGCCCGGCGACGTGCCGCCTCTGTTTAGCTGGGCCCTCGTCGAGGACCCCAGCGGCGGCCAGTCGACCCTCAGCGGCGTGGACCTCCCCGCCGCCGAGCTCATCGCCACCTTGGAGGGCGATTACACCATCGGCCTCACCGTGAGCGACGGCGTCGAGAGCTCGGAGCAGGCCCTCTTCACCGTGAGCTGCTTCCCCGCGCCCTAAGCGGCGCTCCTTCGGGGCCGAGCGCGCGTCGTGACTCAGATTGGAGTCACGGCGCGCGTTCTGCTCTGGGGGGGCTTCCCTGCCTTGGGTGGGCCCGAGGCCCTCATGTCGCCGCGGCGCTGGTGAGCCCCGGCGCGTCGGTTACTCTGCCCTCCCCTGCCCGCGGAGCCCACCATGTCCGACCCCACCCGCACCCTCGGCGAGCGGATCCCCGAGCGAGGCCTCGCCGACGCGGACGAGGCGCTGGACGTGCTGCTCGGCTGGGTGGCCGACCAGGGGCTCTCGCTCTATCCCGCCCAAGAGGAGGCGATCTTAGAGCTCTACGCCGACAAACACGTCATCCTGGAGACGCCGACGGGCTCGGGCAAGTCGCTCGTCGCCACGGCGCTGCACTTCCAGGAGCTCGCCCGGGCCCGGCGCAGCGTGTACACCGCGCCGATCAAGGCCTTGGTGAGCGAGAAGTTCTTCGCGCTCTGTAAGCTCTTCGGCGCCGAGTCTGTGGGGCTCATGACCGGCGACGGCAGCGTGAACCGCGACGCCCCGCTCATCTGCTGCACGGCGGAGGTCCTGGCGAACCTCGCCCTGCGCCAAGGAGACCACACGGGCTTCGAGTCGGTGGTGATGGACGAGTTTCATTATTACGGCGACCGCGACCGGGGCATGGCCTGGCAGATCCCGCTCCTCACGATGACGAAGGCCCGGTTCTTGTTGATGTCGGCGACCTTAGGCGACACGACCACCATCCGCGACGACCTCGCCGCGCGCACGGGCCGGGAGGTCGTGCGGGTCGCCCACACCCAGCGCCCGGTGCCGCTGAGCTACCTCTACGCCGACTCCCCGCTGCACGACACGGTCCAGAAGCTCGTGCGCAACGGCAAGTCTCCTCTGTACGTCGTGCACTTCACCCAGCGCGCCGCCGGGGAGACGGCCGGGGCGCTGATGAGCGTGGACCTCACGAGCAAAGAGGACAAGAAGGCCATCCGGGAGGCCATCCGGGGCTTCCGCTTTGACAGCCCCTACGGCCCGGACCTCCTGCGTTTTCTGAGCCACGGCGTCGGCCTGCACCACGCAGGGCTCCTGCCCAAGTACCGCCTGCTCGTCGAGAAGCTCGCCCAGCAGGGGCTCCTGCGCATCATCTGCGGCACGGACACCCTCGGCGTGGGCATCAACGTCCCCATCCGCACCGTGCTGTTCACCCAGCTCTGCAAGTTTGACGGGGAGCACGTCGAGATCCTCAGCGTGCGGGACTTTAAGCAGATCGCCGGGCGCGCGGGCCGAAAGGGCTATGACGACGAGGGCCTCGTCGTCGCCCAGGCCCCGGACTGGGTCATCGAGAACCAGAAGCGCGAGGCGAACAGCAAAGGCAAACGGGTCCACAAGAAGGGGCCGCCCACCAAAGGCTACAAACACTGGACTGAAGAGACCTTTCGCCAGCTCATCGAGCGGCCCCCCGAGGCGCTCAAGCCGCGGTTTAAGCTGGACCACGGCCTCGTGCTCACGCTGTTGCAGCGCGCGGACGCCGAAGGAGGCGACGGCCTCGCGGCGCTGAACGAGCTGGTCAGCCGCTCCCATGTGGCGGAGAAAGAGAAGGTCGAGCTGGTGCGGCGCGGGGAGGAGGTCCTCGAGGAGCTGGTCAGCGCGGGCATCGTCGAGCGGGAGGAGCGTGAGGCGGGCCGCCTGCACGCCGTCTCGACGGCCTTGCAGCAAGACTTCTCGATGCACAACGCGCTCTCGCTGTTCTTGATCCATGCCATCGGGAAGCTGAACGCCGAGGAGCCGCAGTACCCGCTCCAGGTGCTCACGATGGTGGAGTCGATCTTGGAGAACCCCAAGGTCGTGCTCCACGCCCAGATTCAGGAGCTCAAGGGCCAGCTCATCGCCGCGCTCAAGGCCGAGGGGGTGCCGTACGAGGAGCGGATGGAGGCCCTGGAGGACGTGAGCTGGCCGAAGCCGATGGAGCACTTCATCTACGACACCTTCAACGAGTACCAGGCGACCCACCCCTGGGTGGCCGCGGAGAACATCCGCCCCAAGTCCATCGTCCGGGACATGGTGGAGCGTTACGCGGCGTTCTCTGACTACGTGAAGGACCTCGGCATCCAGCAGGCCGAGGGGGTGCTCCTGCGCTACCTCACCCAGGCCTACGAGGTGCTGGTGCGGAGCGTGCCGCGCTACGCCCACACCCCCGAGCTCCTCGACGCCATGGCGTTCCTGCGCGCCACCTTGGCCCGCGTCGACGCGAGCCTCGTCACCGAGTGGGAGCGCCTGCTCGCCGGGGAGGGCCCCGTGGCTGAGGCCCTGCCGCCGCGCCCCATCGACGTCAGCCTCGACAAGCGGGCCTTCATCGCCCGCATCCGGGCCGAGCTGCACGCGCTCCTGCGCAGCGTCAGCCGCCTGGACTGGGACGAGGCCATCGCCGGGTTACGCCGCCGCGAGCCCCCGGTCCCTGGCCGACCGGAGTGGACGGCGGAGGAGCTCGCCGAGGCCATGCGCCCCTGGCTGGAGGAGCACGGCGAGGCCCGCTTCGACGGCCCCGCCCGGCTGGCGAACCTCACCCGGGTCACCCAAGAGGCGCCCCACGTCTGGCAGGTCAGCCAGCTCCTCCTCGACGCCGAGGGCGAGATCGCGGGCTCCTTCGACGGCGTGGTGGACCTCACCGACGACACGAACCCCGACGGCCCCCTCGTGGAGCTGCTGCGGGTAGGAGACTGAGCCATGAGCTCTGGCAAAGGACGCCTGCTCTCGCTCCTGGGTGGGCTGGTGCTCACCGAGGCCACGATCACCCACAATGAGGCGCTGGGCGCCTACCGCCTCCTCCGCCTGCGGGGCGAAGGGCTCCGATCGAAGGGCTTTGAGCCCGGCGACAAGCTCCAGCTCCTCTTGCCTGGCGACGACGTGCGCACCTACACGCCGATCACCTGGGCGGGCGGCGAGACGAGCCTCTTGGTGTACCTGCACGGCGACTCCTCCCCCGCGCCGCGCTGGGCGAGGGCCGCCGCGCCGGGGGACACGCTCCGCTTCATCGGCCCCCAGCGCTCCCTGAGCCTGCCGCCCGGGCCCGTCGTGATCATCGGCGACGAGACCTCCATCGCCGTCGCCGCCGCGCACAGCGCCGCCCGCCCTGGGCAGGCCAAGGCCGTGCTCTCTGTGCTGGATGTAGACGCCGCCCGCGCCGCCGCCGCCGCCGTGGGCCTCCCCTCCCCCGTCCTCATCCCCCGGGGCGCGGACCTAAACGCGCACCACCAGGCCGTCGCCGAGGCCGCCGCTGGGGCGAAGGGGGCGTCTGTGGGCCTCTGCGGCGGCGCCGCGCTCATCCAAGGCGTACGCGCGGCCCTGCGCGCCTCGGGCGTCGAGGGCGTGAAGGTGAAGGCCTACTGGGCGCCGGGCAAGGTCGGCCTCGACTGACCGGGGCCAGCGTCAGGGATCATGGGGCGGCGTCAGTCTTCTTGTGCCGCCGTCAGCGGCCCGATGCCGAGCTCAAAGTGGGCATCGATCACCGCCACAGCCTCGGCGACGAGGGGGCCAGCGGCGGGGCCGACAGGGAAATGTGCCGGATCGAGGCTCGCCCGGGCGTATCCGCCGGTCGGGCCCGGACCGAGCATCCCTTGAGAGCGCGGGAGGTCGGCGTCGGCCTCCGTCGCGATGCGCCAGTCGGGGTCACGCACCAAGGCGAAGCTCTGGCTCTCGGTGATGGTGCGGGGACACATCGCGGTGAAGCTGAGCTGGCGGTGCGCGTCGGCGACCTCCACGATGAGGCGCTCCAGCTCTTCGCCGCGCCAATCGAGCGGCAGGCCCTCGATACTTCCGAAGTGCAGGAGCACGAGGGGCAGCTCGGGCAAGGACCGGCCGAGCACGAGGAGCGCGGCGCCGAAGCGGGGGTTGAGCTCCGTGGGGAAGAAGCCGTCGCGGGTCATCACGCCGTCGAGGGTGAACACCCCGCGGTAGCCGAGGGTGTCGCGCAGGTGCTCCCCGGCGCGGCGCGCGGCCTGTCGCATCTCCTCCCGGCCCTCCGGGGACGGATCCCAGCTCGTCGCGGCCTGGGCGTAATAAAAGATCGGCGCCGTGCTGCGACGCAGCACCAACATCTCGCAGGGGCGAAAGACCCACACCCCATCGGGCAGCACCCAGGCGTGAATGGAGCAGGGCACACCCTCCAAGAAGGGCATCACCCGCGCCGAGTCGCAGCTCTTGCTGAGGGTCTGAAAGGCCTCCTCGGCCTCTTGTTCACCCCGGACCCAGCGCGTGAGCGCCGCGCCGCCGTTGAAGCCCTCCCGGGCGTCCCCCGCCCAGACCGTGCCGTGGCCGCGGTCGAGGGCCTCGGCGGCGCCGCGCAGGGCCTCCCGGGTGACGGGGACGATGTGATGCGGCGCCACGCGCACCCCGGCGGCGCTGAGCACGGCGTCGATGACGACCTTGTCCTCTAAGGCGCGCCAAGACGCGGGCCGGGCGCCAAAGACCCGGCGGTTGAGCTGGGGGAGGCCCGTGGCGTAGAACGGCGCGACGACGACGGCCTCGTGCTCAGGGTCGAAGCGGTCCACCTCGGCCTGGACCTCCGGCGGGGGCTCCCGCAGCACCCGCTCCCCCTCGCGGATGACCTCCATGAAGCCCGGGGGGAGCCGCGTGTTGATGAGGATCTGGGGGAAGCCGTGCTCCTCGGGGAGCGGGCCCGTGCCCCGCACGACGCCGACGCAGAGGATCCGCTCGACGCCGAGACCCCGAAGGGCCATGGCGAGGCCCGTGGTGGCGGCGAGCACGTCGCCGGTGACGATGTAGGGGCGACCCCGGAGCTGGGGCGCGAGGGACTCAGACCAGTGTTCTCGGCGCATACCGGATAGGGTAGCGTCGAATCCAAGGAGCGTTCATGCCGATCCTCAACCTCACCGACGCGACCCTCTTCTACGACCGCGCCGGGGAGCGTGGGCCCCGGGTGCTGATGGTGCAAGGCGCCGGGGCCGTCGGCGAGGGCTGGCGCGGCGTCGTGGACCGCCTCGCCGGGACCCATCAGCTCGCCTGGCACGACAACCGCGGGGTCGGCAAGAGCCTGCCTCTCCGCGGCCCGGTCAGCGTCGAGGCCATGGCGAAGGACTCCCTCGCGGTGTTGGACCAGCTCGGCTGGGCGGACGCCCACCTCGTCGGGCACTCCTTGGGGGGCCTCATCGTGCAGGAGCTCGCCCGGCTCGCGCCTGGGCGCGTGAGGAGCCTCGCTCTGGTCTCGACGACGGGGCGGGGCCGGGACGTCGTGCTCAACATGCCCCTCGCGGGCTTAGGCGCGTCCATCCGCATGAGCTTCGGCGCCGATCGCAGCCGCTGGCTGGCCTTGGGTGAGCTGTCGATGTCCGCCGCCGCCCGCGCGCGCCTCGGCGAAGAGGAGCTCGTGGCGCTCCTCAAGCGCTCGTTCTGTGAGGACTTCGTGCGCATGCCCGCCATCGTGCGCGCCCAGACCGCGGCGCTCTGGGCCCACACCCGGCCCGACTTCGCCCCGCTCCAGGCCATCCCGACGCTCATCCTCACCGGCCAAGACGACCACACCGTTCACACCAAGCTCAGCGACGACCTCAAGGCCGCCCTGCCCCAGGCCAAGCTCGTGCGGATGCCCGGTGAGGGCCACGGGGTCATCCTCACCGAGCTCGACGCCGTCTCAAAAACGCTCGCCGAGCACATCGCTGACGCCGAGGGGCAAAGGCTGACACGAGGCGGCGAAGCCTGACGCCCCGCCGCCGCTCAGCGCAGCCAGAGCGCCTGGGCCCCGCCCGCGCTGGGGTAGGTGTACCAAGAGCTCGACCCGTAGGCGCCGTGCATCCAGCGTGAGACCGCGTCTACACCACACATGGTCAGGCCGCTGTTGACGCTGGTGCTCGTCGAGAAGTCCCAGCCCGAGCCCAGGCTGCCGTGGCCCTTGCAGTCGGTGGGCGCGCCCGAGGGCCGGTTGACCTGGCCCGAGCCGGAGTCGGTGTAGCTCGCCGCGCCCGCGCACCAGTAGTAGCCGTTTGAGTCGTTGTAGAGCAGGTAACCGTTCTGACCGAAGTCGATGCGCAGCTCGCTCGCCTTGATGTCGTTCGACATGTAGGTCTGGGCGCCCCCGATGTAGGACGCGATGCGCAGGGTCGTGAAGGTGAACTCGTTGATGTTGATCCAGCCGCCATAAGCCGAAGACGAGGACGAGGCCGTCTTGGGGTGGACCTGCAGGTGGCTCGTGTCCTCGTAGGTGCCGCCCGCGTCGGAGTAGCTGTCGTAGTCCACGGAGTTCTTCACGAACGCCAAGGTCCAGCCGCCGCCGTCGGTCGTCATGTCACAGTAGAGATCGAGCACGGTGCCGCTCACGGGCTCAAGCGTGTAGACGCCGTCTGTGGCCGAGGGCTGGTCGGCGAGGATGTCGAGGCAGGTGGTCGCCGCGCAGGCCACGTCGCTGCCGAGCACGCCGTCGTCTACGTCGCCGTCGCAGTCGTTGTCGACGTCGTCACACAGCTCCGTGGCGCCGGTGTAGGTCGTCGCGTCGGTGTCGTCACAGTCCTTGTTGTTGCCGATGGTGCCCGAGGGCCGGGAGCAGGCCTTCGACGTGACAGACTTGTCGCCATAGCCGTCGGCGTCGGCGTCGGCGTAGTAGGTCTTGAGGTCGATCGCGTCGCTGTCGGTCACGCCGTCGCAGTTGTTGTCGTCGCCGTCGCAGATCTCCGCGGCGGCGGGGTTCACCGCGGCGTCGGCGTCATCACAGTCCTTCGCGTCGCCGACGCTGCCCGTGGGCTGGTCGCAGGCGACGCTCGTGGCGCTGGGGTCGCCGTAGCCGTCGGCGTCGGCGTCGGCGTACCAGGTCGAGGCGTCCGCGGCGCTGCCCTCATCCACGGCGCCGTCGCAGTTGTTGTCGAGGCCGTCGCAGAGCTCGGTCCCCGCGGGGCTCACCTCGGCGTCGCCGTCGTCGCAGTCGTCCCGGTTGTCGACGTTGCCCGGCGGCGCGTCGCAGCTCAGGGTGGCCCCGTCCGCGTCCCCGTAGCCGTCGCCGTCGGTGTCGGTGTAGGTCGTCGTCGCCGTCCCGAGGTCGAGGCTGTCATCCTCGTCGTCGATGAGCCCGTCGCAGTCCTCGTCGAGGCCGCTGCAGACCTCCTGCGCGCCGGGGTTCACGCCGAGGTCGTCATCGTCGCAGTCCCCGCCGACGAGGGCGTAGCCTTCGGGGGCCTCGCAGGCCGCGGCGGCGAAGTCGTCGTCGCCGTAGCCGTCGGCGTCGCGGTCCTGGTAGAAGGTCGTCGTGACCCCCTCGTCGGTGCTGCCGTCGCAGTTGTTGTCGCGCTCGTCGCAGACCTCGGCGGCGCTGGGGTTCACCGCGGCGTCGCCATCGTCACACTCCTCACAGGCGGCGAAGCCGTCTCCGTCGGCGTCGTTGTAGCCTACGGATCCGTCACAGTTGTAGTCGTTGGGATCAGCGCAGTCCGTCTCGGGGGCGCCGGGGTTGTAGGCCGGGTCGGCGTCGTCGCAGTCCCCGCCCACGGCGACGGCGCCCTCCGGCGCCTCACAGGCGATGGTCTCCGCGCCCGGGTCCCCGTAGCCGTCGGCGTCGGCGTCGGCGTACCAGGCCGTGCCGACCTCCTCGTCCACCGAGCCGTCACAGTCGTTGTCGACGCCGTCACAGAGCTCCTCGGCGTCCGGGGACACCGCGGCGTTGTTGTCGTCGCAGTCCTCCGCGGCGGGCACGCCGTCCCCGTCCGCGTCGAGCTCCTCGACCGGCGAGGAGTCATCGACGGGCACGGAGTCGGTGGAGACCTCGTCGCCGGAGTCTTTGCAGCCCGCGGCGGCGGCCAATAAAAAGAGGAGGGCGAAGCGGAGGTTTGTCATCGAGGGGCCCCATCGTCTTGTGGAGTGAGCCCCCAGAGTAGCACAGGCGGGGCTAGGGCAGGCTGAAGTTGAGCCGGTAGTAGCTGTCGCCCAAGGACGTGCAGCTCTGGTGCCAGACCCACTGGGCGCCGAGGCCCCGCAGCGTCGCCGGGGCGCCGCCCCAATAAGCCGTGACCTGGCTCGACGCGCAGAGCAGCGGGGAGCTCCAGGCCGAGTCGTCGAAGTCGACGTCGGTCCAGTCGCTCGCCGAGGTGTTGTCGACCATCCGCCAGTCCCCGGCGCCGCCGGTGACGTAGGTGACCGTGCCGTCGATGGACACCGCCGCCAAGAACCCGGCGATGGCCGCGCCGGTGTCGGAGACATAGGCCGCGAAGGTGTGGTCGCCGGAGTCAAGGGTCATGGTGACGCTCTCGACGCTGCTCCAGCCGCCGTCGCCCAAGGCGAAGGAGCCGTCTACATAACCGTCCCAGTCGTCATCCCCGGTGCCGTAAAACACGACGGTGTAGCTGATCTCGTTGCAATCGGTGATGCCGTCGCTGTCCGCGTCGAAGCCCTCGTCGATGACCGTGTCGCAGTCGTTGTCGGCGTCGTCACAGACTTCAGTGGCCCCGGTGTAGACCGCGGCGTCGGCGTCGTCGCAGTCCTTCTTGTTGCCGATGTAGCCCGAAGGCCGGGAGCAAGAGAGCGCGCTGACCGAGGGGTCACCCGTACCGTCGCCGTCCGCGTCGGCGTAGTAGGTCTTCCGGTCGGTGGCGTCGGTGTCGGTCACGCCGTCGCAGTTGTTGTCGTCGCCATCGCAGACCTCGGCGGCGTCGGGGCTCACCGAGGCGCTGCCGTCGTCGCAGTCCTCGGCGTTGGAGACCGCGCCCGGGGGGGCCTCACAGGCGCTCGTGGCGCTCGACGCGTCGCCGTAGCCGTCGCCGTCGCTGTCGCTGTACCAGGTCGCCTCGCCCGTCGCCCCGGCCTCGTCGGAGACGCCGTCACAGTCGTTGTCGAGGCCGTCACAGACCTCCTCGGCGTCGGGGCTCACGGCGCCGTCGGCGTCGTCGCAGTCCTCGCTGTTGGTGACCGCACCTTCAGGGGTCTCGCAGCTCTGGCTCGCCGCGCTCGGGTCGCCGTAGCCGTCGCCGTCCGCGTCGGTGTACGAGGTGGCGCCGGAGCTGGCGTCGAGGCTCTCGTCGGCGTCGTCGATGAGTCCGTCGCAGTCCTCGTCAACGCCGCTGCAGACCTCCTGGGCGCCGGGGTTCACCGCGGTCACGCCGTCGTCGCAGTCTTCAGCGATGGCCGCGTAGCCCGCCGGGGCCTCACAGGCCGCGACGGAGAAGTCCGCGTCCCCGTAACCGTCGGCGTCTTTGTCCTGGTAGTAGGTGCTGGTGACGCCCTCGTCGGCGGATCCGTCACAGTCGTTGTCTTGGTCGTCGCAGATCTCCTCGGCGGAGGGGCTCACCGCGGCGTCGCTGTCGTTACACTCCTCACAGGCCGCGAAGCCGTCGCCGTCCGCGTCGTTGAAGCCTACCGATCCATCACAGTTGTAGTCGTTGGGATCGGCGCAGTCCACCTCGGCGGCGCCGGGGTTAAACGCCGCGTCGTCGTCGTCACAGTCATCCCCTTGAGCCACGGCGCCCTCGGGCTGGTCGCAGGCGATGGTCACCGCGGCGCTGTCGCCGTAGCCGTCGCCGTCCGAGTCGGTGTACCACTCCGTGCCCGCGCCGTCATCGACCGACCCGTCACAGTCGTTGTCGAGCCCGTCACAGCTCTCCTCGGCGCCGGGGTAGACCGCGGCGTTGTTGTCGTCGCAGTCCTCATCAGCGCGCACGCCGTCGCCGTCCGCGTCGATCTCCTCCTGCGAGCCGGTGTCGTCACTACCGCCGGTGTCGTCTACGACCTCACCGCCGGTGTCATCGGAGGGCACAGAGTCACTGCCGACGCCGTCATCGGCGTCTTTGCAGGCGCCGAGGGCGAAGAGCATAAGGAGGAGGTTGGGCATCGCGCGCATGATGGTTTCCTTCGTCGTGAGGAGACCATCAAGCTAACACGCGAGGCCCTGGGTTCGTGGCCAGGCGGGGCCATCAGAGGGTCTTGAGGTACTCCACCAAGGCCAAGCGGTCGGCCTCGGACAGGGTGGTGCCGTACAGATGTCCCGCGTTGGAGTTGCCTTCTTGGCGTGTGTCGATGGTGAAGGGCCCACCCTCGCTGATGTAGCCCACCTGGGCCGGATCGTACTCATAGTTGCCCACGGTGAAGGTGACGGGCCGGGCCTGCGGGGGGAGGAGCAGGGCGTAGAGGTTCGGCACCGAGCCGTTGTGCAGGTACGGCGACGACGCCCAGACGCCGTTCAGGGGCCGGGCCTTGTAGCTGCGGAGCTCCGCCGAGGGGTCCTCCTCGGTGATGGGGTTGAGCTGGCCCTGCTTGGGGGTGCTCTCTAAGCCGTTGGTCTTCGCGTAGACCAGGGTCCGCGCGGCCGCCGCGGGCTGGGCCTGGAGCGAGCGGGTGACGAGGTCCGCGAGCAGGGTCAAGGCCGCCATGTCCGGGCCGTAGTGTTCACCTTTGGGCGAGATGGCGCCCTCCAGGATGCCCGAGGGCACCCGGGCGTCGGCGAGGTTGTTCGCCGCCAGAGGGTCGGTCCCGACACGGTCGACGCTGTAGATCTGGGCGGTGACATGGCGTTTGGGGTCGTCCCGGTCCAGCAGCGCGTGGCAAGAGGCACACTCCGAGGCGTAGATCGGGGCGCCGCGCTCGGCCAAGGCCCGGTCGATGGGCGGCAGCACGTCCTCGGGCCAGAGCGGCGACTGGAGGTTCCAGAGGCTCTCCTCCATCGCCGCGATGGCCTGGCCCTCGGCGCTCGACTTGTACCCGGCCTTGGCGTCCTCTTCAGTCGTGTACCGTTTGACGTCGAGGGTGCCGAACACGCCGATCACCTCGCCGACGTTGCGGCCGAGGCTGCCGACCTCGGCGTTGCCCGAGAAGCCCGCCCACTGCACATAGTCGTGGCGGGGAGCGTCCCAGAGCAAGGGGAACGAGGCCGGGGCGTTGGGCTCGATGGCGTGCTGGGGGCCGCTGGTGAAGCGGATCGTGGCGTTCACGATGCGGCCGATGGCGTCGAGGCGACCGAAGCCTTCAGTCGTCTCGGACTTGTTCATGCGGTTGTAGATCTCAATCCAGGCGAGGCCACGCTCCATGGCCGCCTGGGCGTCCTCGGCCTCGCCGCCGTGGCGCTTGATGTAACGCTTGAGCTTGGCCTCATCCGCGAGGGTCTCCCGCATCGCCGCCTCAAGGTCCAACAAGAACGCGGGCATGTCGATCATCCCCGGGGCGCCGTCGATACGCATCGCCGTGCCTTTGTAGTTGACCTGCCCGGTGTGACAGGCCGCGCAGGTGAGGCCGACGCTGTCCTCGTGCACGGCGAAGCCGATGGGCAGGCCGTCGGGGTTGTTCGGCGTGCGCTGCTGGAGCAAGAAGCGGTACCGTGTCATATGTTCCGGCGCGATGAACAGCGTCGTCTCGCCGGGGGCCTCGAGGTTGACGAAGACCTCCCGGGGAATCAGCACAGAGCCCTGGTCGGCGTAGTAGTACCAGAGGGTCTCGACCGGGCCCCAGCCCTGCTCCAGATAGACGAGGCGCTCGGCCCCGTCGCCGTACATGTCCCGCTTGAGCACGAGCCCGGCGCGCTCGTCGAGGGTCATGGCGGCGTCGGACACGGGCCCCCCCTCGGGCCGCTTCTGGCCGCAGGCGACGAGCGGGAGGATGAAGAGGGCGAGTCGGGTCATGGGGCGCTCCTGGGGTTGAGGTGAGCCCCAGGATACTGACCTCGGGCCAAGCGGCGATATGGCGCGCATCGGCCAGGGCGTGTCGTCATTTTGGCCATCCCCGCCGCGGCGTGTACACTCTGCGGGCGCCGCACCCGGAGTCCCGATGTTGCCTCTCCTGCTCATGGCCTGTGCCGAGATCGAGCCCGGCTCCCCCGCCGACGATCCCAACACCCACGTGCTCGTCATCGGCGCGGGCATGGCCGGGCTCACCGCGGCGAGGTCGCTCCACGAGGCCGGGGTGCGGGTGACCGTGATCGAGGCCCGGGACCGGATCGGCGGCCGCACGGCGACCTTTGACGTCGGCCCCGCGGCGGTGGATCTCGGGGCGGCCTGGCTGCACGGCGTGCGCGGCAACCCCGTGGCGGACTTCGCCGACGCCCACGGCCTCACCTATGTCCCCGACGAGACCCGCTGGTCCACCCTCTACGACGAGGCCAGCGGCCAGGCCCTCGGCGACGGCGGCTGGGAGGTGATGGACGAGGCTTACTCGGGCTTCGTCTCCGCCCTGGAGGACCTCAAGGAGCGCCTTGGGCCTGAGGCCACCACGGCGGACGCACGAGACGCCTACCTCAACGAGCAAGACCTCAGCGAGCGAGACCGGCGCCTCGCCCAGCACGCCGTCGACCAGTGGGCCGTCGAGCTCAGCTACGCCGGGCCCGTAGAGGAGGTCGGCCTCGCCTACTTCTGGGATGAGCCCGAGCTCCGCGGGGGCGACCAGCTCCCCACTGGCGGCTACCGCACCATCGTGGACGCCCTCGCTGAGGGCCTCGACATCCGCCTGGAGCGTGTCGTCACCGAGGTTCAGCACGACGCCGACGGGGTGACCATCGTCGCCGGAGGGGAGACCTTCGAGGGCACCCACGCGCTGGTGACCGTGCCCGTCGGGGTGCTGCGCGCCGGGAGCATCCAGTTCGACCCGCCGCTCTCCGAGGCCAAGACCGACGCCCTGAGCCGCCTGGACGTCGGCAACCTGGAGAAGGTCGTGCTCGTCTTTGAGGAGCGCTGGTGGGACGGCAGCGTCGAGTTTGTGGACCGGGACGCCTCGGGGGTCTTCCCCGAGCACTACGACCTCAGCGACCTGACCGGGGCGCCGACCTTGGTGTGCCTGTATGGCGGCGGGTTCTCCCGGGAGGTTCAGGGGACCTGGACCGACGAGGAGCTCATCGCCGGGGTGCTGGAGACCTTAGCGGCCGCGACGGGCAAGACCCCGCCGACGCCGAGCTACACCGCCGTCACCCGCTGGACCTCGGACCCCTTCGCTCTGGGCTCCTACGTCTTCTTGCCGCCAGGGGCGACGCCGGACGACATCGAGGCCGTCGCCGCCCCCGAAGGGGACCGCCTGCTCTTCGCCGGGGAGGGCACCGAGCGCGACTACTACGGCAACGTACACGCCGCGGTGATGTCGGGGCTCCGAGAGGCGCACCGCCTAGGTGTCAACAAGATTGTTGTTCCGGGCTGGGAGCGCTGGTGACCGGACCGACGTTGTTTGGTTAACCAACCAATCTGAAGTTCTTGTCTCGGGGCCGCGCCTGTGCTAACCTGAACGTCCGTTCAGAGGTTCAGGATGGACCCCGACCGCCGCGTCGTGCTCAGCCAGCTCCAGGCCGCCGTGTCGTCCCTGCGGGGGGCGCCGCGGCTGAGCACCGGCGCGACCCTGCCCGAGCGCCACGCCGATCTCCCCTCGGGCCTCAAGGATCTGCCGCGTTGGCCTCGTCCGGGGCTCATCGAGCTGAGCGGGCGCCCCGGGAGCGGCCGAAACGGGCTGTGGACCCCCGCAGCAGCTTTGTTGACACGTCAAGAAACCCCCGTGGCCGTGGTGGATCCGCTGGGTCGGCTCTACCCTCCGGGCCTCGTGGGCCTGCGCTGGGAGCGCCTGCTCCTCTTGCAGCCCGCCGCGGAGCAGGCCGCCTGGGCCACGGAGCAGCTCGCCCAGTCCGGCGCTTTCCCCCTCGTCGTGCTCCTCGATCCCCCCCGCCTGGGCAAAGCCGGGGCGCGGCTGGAGCGCGCCGCCGAGCGCGGCGAGTGCGCCTTGTTCATCGTCAACGAGTCTGTTGACCTCCACCTCCCGGCGAGCCTGCGGGCCCAGGCCCTCGGCCGCCGCGGCGATCGCCTCTCCGTGCTCCTGCGCCGTGCCCAAGGCGACGCCCAAGGGCGGCGGCTGGAGGTGGGGGGCGATCTGGGATAACCTTGGGTGATGCACCTCCCTTCGCTCCTGTCCGCAGAGCAGCTCCTCAAAGACAACCGCGTCGAGTCGTTCCGGCTTGAATTTAAGGTCGGCTGGGATGAGCGCACCAAGGGCGCGATCCTCAAGACGGTCTGCGCGTTCGCGAACGACCTGCACAACCAGAACGGCGGCTACATCGTGTTGGGCGTCGCTGAGGAGGGTGGCAAGGCCGTCTTGCCTCCGATCGGCCTACGCACCGAAGAGCTGGAGCTCATCCAGAAAGAGATTCTCGGCCACATCAGCAGATGGGTGACCCCCGACTATGTGCCTGGGATCTTCACGGATCAAGTGGATGGCCGCGATGTGCTGGTGATCCGCTGTCAGGCTGGACCAAACCGCCCCTACGCTGTTCCCGACCGCCTTGAGAGAGGCACGACGGGGGCGCCCTACGTCCGTGTCGGCGCCGAGACCAAGCTCGCCAAAGGGGAGCTTCTGCGACAGCTTGAGGAGGTCAGTCAGCGGGTGCCATTTGACGCGCAACCCTGCCGTGACCTGACCGCGAGCGCGATCAACCCGGACCTGCTGAACTCGTACTTGTACCAAGCGGGCCTCAGCCTTGATGAAGACAAGAGCGTCGAGCAGCGGCTGCGTGACGAGAGCCTGCTTCAGCGCGTGAACGGGCATGAGTCCCCGCTGAACGCCGCCGTGCTGTTCTTCACCACCGAGCCCCAGCACCGTTTCCACGGCGCCCAAATCGAGATCGTGCAGGTGAATGACGACGGCGACAAGCTCTCTGAGAAGACGCTGCGCGGCAACCTGCCGTTCTTGCTCTCCCAAGCCTTGGAGATCCTCAAGAGCCTGAACACGACCCGCGTGCAGAAACACGACGACCGCGCCGAGGCTGACCGGGACGTCGCTTGGCCATTCGCCGCCGTGGAGGAGGCCGTCGTAAACGCTGTTCACCACCGGGGTTATGACCCGGTCTACGCAGACCCCATCAAGATCGAGCTGTACCCCGACCGCATGACCATCACGAGCTACCCCGGCCCCCCGCCTGGACTCGCGCTCAAAGACTTAGAGACGGGCGACCTCCCGCCGGTCGTAGCGAGAAACCGTCGCGTCGGCGAGCTCCTCAAGCTCGCCAAGCTCGCCGAGGCCCGCCGAAGCGGCATCAAGAAGATCCGCCGCGCCATGGAGAAGAACGGGAACCCGCCACCCAAGTTTAACTTTGAGGAGGACACCCGCACTTACTTTGAGGTGGTGCTGCCGATTCACCCCGCGCACCGACCACAGGCACAGCAGCGGGCGCTGCCCCTGCGCGTGGGCCGCCCAGCGCCAGCCTCGGAGCTCGTCGGGCGAGAGAAGCTCATCGCCCAGATCAACGCCGAGCTAGAGCACCGCAGCGTGTGCCTGCTCGGCCCGAAGGGGCGCGGGGTGTCGTCTGTGATGAACGGGCTGGAGGTGCCCGTCGCGGGGGAGCGGCGGGAGAAGCTGGACCTGCGTGGGGTCACAGAGGACCAGCTTAGGCGCTGGCTCACAGGGCTTTTGGAGGAGCCGATCCCGGAGGCGGGGTTCATCGTCCTGCTTGACCATATAGTGGCGCTCGACCAACCTCAGAGAGGTGCCGCGCTGCGCCATATTACGTCGACGCTCATCCAACGCGAGCGCCTTCGGTTCGTGGTCGCGCTGGGCTCACCAGATGACATCTCAGACCAAGACGCAGCAGCAGCAGATTGGTGGGCTCATCTGCATACAGTCGCTGTGCCGCCTCTAAGCGCTAACGACGCACAAACCTTAGCTACTCGTCTGCTGGAGGGTGTTGGCGCCTCCCGCGTCAACGAGCTCGTGCTCGCGATCACAACGAGCAGCGCCGGGATCCCGAACCTCGTGCATCAACTTGTGAACGAGATTCGCATCAATCCAGAGCTGAACAACCCAGAGGGCATCCCCGACGTCGTGCTCAGGTTAGTGGCGAAGCGAGGAGACCCGACCACGCTCCAGGCGCGCTCGAAGATGCTTGAGCCACTGTTGGAGGCAAGTTGGCAAGATGACCCACTCCTCAACGTCCGCCGCGAGGCGCTTGATGCGCTGTCCAAGCACGACGATGGGATGTCATGGGGGGAGGTCACGAGTGCTCTGCTGGAAGAGGGACGCACGACCTTGCTCGTGCGGACGGCGCTCTCTGAGCTCATCGAGCAAGGGTGGCTCGTCGAGCGTGAGCGCCGGTTGAGCTTTGAGCACCCAATCCTCAGCGAGAAGTGGCGCACGCTCCGCGGATTCGATGCCCCACCGACGAAGCACCAACGCCCGTTCGGCGGCTACGGCCGCTCTGTACCCACTGGTCCCCTACCCGACGACGAAGACATCCCCTTCTAACCCTCCCCCACCCACCGCCAGGTCACGTTCACCCGCACCCCCACCGGCCGCGCGGTCTTGGGCAAGGCGTGCTGGGTGTGCTGCTGGCTCTCGGGGCTCATCCACAGGAGGCTGCCGTGGGGGAGCTCGATGGGTGTGGAGGGGCCGCCGCCTCGGGGGCGCACGAGCAGGCGGCGGGTGGCGCCGAGGCTCAAGGAGGCGAGGCCGCCCAAGGCCAAGGGCGCGTGGTCGTCGTCGGTGTGCCAGCCCATGCTGTCTTGTCCGCCGTCGTAGCGGTTCAGCAGCGCGCCGTTGAAGGGCTGGCCGCAGGCCGCCTGGAGCCGGGGCAGGAGCGCGGCCAAGCTCGGCGGCCAAGGCGCGGGCGGGTGGACGAGGCCGGAGTAGGCGTAGGGCCGCTCACCGACCCAGGCGATCTGCCGGGGCATCGGCAGGGCCCGCCCGTAGAGCCGAAAGACGTGGCGCTCCCAAGGGGTCTCGTAGAGCAAGCTGGCCAGGAGCGCGTCGGCCTCGGCCTCGCTCAAGAAGCCCGGGGTGAGGGCGTAGCCGGGGGGCGTCACGGCGCCGCGGGGGCGGCCTCCATCGGGCGACCGGCGGGCGGCGGGTACTCCTCGATCACGATCAGGTCGTCCTCTAGGGTGTAGCCAGCGCGGCGGAGGGCGTCGATGGCCGGGCCGTTCAAGAAGGCGCCGCCGGGCCGGGCGAAGCCGTCGATGGTGAGGTCGGCGTAGGAGACGAGGTGCTCGGGCTCACGGGCGGAGGAGATGATGACCCGCACCCGGCGGCTCATGGTGTCGCGCAGCGGGAGCAGCGGGAAGAGGTAGCGGGTCTGCTCGGGGCGGCCCAGACGCGCGGGCTCGACGTAGCGGATACGCACCGGGAAGTGGGCCGTGCCCTCGATGCGCACGCCGTCATGCTCCATCGTGACGGACTGGATGGTGACGGGCACAGGCTCCGGCAGGGCGTCGAAGGGCGGCAGGCGGTTGAGCCAGAGGTACCAGGTCACGAGGCCCAAGGCCAAGACGGCGAAGAGGGGGCCGATCACTCGCATCGCGGCGGCTCCAGGGGGCGCGTCGTGCGGCGCCACGCTCAGTCTAGACTACCGGGGACGGGCTCAGGCGTCGAGCCCAGAGGCCGAATGCTCCGCGCCACGAGTGCGCGCAGCTCCTCCAGCCGGAAGGGCTTCCGCAGGATCGACAGGATGTTCAGCTCCTCGGCGCGCCCCAAGGCCGGATCGCTGTACCCGCTCACGATCACGAAGGGCGGCTTGGTCGGCCAAGGAAGCTCCTTCACCGCCCGGGCGAGCTCCAGGCCGTCGCAGCGCGGCATCTTGAGATCGCTGAGGATGAGGCAGAGGCCGGGGTTGGCCCGCACGAGCGCGATGGCCTCGAGCCCATCCTTGGCCTCGATGACCGCGAGCCCGAGGTCTTCGAGCACGCCGCTCATCACCTCACGCATGTCGGCGTCGTCGTCTACGACGAGCACCACGCAGCCAGCGAAGGGTGGATCGGTGAACATGGGCCTCGTCCGGTCCTCAGGACGAAAAGTGGAGTAACGCGCTCAGGCGCTCGGCTCACCCTGGGTCGTCAACACGCCGGGCAGCTCCACCACAAACCGGGTGCTCGGGGCGCCGACGTCCAGGCGCAGGCGCCCGCCCATCCGCTCGATGAGGCCCTTGGAGATCGGCAAGCCGAGGCCGGTGCCTTGGCCGACGGGGCGGGTCGTGAAGAAGGGCTCAAAGATGCGGGCGCGGAGATCCTCCCGGATGCCGGGGCCGCTGTCGGTCACCGCGAACCGCACCCCGTCGCCGACGACCTCGGCGGAGACCTCAATCCAGGCGAGCTCTTGCCCGACCACGGCGTCGTGGGCGTTGTTCAGGAGGTTCAGGAGCACCTGGGCGAGCTGGGTCGTGCCGAGGCGCGCCTCGGCCTCCGGCGCGGGGATCTGCACGTTCAGCCGGATGCCGTGGTTGAGGATACGCTCGCGGCAGAAGTACAGCACGTCCTCGATGAAGCCGCCCAAACGCACCGGCTCCGGGGCGTCCCCTTCGCCGTCTCGGGCGAAGTTGCGCAGGCTCTTCATGATGCGGGTGACCCGGCCGAGGGTGCTCTCTAAGCGGGACAGGCCGCGCATCAGGCGCTCCCGAGGGAGCTGCCCCTCACGCTCCTGGGCCTGGAGCTGCTCGACGGTCAGGAGCATCACGGCGAGGGGGGTGTTCAGCTCATGGGCGAGACCGCCGGCCATCTCCCCCAAGGCGGCGAGGCGTGAGGAGGCGGCCATCTGGGCGCGCTGCTGGGTGAGCGCCTCCTCCTGGGCCCGCTCGCTGGTGATGTCGATGACCGTGCCGACGGTCCCGTCGGGGACGCCGTGGTCATTGATGAGACGAGAGGCCCGGGAGAGCACGTGGCGGCTCACGCCGTTCTTATCGACGAAGCGGAAGCTGAGGTGAAAGAGGCCGCCCTCGGTGACGAAGCGTTGCCACTCCGCGCCCACGGCCTCGAGGTCGTCGGGGTGAATCGCCCGGGCCCAGCCGCTCCCGAGGGCCTCCTCCGGGCTCAGCCCGGCGATGTTGCACCAGGCCTCGTTGACGAAGATGCAGTTGCCCGCCTCGTCGGTTTGGTAGATGCCCACCGGCGCGAGCTGCATCAGCGCCGCCGTGCGCCGCTCTTGGTCGCGGAGCTGGTGCTCGATGTGCTTCTGGCCGGTGACGTCGGTGTGCGCGCCGACCATGCGCAGGGGCCGCCCGTCCGACGACCACAGGACCACCTCCCCCCGATCGAGGATCCAGCGCCACTCACCGGACTTCGTCCGCACCCGGTGTGTGGTCTCGTAACGTTCGGTCTGCCGGGCGAAGTGGCGCTCCACCTCGACGAGCACCCAGGGTAGGTCGTCGGGGTGGACGCTCTCGCTCCACGAGCTGAGGTGCTGCGGGACCTCGTCCGGGGCGTAGCCGAGCATCTCGCACCAGCGCGGCGAGAAGTAGACCTCACCCGTGTCCACCCGCCAGTCCCAGATGCCGTCGTTCATGCCTCGCACGGCGTAGTCCAGGCGCTCGGCGTAGGTGAGGCGGCTCACCTCCTCGACCTTCGCCGGGGTGATGTCGGCGGCGAGCCACATACATCGTTGGGGGCCAACGGGCTGCACCGTCAACTGGCACCAGCGCTGCGCGCCACCGGGGCCGACGCAGCGGTGCTCAAAGGTGACGGCCCGCCCCGCGCTCAGGCTCTCTTGGCCGCGCCGCTCCAGGATCGTCGTGAAGGGTTGAGCGCCGTAGAGGTCTGCCCGCGCCGGGGCCTGGCCGCAGCCCTCCGCGTCGGGGTTCCTGCCGAGCTCCTCAAACGACGTCCCGCCCCGGAGCGCGAAGGCGCCGATGGGAGAGGTGGACTCCCTGACGAGGCGTAACAGGGCGACGAGCTCGGGCATGGGTCACTTCGCGCGGCAGGGTGGGGGGTGCGCGCCTCATCATCATAGGAGCTTTTGTACCCCGACCTCCGAAGCATGCCTTTCGTCGGTGTTACCTCAGGCGGACCCGGGCCTTCAACCGGGCCGCACGGCCCCCCGGAGGGCCCAAACGACAGGGGGCGACGCCCCGCCAGATTCGGCGGGCACCCCTCAAATCCTGATTCCGATCATCTCTTCTTGAGCCCCCCGCCCGTTTGGGGCTACGCTGTGTCTCCCACGGCCCCCACACCATCCCCGGAGAGACCTTGCGCGTCCTGCTCATCAACCCGGCCATGAACCTCAAGAAGCTAGGTCGTTTCGCTGGGCTGCTGGAGCCTATGCCCCCCACGGGCCTCGCGTACATCGCCGGGGCCCTGGAGGCCCACGGGGTCTTCGTGCGGTGCCTCGACATGTTCGCTGACAAGCTCAGCGGCGAAGACATCGTCGATCGGGCCAAACGCTTCAAGCCCGACCTCATCGGCATGACCGTGCTCACGCCCTCGGCCCCGGTCTGCGAGCGCCTCACGGCGATGCTGCGGAAGGCCCTGCCCGAGGCCAAACACGTCTGGGGCGGGGTTCACGCCGACGTCTTCGCCAAAGAGATCGTCCGCGACCTCGACGTGGACTTCTGCGTACACCACGACGGCGAGATCACCATCTGTGAGCTCGTGGACGCCTTGGCCAAGGGGGAGAAGGACTTCTCCGCCATCGACGGCCTCACCTGGCGCACCACCGACGGCCAGCCCGTCACCAACAAGCGCCGGGCGCTCAACAAAGACCTCGACGATCTCCCCTACCCCGCCTGGCACCTGCTCCCGATTCATCGGTACGGGCTCTTGCCCTTCGCCGACATCGACAAGCCCATCCTCACCATGGCCGGGAGCCGGGGCTGCCCCTACCGCTGCGACTACTGCTCGCTCATCCACACCGGGGGGAAGACCTTCCGCCGCCGCGACCCGATCAAGGTCGTGGACGAGTACGAGTACCTCGTCGATCGGTATGGCGTGAAGCAGATCGGCTTCATCGACCCCATCTTCCCCTTGGTGAAGAAGGACCTGCTCCCGCTCTGCGACGAGATCGTCAAGCGTGGCCTCGACAAGCGCTGCGTGTGGCTCTCGGAGACCCGGGCAGACCGCCTGGACAAAGAGACCTGTGAGCAGATGTACTACGGTGGCTGCCGCCGGGTGCTCATGGGCATCGAGTCTGGCGTCGATATGCTCTTGGGCAACGTGAACAAGACGCTCACCACCGACAAGGTGCGTGAGGGCGTCGCCAACGCCCGCAACGCCGGGATTCAGACCGTCGGCCTGTTCATGATCGGCCTGCCCGGGGAGACGCCGGACCTCACCAAAGAGACCATCGAGTTCGCCGTCGAGCTCGACCTGGACTTCGCGAAGTTCGCGATCACCGTGCCGTTCCCCGGCTCGAAGCTCTTTGAGGATCGGTGGCAGAAGGACCTCTTCCGGGACGACTGGGAGAACTACACCACCTTCAACCCCGACCCCGATCGCCTGATCTACCACCCCCACAACTACGATCCGCAGCAGCTCATCGACATGCAGGCCTACGCCTTGCGCCGCTTCTACATGCGCCCCGCGCAGCTCAAGAAGCAGCTCGTCGAGCTGCGCACCATCTCGCCTAAGATGCTGCTTTATGGGCTCTATGGCATGGCGATCTAAAGTGTTCGGCGAGCGGCGATCCTTCCCGTCGGACGCACTTTCGAGCGCTGTCAACTTGAGGTAAAGTGCGCAGTCGAGAACCTGGTCCCTCGTGGTGTCGGCATGCGCACGCTCTCGCTCCTCCTGCCCGTCGTGCTCGCCGTCGTCGGCTCCTGCAAGGATGCCGATGACCGCGGCGACAAGGAGACGGAGTCACCGACGGACGACTCCGCCGTCGCGAGCGTGCTGCTCACGGTGAGCGCCGAGCGCGCCGCGCTCAGCGCGGACGGCCGCGACACCGTGCTGCTCACGCTCCGGCCCACGATCGACGGCCAGCCCGCCCCGGACGGCCCGGCGCCCGCGCTCACGACGGACCTCGGCGCGCTCAGCGAGCTGAGCGAGCTCGTGGGCGGCGTCGCCACCGCCCGCTTCACCGCGGGGACCTGGCCGGGGGACGCCACCCTCGCCGCAGAGGGCTGGGCCCTCGCGGGCGACAGCGTGCTCCACCTCGACGCCCCCACCGCGCGCTCCACCCAGCTCCACCTCCACGGCAGCTTCTCCGAGGGCAACGGCACGATGATCGGCCACAGCCGCGAGGCCGAGCGTGTCGGCGTCGACGTGCTGTGGTGGACGGACCACGAGCACTTCTACTTCGATGAGGGCATGCCGCAGGTGAGCGGCTACGACTTCGAGAGCGGCGCCTTGGCGGAGTCCATCGACATCTGGCCCCCCGGGGAGAAGCTCGTCGTCGGCTTCGTCCTCGACGAGGTCACCCTCACCGACATCACCGCCGAGGTGACGACCGACGCGAGCCCCGACGGCAGCTACGGCTGGGGCATCTCGTTCCCCGGCGGACAGACCGGCCTGGCGACCTGGACCCTCACCGCCCGCCCCGGCCTCAACTACCGGCCGCTCTTGAGCGACGTGACCCTCTCCTTCGACCTGCGCTCACGCTGGGCGGACTCGGACGGGGCCACGTTGGCGATCATCGTGGGGCTCTCCAACTCCCTGATGGACGACCAAGGCAACACCGAGCAGAACATCCTGTCGTTCCAGATCGGCGGCCCCGACCCGGCGGCCGCCGACGGGATCGGCGAAGAGACGGTGGTGATCACCACGACGCCGCAGGAGTGGCAGCGCTACACGGTGAACGTCACGGAGCTGGTGAAGACCCTCTACCCCACCCTCGGCGCCGATCAGAAGGCCGAGTTTGTGAAGGTGCAGGTGCGCACCACGGGCGCGAAGGCCGCCTTCAGCCTCGACAACTTCTCCTGGACCGCCGCGCACCGCGGCCAGGACCTGCTCGCGCTGCAGCGACAATACCTGGCGACCTTGCCTTACGACGTCGAGCACCACGTCGGCCACGAGATGGCGATGTTTGACGCCTACCACGTCAACGTCTACGGCGAGGGCGCGCCCATCTACCCCTACACCCAAGACAGCGCCCGGGACTGGGCGAAGGCCGTCGGGGCCCTGCGGGAGGTCGGGGCGCTCACGAGCTGGAACCACATGTTCGGCTGGGAGGTGGAGACCGCCACGGACGAGGAGCGCGCGGCCGCCGTCGAGTCTGTCTCGACGGAGCTCGTCGCCACCGAGGTCTACGGCTGCGACCTCATCGAGATCGGCTACCGGGTGCGCTGGGGGCTCCTGGAGGACTTCTTGACGGTGTGGGACCGCCTGAGCCTCGCCGGGGTGCTCATCACCGCCGTCGGCGTGAGTGACCTGCACAACGAGCGCTCCTGGGGCTCCGACCGCAACAACTTCGTCACCTGGGTGCTGTCGCCCTCCACGCTAGAGCCCGACCTCATGGCGGACCTTGAGCGTGGCCTCGTGGTCTTCGGCGACCCGACCCACTTTGAGGGCGCCGACGTTCACGCGATGCTCATGGCGCCCGAGTCCCGGGCCACCATGGGCCAGGTCGTCCTGGGCGCCACGGGCCCCGAGACCCTCTGGTTCACGATGAGCCCGTCTAAGCCCGGTTACCAGGCCCGGCTGATCGTCGATGGCCAGGTCGCCGAGACCTGGACCTTGACCGAAGGACAGACCGCCCTCATCGAGACCGAGGTGGACCCCGCCAACATCTCCTTCGCCCGGATGGAGGTCCTCGACCCCTCGGGCGAGGGGGTGCTGTTCACGAACCCCATCTGGTTCTGGCCCGCGGAGGACGCGGCGCTGGTCCCGGAGGAGCGCCTGCCGCGTCCCTGAGCGGCCTCAGTCGCCGAGGGTCCACTCCTGGTAGGTCGCGGCGCTCGGCGGGTTCAGGATGAGGCGCACGAGGCGCCCGTCGGGGGAGATCGCGAGCTTGCCGTCGCCGGACACCGAGGCGTAGGTGATCGCCGCGCCCGCGCTGGCGTCGTAGAGCAGGATCTCGTTGCCCGACGTCTCCATGTACACGTCGCCGTTGTAATCGACGACAAAGTCGAGGATCGTCGCCGAGGCCGTGTAGACCGTGGTGCTCGCCGCGGAGCTCGTGTTCACCGAGTAGAGCACCTTGCCCGCCGAGGCGTAGAGCCCGTTGTCCGCCGTCCAGTACACGCCCTCGATGCGGTCGGAGAGGGTCAACAGCGTGCTCTTGGCGCCCGAGCTGAGGTTCGCGCAGACCAAGGTGCCTTTGCCCGAGAAGTTCGGCGTCCAGGCGCAGTTCCCGTCGTCGACGGCGATGGAGCTGGAGCAGTAGTTCATGTAGCTGTTTGACCAGGAGCTCCCCGTGGTGAAGGTCCCCGTCACGAGGTTCGAGATCGTCGTGCCCGAAACCTGCTGCCCCACGGCGTTCGTGGAGTTGTCGTTGTGGCTCACGACGACCTTGCCCGCCGGGCTCAGGGTCATCGCCGGGATGTTGTAGTTGGAGTAGCCGGTGATGACCGTAGACGTGCCGTCGGCGGCGATCTTGTAGACGTAGTCTGTGCCGCTGATCAGGGTCGAGACGTAGGCGGCGCAGGAGTCGTCGTAGACGAGGTCGGAGCCGCCGCTGGGGTCTTTGGAGGCCAAGGTGGTGAGGGAGACCGAGACGCAGCCCGGGTCTGGGCGGCAGTTGAAGCCGGTGTAGGCCCCGGCGTCGCCGTCGTCACAGTCGCCGCCGCCGTAGCCCTCGGCGTCGTCCCCGTCGCCGTCGGCGTCGTAGTCCGACGCGCCGTCACAGTCGGCGTCGACGCCGTCGTAGTACACCTCGACCTCGCCGGGGTTCACGGCGCCCTCGCCGTCGTCACAGTCGCCGCTGTCCGCCACGGAGCCCGTCGGCGCGTCACAGCCCAAGACCGGGGCGCCCGCGTCGCCGTAGCCGTCGCCGTCGCTGTCGGTGTACCAGGTGCTGGCGTCCGCGGCGTCAGGCTCCGCCGTCGCAGACCTCCGTGGCGTCGGGGTTCACCGCCGGGACGTCGTCGTCGCAGTCCGCGTCATCGGCGACCGCCCCGGCGGGCTGCTCACAGGCCACCAAGGGCGCGCCCGCGTCGCCGAAGCCGTCCTTGTCGGCGTCGCTGTACCAGGTCGCGGCGTCTACGGCGCTGTCCTCGTCGGTGGCGCCGTCGCAGTTGTTGTCGAGCTCGTCGCAGACCTCGGCGGCGTCGGGGCTCACCGCGGCGTCGCCGTCGTCGCAGTCCGTGGCGTCGGCGACGGCGCCTTCAGGGGCCGAGCAGGCGAGCTGGCCCGCGCCCGCGTCGCCGAAGCCGTCGCCGTCATCGTCGGCGTACCAGGCCGTCGCGTCCGCGGCGTCGGCCTCGTCGATGTCGCCGTCACAGTCGTCGTCAAGGGTGTTGCAGACCTCAGTGGCGCTGGGGTTCACCGCCGCCGCGTCGTCGTCGCAGTCCCCGGCCTGGGCGCTGTAGCCCTCGGGCGCCGCGCAGGCGAGCTCGCTGAAGTCGGCGTCGCCGTAGGTGTCGCCGTCGCGGTCCTGGTAGTAGCGGCTGGCGTCGATGGCGTCGGCGCCGTCGGTGAGGCCGTCGCAGTTGTTGTCTTGGCCGTCGCAGGTCTCCACCCCCTCGGGGTTCACCGCGCCGTCGGCGTCGTCGCAGTCCTCACAGGCGGGGAAGCCGTCGCCGTCGTTGTCGGCGTAGCCCGTGGAGCCGTCGCAGTTGTAGTCCGTGGGGTCGGCGCAGTCCGTCTCCGCGGCGGCGGGGTTGATCTCCGCGCGGCCATCATCGCAGTCGTCCCCGGTGGCGACGTGGCCCTCGGGGGCCTCGCAGGCCTCGACGGGCTCCCCGGCGCCGTAGCCGTCACCGTCACCGTCGCTGTACCAGGCGCTCAGCACCCCCTCGTCGGCCTGGCCGTCGCAGTTGTTGTCGACGCCGTCGCAGAGCTCCTGGGCGTTGGGGTTCACCGCGGCGTCGGCGTCATCGCAGTCCTCCTCGGCGGGGACCCCGTCGCCGTCGCCATCGACGGCCGCGTCGGAGTCCGAGGGCGGCAAGGCCGTCTCGCTCACGGGCGGGCCGTCGTCTTTGCAGGCGGCGAGGGTGAGGGCGAGGATCGTGAGGGTGGCGAGGCGCGACATGGGGGGCTCCTTCTTGGAGGTCGGGTGCGGGCGTGCGCCTAATGTAGCCGCTCCTGCGCCTTTGGGGGCGGCGGGTTACCTTCCGCCCCCTCTCTCTGGAGCCTCCCCATGGCCGTCTTCCTGCCCAAAGGCACCCGCGACTTCTTGCCCGCTCAGATGAACGCCCGGCTCGCCGTGATCGGCAAGCTGCGGGAGGTCTTCGCCCGCTTCGGCTTTGAGCCCCTGGAGACCCCGGCCTTGGAGCGCATCGAGACGCTCACGGGCAAGTACGGCGACGAGGGCGACAAGCTCATCTTCCGCATCCTCAAGCGTGGCGAAGGCGCCGAGCGCGCCGAGACCGACCTCGCCTTACGTTACGATCTCACCGTGCCCCTGGCCCGGGTCGTGGCGATGAACAACGATCTGGTGATGCCCTTCAAACGGTACCAGATCCAGCCCGTGTGGCGCGCGGATCGCCCCCAGCGCGGCCGTTTCCGCGAGTTTTACCAGTGTGACTGCGACATCGTCGGCTGCCACGACATGAGCGCTGACGCCGAGTGTGTCGCCGTGGTGCACGAGTCGCTTCTGGCCTTGGGCTTCACCGACTTCACCATCCGCCTGAACCACCGGGCGATCTTACGCGCCATCGTCACCGCGGCGGGCGTGCCCGAGCGTGAGGGCGCGGTGCTCGTGGCCGTAGACAAGCTCGACAAGATCGGCCGCGACGGCGTGAGCGCCGAGCTTCTGGCCAAGGGTGTGCCCCAGGCGTCCATCGACACGCTGTGGACCCTCTTTGAGGGCCGAGGCGAGGCCGCCTTGGACCACCTCGCCGAGGCGCTCGGCGACGTGGGCGCCAAGGCCATTCAAGAGCTCCGGGACGTCCTGCGCTTCGCCCGGGCGATGGGCGTGGGGGACCGGCTGTCCTTTGAGCCCACCTTGGCGCGTGGCCTCGACTACTACACCGGCCCCGTGTTTGAGACCGTGCTCAATGACGGCAGCGTAGGCTCGGTGAGCGGCGGCGGGCGCTACGACGGCCTCGTGGGCATGTTCTCCGAGAAGCGTGAGGTGCCCGCCGTCGGCGTCGCCTTGGGCCTGGAGCGCCTGATGGTGATCCTGGAGGAGCGCAAGATGTTAGGCGACGTGCGCCCCACGACCACGGCCCTGGTGACCGTGTTTGATGAGTCGCTGCGCGAGGCGAGCCTCCAGGCGGTGACCGCCCTGCGCGCCGCCGGGGTGCCCGCCCAGATCACGCTGGACGCCGGGGGCAAGCTCGGCAAGCAGCTCAAGCGCGCGAACGAGCTCGGCGCCCGCTTCGCTCTGGTCATCGGCCCCGACGAGGCCAAGGCCGGCACGGTGAACCTCAAGGACCTACAGTCCGGCGAGCAGCACAAGCTGCCGCTCGCGGACGCGGTGGCCCTGGTGGTGGCGGCGACGCGGCGGGGGTGAGCCCCGCCTCCATCAGCCCTCACACACCCAGCGCCAGGGGCCCGGGGCCAGGCCGTAGCGCTCGTCCATGGGGGCGGCGGGGGTGAGGGTGCAGCCGTCCTGCCGGGGGCCGTGCCAGGGCATGGCCTCCCCTTTGGGCAGCGACTCCAGGGGCGCGCGGGCGCCCTCGCCGTCTACGGCCACCATCGTCCACTCCGGCCCCGACCAGCCGTACATGCCATAAGACATCGCGAAGCGGTTGCACCACCAGCAGGCGCAGGAGGTGCTCTGGATGGGCCAGCCCTCGGCGTCGGCGACCTCCATGAGCCAGGCGCCCTCCCCGCTGGGCAAGGAGCCGCCGCGCCAGACGCGGCCCTCGCCGACATAACGCTGCTCTTCGCCGCTTGAGAGGTCACGCACCCGCAGGGCTTGGGCCCCGGGCTCGACGACGGCGAGGTGGTCGCCCGAGGTCCAGAAGGTGCCGCCGCGGGGCGGCAGACAGGCGTTGCCATCGTCCTCGGTGTCGGCGTCCAGGCCCTCCCAGGCCCCGGTCTCGGCGTCGACGCGCCACAACCGTCCCTCGTCCAGCACCAGCATGTGTCGGCGGTCGGCGCTCACGTCCACCATCTCGTCCAAGACCCGCTCGGCCCGGGCCTGCAGGTCGAGGAGGACCAGCTCCGGCTCAGGGCTCGCCTCGCCGTGGTGGCCGAAGCTGGGCCGCACGCCCGGCGCCCAGCGGCGCAACACCACGAGGCGCCCGTTGGCGGAGGTGGCGTGGATAAACCCCAGTCCCTCGCCGCCCATGTCCTCGGCCAGGGCGACGGAGGGGTCAAACGCGGCGCCCGGGGGCGCCTCAAAGCTGGGGGCGGGGTCTGGCCCGGCGGGGGCGCGGCAAGCGGTGGCGAACAAGAGCGCGAGCAGCATGGGTCTGTCCTCGGGTGAACGACGGCGCTGACATCGTCAGCGTAGTTTAGTTCACGGCGAGGGGTGGCGCCTCGATGGAGGGTGGGGTGGGTCGGTTGGGGTGGCGCGAGCACGCCAGGAGTTGCCAGCGAGGAGCGCGCATCACGGACGCTTCGGCCCACATGGAGGCTCAGCGCGGCCGCCCCAGAGCACAACAGGCCGAGGAGCCCGCGCCCCCCGGCCTGTCCCAGCCCACATGGAGGCTCAGCGCGCCCGCATCACCGAGAAGTCTGGGACCAGCCGGGCGAGCTCAGCGTCGCTCAAGAGCGACTTGGCGCTGGCGACGAAACGCGTCCAGCCCGCGTCAAACGCGAGGCGGGCGGCGTCGAGACGCGCCCGGGCCGCCCGCTGGCTGCTGAGCGCGCGCTGATACGACGCCCAATAGATAAGCCCATCGGCGACCTGGGCCCTCTGTGTGGTGAGCAGCGCGGCGTCGATCGTGATGGTGGAGCCCGCGTCAACCCGCACGAACATCTCGCTGATGACCGTGAGCTCCTCGCCGACGTTGAGCCCGGTCACCTCGGAGCGGGTGCGACCGCCGCACAGCCGCTCAAGCTCCTTGAGCCCAGCCTTGCCGTGCCGCGCCTCAACGTCGAGCGTGATGAGACGCTGCGTCTCATCGACCAGGGCGTCGCTGGTGACCACACGATCGTGCTCGGTGTTGACCTCACTCTGGCACGTGCGGTGCGCGGCGATGGACTCCTCATACTCCGTCGCCAAGGGGGCGAAGCTGCGGTCGTAGACCTTCTTGACCTGGGGGTCGACGTCCGCTGAGCTGAAGTACGCCTGGGCGAGCTGCAGGATCAGGGAGCGCTCTGCGTCGTTTTTGGGTCGAAAGTTCGCCATGCACGTCACTCCTGTGGTGAAGACGAGCACCACGCTATCGCAGGCGGCGCGGGAGCCGCAAGAGGGGCGAACATTTTCTTGAGGTTAGGGTGTCAGTTTTTGGGTGGGCGGCTGGGAGCGGCTTTGAGGGGCGTCGGAGCGGTCTCTGGCCGCCGGATTCGGCAACGACGCGCGGCGGAGCGGTCTCTGGCCGCCGGATTCGGCAAAGACGCGCGGCGGAGCGGTCTCTGGCCGCCGGATTCGGCAAAGACGCGCGGCGGAGCGGTCTCTGGCCGCTGGAATCGACAACGACGCGCGGCGGAGCGGTTTCTGGCCGCCGGATTCGGTAGAGACGCGCGGCGGAGCGGTTTCTGGCCGCCAGGAGCGACGATCACGCAGAAGGGAGGGGATCGGGGCGGCCATCGCCGACGCCCAGGCGCACCCCGACGCGCATCGCCGCGTATCGGCGCCTGTGGGGCGGGAAAAACCCCTGGGCGGGGCCTGGGCGGGGCGATCTGAGGACGTCGGCGGCGTGGCCGTGATAGGCTCCTCGGCGCTCGTTGTGACCGCTATGGAGCCCCTGCATGAAGCCCACCCCTACCTTCGCCGACATCGCCCGCGCCTACCACGACGCGATCCACGCCGCGCGCCGCGCCAGCGTTGACGCCGAGCCCGAGGCCCAGCTCACCACGCCGGTCGGCGAGCTGCTCAAGGCCGTGGCCCAGCGCGCGGGCCTCGGCGAGCTTGAGCCCATCCGGGAGGCCCGCCTCGTCGGCGTTCGCCCTGACCTCGCCATCGCCCATGTCTACAGGGGAAACCGCCGCCTTCAGGGCTACGTCGAGCTCAAGAAGCCCGAGCTCCCCGTAGACACGAGCCTGTGGTCGGGTCGCAACCTCGCCCAGTGGGACAAGCTCAAGCTGCAGGCCGAGGTGCTGATCATCTGCAACGGGCGCAGCGCGCGACTGTACTTTAACGGCGAGCCCGTGGGCGATGACGCCACATTGCCCTACCAGAGCCCCCAGGACTGGGACGCGGGCGGCCTGATGACGCTGCTGCGGCGGTTTCTGGAGGCCAAGCCCCGCCCCATCACGTCTGTGCCTGAGCTCTCGCGGCGCCTCGCCCTGCGCACCGCCGAGCTTCGTGACCGCCTGCTCACGCTCATCGACCCCAAGACCACCGACAAGGCGGGCGAGCTGGCGCGGAGCGCTCACGGCGCCTGGAAGCAGTACATTCACCCCCACGCCAGCGCCAAAGACTTCGCCGACGGCATCTCCCAGGTGGTCGCTTACGGCATGGTGCTCGCCGTGCTCACCGGCCGCCAGGTCGACAAGGATGACGACGGCATCGTGAGCGTACACGAGGCACAGAGCGCCATCCGCGAGCAGAGCCCGGTCATGGCCGCCGCCTTCGCGCCCCTGCTGGACCAGCCCGCGCTTCACGACGCCGTGCAGGTGGAGCTAGGCGCCTTAGAGACGCTGTTGAGCGCGGTGAACGCCGACAAGATCCGCGAGAGCAAAGACACGCGCGGTGAGCCCTGGATGTATTTTTACGAGGACTTCCTGAGCGTCTACGACCCTGAAGAGCGCAAGCAGGCGGGCGTGTACTACACCCCCACCGCCGTCGTGAACGCCATGGTGAAGATGGTCGAGCACCTCCTGATCGAGCGTTTTGACCTGCGCCTGGGCTTCGCTGATCCCAACGTGGTCACCTTAGACCCGGCCACGGGCACGGGCACCTTCCCCCTCGCCGTGCTCGACGCCGCCGCCGCCCGCGCCAAGCTCGTGCGCGGCAAGGCCGGGCCGCTTCAAGCCGGGGAGCACCTCTCCAAGAACCTCATCGGCTTTGAGCTGCTGCCCGGCCCCTACGCCGTCGCCCACCTCCGCCTGAGCGAGCGCCTGCGGGAGCTCACCAAGACCAACCTGCCCGTGCAGGTGGTGCTGACCGACACCTTAGAGGACCCCGTAGGCGCCGAGACCCAGATGTACCTCTTCGGCGACGGGCGCGTGCTGGCCCAAGAGCAGAACCGCGCCAAACGTATCAAGGCCGAGCGTAAGGTGACCGTGGTGATCGGAAACCCGCCCTACCGCCGGGTGAAGGGCGACATCGAGGGCCGAGGCTCCGGCGGCTGGGTGCTCACCGGGCCGGTGCCGGGGCGCAAGAAGGGCGGCAGCTTGTTCGGTGATCTGCGCCTGATCGCCCAGAAGCACGGCCACGGCGTTCATTTTAAGAACGCCTACAACCTCTACGTCTACTTCTGGCGCTGGTCGTTGTGGAAGGCCTTTGAGGCCCACGGTGAAGGCCCGGGCGTGGTGGCGCTCATCACCGGGGCGAGCTGGCTCACCGGCCACGCCTTCGGGGGTTTGCGTCAGCTCGCCCGAGAGCTGGCCGATGAGGTGTGGGTGATCGATCTTGGCGGCGACAACCGGGGCGCGAACCCTGAAGAGAACGTCTTCGCCATCGAGACGCCCGTGGCCGTCGTCGTGCTCGTGCGCGGCGGCAAGTCCAACCCCAAGCAGCTCGCCCCGGTGCATTACCGCCGTGTGTCGGGCACCACCGCCGAGAAGCTGGCGGCCATGGAGCGGGTGACCCAGCAGGAGGATCCGCTGGAGCAGGGGTGGGTGGACGTCAACGGGGAGGCGATCTCGTCATTTGTGCCTGCGTCGGAGGATCCGGTGTGGAGCAACTCGTCACCATTGACAGAGTTGTTTCCGTGGACTCACACGGGCGCAGAGTTCCAGCGGACCTGGGCGATCGGCGAGACAAGAGAGGTCTTGCAGGCCCGATGGACCGCGCTCATGCAATCCAAGGACCGGGCGAAGGCATTCGTAGAGAATCGTGACCGTGTAGTGAGCGCCGTGTATCCAGCTCTGTTTACCGCTGAGCCCACTGGGGCGCCAATAGCGACGGAGCCACAGAACGCTCCATGTCCACGCATTGAGCGGTATGGCTTCCGATCCTTTCAGCGGAGCTGGTGTCTGGCAGACAATCGAATTGGCACCGTACTGAAGCCGGTATTATGGAACAGTCACAGCGCCGAACAATTATTCCTCACAACCCTGCTGACGGCACAGACATCTGCCGGTCCCCTTTTGACCGTCGCTACTCACATTCCTGACAAACACCATTTTCGGGGGTCGTTCGGTGGGCGGGATATCTTTCCTCTCTACCGCGACGCCAAGGCCGAGGAGCCCAACATCACCCGGGGCCTCCTCACCAAGCTCGGCAAACATCTCAACCGCCCGGCGCCCAAGCCCGAGGCCCTGGCGGCGTATGTCTACGCGGTGTTGTCGAGCCCTCGTTACCAAGAGCGCTTCGCCGAGGCGCTCAAGACCCCCGGCCCTCGCGTGCCAATGACGGCGGACGCCGCGCTGTGGGACGAGGCCGTGGCCTTGGGCACCTGGCTTCTGTGGTTACACACCTACGCCGAGCGCCTGCAAGACAAGGCCAAGGGGCGCGGGCGTTATGTGCCCTTTGTGCCCGGCCTGGACTGGCACGAGCCCGTGCGCACCATGCCCGAGACCTCCAAAGACTTCAGCTATGACCCCGAGACCCGGACGCTGTCCGTAGGGGATGGCCGGGTGGGCGGCGTCGCCCCAGAGGTGTGGGACTTTGAGGTGAGCGGGATGCCCGTGGTGAAGAAGTGGCTCGCCTACCGCACCCAGAAGGGCGCGGGCAAAGCCACGAGCAGCGAGAGCGCGCTGGACCACATCCGCCCGACGGCCTGGGCCGATGAGTGGAACGATGAGCTGCTGGAGCTGCTGCGCGTGCTCACCCTGACCGTAGAGAAGCACCCCGAGCAGGCCCTGCTCGTGGACCGCATCTGCGACGGCCCGCTCATTCCCGCGAGCGAGCTGCCCAAGCCCAAGGACGCTGAGCGGAAGCCACCGAAGGGGGAGTGAGCTTGGGGGGTGGTCCCTCAACTCAAGTGAACGTCTGATGGAGAGGAGAGAGGTATGGTGACGAACGGACTTGGGAGCAAAGGTTGGCGGCGAAGGGGGGGGTGAGGCGCTGAGGGCCATGACTGGGGTCTGCGCCTCGCCCCCCTCACCACGCCCAGCCGAGCACCCGCCCGGCAACGAGGGCTGAGGCCGAGCGACCGTCCACGGCGAGGCACAAGGCCCGCGCAGGGGTCGGGGTGAGCTGCCACCGGACGCCGCTCTGCGCGTTGGACAGCGCGCCGTCCGCGCCGAGCGCCCAGCCGCCCGGGGCGAGCTGCGCGCGGTGAGGCACCGGGTGATGGGACGCGGTGTGAAGGTGAATCAGCGTCGAGTACCGCTGCCCGCCCGCATCTCGTCCGGCGACGAAGGCCCAGTCCTCATCCAGGGGCGCGCAGGCCGCGAGCCCATAAGGCGTCGGCGAGAGGCTGGCGCTCCAGACACCCAGCGAGCGCTCGCGCCCAGCCTCCACCCAGAGCGCCTCGTCAAACAGCGCGCCGACCCCGCCGCCACGACGCGCGCACAAGAGCGCCTCGCCCCCGCGCACGAAGGCGACAGAGCCCACCGACCCGCCCGCCTCGACGCCGAGGGTGAGCTCGGCGCGGACCGACCCCCGCTGAAGATCCTCCACGATCAACCGGGCCTGCGTGGGCTCCTCGGCGATCGTCACGCCCAAGAGTGTGCCGTCCGAGGCTCGAACAAAGTCCTGGCGCCGCTCTTCAGGGCCGCTCCACACGAGCGCGCCGCTCGCCAGATCCCAGGCCCACAGTCGTCGACCGCGCGCCAAGAGCAGCGGGCCAACACACCGCGCGCTCCAGAGCCCGTCGTCCGTCGGCAGCGCCCAGGCCACGCTGAGACGCCGCGTGGACAGGTCGAGGGCGAACATCGTGTCGCCGACCGGGAACAGCGCCCGCCCCCGGGGGAGGTCCACCACGGGCTCGACGCTGTGCGCCCGCTCCAGCGGCCGGGTGGGCAGGGTGTCCAAGACACAGACCTCGTCCCCGTCGACAAGCCAGAGCGTCACGCGCCCGTCCGAGGTCGGCGCGCGCCCCAACACGAGCCCGGCGCCGAGGGACATGAGGCCGCGCAGCCCAGGGTCGGGCGCGCTGGTCTGTGCGGGGAGAGGATTAGTCACAGAAGTAACGGGAGCACCAGTTGTTCCGCTCATTGCTCGCCTTCAAGTTTTGGGACTGACAGCTCCCCCGGATACTGCGCTCCTCCTTGGTGTCCTCGGGCAAGGTGTTGCAGAACTTCACCCACTGGCCCGAGGTGCCCTTCGCGGCCTGGCGGCAGCGGTCACACAGGTCATCTTCGTCGTCCTTGAACCCACCGGGCAGCCCTGCGCCGCTCGCCGCCCCGGCAAACTCGCCGAGGCCCCAATCGCTGACCTTGTTGGCGTTGCCCGGCGGTTCCACTCTCGCCCAGGTCTCGGCGACGTCGCAGCGTCCGGCGGCGTCGCAGACCTCAAGGCGCAAGGTGTAGAGGCCCGGCGCGTCGGCGGTGAAGTTGGCGAAGGGGCTCTCGGGCTCAGTGAGGGTGGCGCCTTCGGGCTCGACGCTCCAGGCGTAGCTGAGGCCGTCGCCTTCGGAGAAGCTGCCGTCTAGCGCGGCGACAGCGCCAACAGGCATCACGCGGGGATCACCAGCGTCGGCGCGGGGTGCCACCTCGGCGCAAGAGGTGAGCAGCAGCGCGGTGATGAGCAGGCGGGACATCGGAAGCTCGGGCGGTCGCCCTTCGTGGGGGCCAAGGAGGTGGGACGACGCTACCACAGGCGCCAGCGCCCGATGGTGGTGATCCTCACGCGCCGCGAAAAAACCGTCGGCGCCAAACCCGTCTCTGCGCCACGCCAGCCGAGACGTACGCGCCCCCACCGGGAGCCCAAATCCCGAGCGCCACGGCGTCCCGCCTGCCCCCATCCGCGCAAATCACCCCACGATCCGGTATCGCACCAGCTCATCGCCTGCGGCCATCACCACACGCTCCCCGCTGGGGTCGAGGCTCCAGCCCATCTGGCGGGCGCGGCGGGCGGCGGCGCTGGGCAAGGTCACCCGGGCGCCTGTGCGTAGATCCAGCACAGACCAGTCATCGGTCAAGGTCCGCTCGTTGGTCGCCAAGGACAGGGTGCGCACGTCACGGCGCACGGTCATGTCGCGGAGATCCCACAGGGCGCCTCGTTTGTGCCCCGAGACCATCAGGCGGTGGGGCGCGGCGAAATACAGCTCGGTCAGCGCCGCGAAGGGGTGCGGGCTCAGCACCGTGTCCATCACTCGGTGCTGACCGTTCGCCCACTGGTGCAGCGTCGTGACCCGCTCCTCGCCGCGCAGGATCGTCACCAAGGCGTAGAGCTCATCGGTGCCGGGGCGCAGGATGGGGTTCCACACCTCGGCGACGGCGCCGTCGGGCACCGGCAGCTCGACGGTGGTGACCGCGCGCCCCCGCAGGCCGTCCCACACCGTCGCGCGCCAAGGGGGGCCCGCTTGACCGCGCCCTGCGAGCAGCACGGCGTCAGGATCGTCCGCCAAGGCGCCTACGGTGAGCAGGTGCATCATGCGGGCGTTGACCTGGGCGATCACCTCCAGGCTGTTGAGATCCCAGATGGGGCAGAGCTCTCCGCTGGACCAGACGAGCAGACGATCGTTGGGGAGCGGGCGCAGGTGATAAACCCACTTCCCGCAAGGCAGCACGCCGCGGGGCGTGAGGGTCTCCATGTCGTAGAGCCGGACCTCGTGGCGCAGCCCCACGGCGAGCAGGCCCGAGGGCAAGAGCGTCGCGGTCTCGGTCTTCTCGGCCTCTCCGCGTGACAAGACACGAACCGAGTCACCAGGCCCCACGATCAGCGTGTCGTGGAGCTTGTTCCGCCGCCGTACACACCACCACATCAAGTCCGGGCCGAGGTGCTCCAGGCGTTCAGTCCCGAGCGCGCCGGGGCGCTGGTGGAGGTGCTCGATGAGGAGGTGCATGGCGGGTTGGGTGCTCACTTTGCGCAGCCATGCTCGTAACAGAAGCCTTTGCGCATCGCTTCACTCTCAAGCGTGTTGCGGCGGCAGATCTCGCGGTCCACAGGCTTGCTGTTGGGCATTCCGTTGTTGCAGAAGTTGGTCCACTCCGAGTCGCTCCCTTCAGCAGCCTCCATACACTTCTTGCACCACTCCTTGTTGCCTTTGAACGGATCGAACGGGGCGCCCGCCCCGCTCTCCGCGCTGGCGAACTCCCCGAGGCCCCAATCGCTGACCTTGTTGGCGTTGCCCGGCGCGTCCACCCGCGCCCAGGTCTCGGCCTGATCACAACGCCCGGCCCCATCGCAGACCTCCAGCGTCAGCGTGTAGAGGCCCGGCGCCTCGGCGGTGAAGCTGGCGAAGGGGCTCTCTGGCTCGGTGAGGGTCGCGCCGTCAGCGGGCGACACGCTCCAGGCGTAGGAGAGGCCGTCGCCCTCGGAGAAGCTGCCGTCGAGCGCGGCGGTCGCGCCCACCGAGAGCACACGCGGGTCGCCAGCGTCGGCGCGGGGTGCCACCTCGGCGGCGCAAGAGGTGAGCAGCAGCGCGGTGATGAGCAGGCAAGAGGTGAGCAGCAGCGCGGTGATGAGCAGGCGGGACATCGGAAGCTCGGGCGGTCGCCCTTCGTGGGGGCCAAGGAGGTGGGACGACGCTACCACAGGCGCCAGCGCCCGATGGTGGTGATCCTCACGCGCCGCGAAGAAAAACCGTCGCCGCCAAGGCCGACGCTGCGCCGCGCCAGCAGCGCCGCGCGTGCACAAATCCCGAGCGCCACGAACGCCCCGCTCCGGGGCCTGCCGCCGCGCCCGCCGCGCCCCTCGCCGCGCTCCTCCCGCTTATGGAGCCCGCAGCGCCACGACCAGCGCCGGGGTTGGCCCCGCGTGGGGCTCGGGTCGTCTCTCGCGGGAGCTCTGGAGGCTCGCGAGAGGCCAGGATGGCCGGAGCGAGCCGGAAGCGCAGCGAGCTCCAGCCCCGGACGGGCTGGAGTGAGCGGTCCCGCGAGAGATGGCCCGAGTCACCACGAAGCAGGGGCCGACCTCGGCGCGTTGTTCTCTGCACGACGCTCAACGCCCCGAAGCACCACCGAGAGCCCAACCGCAGTCGCAACAACGCCGACCACACCCCCCAGGCCCGACACCCGCCGAGCCAAGACGCCCGCGCCCCCACCGAGCGCCCAACCCCAGTCGCCACAACGCCGCCCCCGCTCACCAGGCCTGTCGCCCGCCGAGCCAAGACGCCCGCGCCCCCACTGTCACATCCACCCGCGCCGAATAAACGCGACAGCGCTCACTCGACCGGGCGCAGGCAGGCCCGCAGGTCGTCCCAGAGCTCCGCACGAAGCTCCTCGGGCAGCTCGCGGGCGGGGACCGGGGTGAGCAGCTCATTCTGGGCGAAGTTCGGGTCGCCGTTCTCCAGGAGCCACTCCCACTCCTCGACCCAGCCCTTGAAGTAGGGCTGCGACTCCTCACCGGGCTCTACGAGGAGCTCCCACATCGTCGTCTCGGGCAGGTCCGCCGGGTTGAAGCGGTAGAACGAGACGTGCTCGATGGCCTCAAACTGGTAGTTCGGCGGCGCGCAGACGAAGCCCGCGAGGTTCACCCAGACCTTCACGCCCTGGGCGCGCCAGGTCTTGGAGAAGGCGACGAGCAGGTTCGACTCCTCGTGGTCGATCTTCCAGCCCCGGGCCGTGAGCCCGTCGTAGAGCAGGTCCACGTTGACCTGCAGGCCCGGCCACGGGGTGACGTAGTCGGCGTCGAGGTGCGCGTCGGGGTCAAAGGGCGGCAGGGGCACGGCTCACTCGCTCAGGAGCCGGGCGCTGAGACCGGCGGCGACGGCCCGGGCGGCCTCGAGGTGCCACTCGCGGAACATCTGGGGCGCGTTCAGGAGCTCCAGGCAGCCCAGGAGGCTCCCCGCGCCGCCGCGCACGGGCACAGCGAGCAGGTTGCGCGTGGCGTAGCCCAGGCGCTCCCCCACGGACTTGTCGTGCCGGGCGTCCTTGATCGCCTGCTCGACCATCACCGCGAGGCCCGTCGCCGCGCAGAAGCCGCCGACGCCCGACTGGGGCGGCAGCCGCGTGCCCAAGACCCCGGCGGACACCGGGCCGAAGGCCGCGCGGAACTTGAGCGCGCCGTCGGGCTCAAAGAGCAGCACCGCGCCGGAGTCCGCGGGCACGAGCTCCTCCAGCGCCCGGCAGGCGATGGCGCAGGCCTCGTCGTGGTCCAGGGCGTCGAGGATGTTCTCTTTGCTCGCCGCGAGGCGCTCGTTGAGGTCCGCCGGGCGCGGCGGGTCGGCCCGCAGGGTGCTCAGGTTGTCGAGGCTGAGCGTCGGGCGGATGGGCGACGGGATCGACGGCTCCGCCGGGGGCGGCGTCGGCGCGGGCGGCGGCTGGGGGCCACGCGCGGGCGGGCCGGCCATCACCGCCGGGGCCGGCAACCAGCCGAGCACGTCGTCCTCTCCGCCGAACAGGTCCTCGACCGGGCAGAGGCGCATGCTCCACCCCTCCTCGGGGTGCCGCGCGCTCACCGCGCCCGCACGATCCAGGCCGATGGAGAGCCGACCCAACGCGCCGACGTCTTTGCCAACCCGAGCCAAGGCCCGGCTGAGCGCGATGAGCCAGGTGTCTCCCGAGACCTCAAACACCTCGTCTGCGCTCTCGACCTCATATCGCGGCATAATTCATCCTCCGAGCGGCCGACGGGCTTAACCCGCCGCCGCGCACCCCGCCCGAAGTCACCCCTGGGCCGCTGAGAATGTCCGCTGACGAGACCCCAGAGCTGCCGACGCTGCCCGAGCGTTACCTCGCGCGCCGCCTCATCGGCGACGGCGCCACGGGGGAGGTGTTCCTCGCCCGGGATCAGGTGCTCGGGGTAGACGTCGCGCTCAAGATCGTCAAGAAGAACCTCGCCCTGCATCGGCGCTTCCGCGCGCGCTTCTTCCGTGAGGTCAGCCTCAGCGCCCAGATCGTGCAGCGCCACCTCGTGCCGGTCCACGACTTCGGCGAGCTCGCCGACGAGCGCCCCTTCGTCGCCTTGGCCTTCGCCGAGCTGGGCAGCCTGCGCGACCTCTTCCGCCGGGGCTTCCGCGTCGGCGACCTCCTGCTCTACATGGAGCAGGTCTGCCTGGGCCTCGCCGCCCTGCACGCCCACGGCCTCGTCCACCAGGACCTCAAGCCCGCGAACATCCTCCTGCACAAGACCGGCCCCGACGAGGCCGAGGTCTGGGTGGCCGACCTGGGCGTCGCCGACGACCTCGGCCAGATCGCCCGGGACGTGCGCCGGGTGGGCGGCACCCCGACCTACATGGCCCCGGAGCAGCTGGAGGGCAAACCGCAGGAGTTCGGCCCCTGGACGGACCTCTACGCCTTGGGCCTCATCTTGTGGGAGAGCCTCTGCGGCAAACGCCCGCATGGCAGCGGCGAGAGCCGGAAGCAGCTCCTCGACGCGCGGCTGGAGGAGCCCCCGGGCCTGCGGCCCCTGCCCGGCGTCGAGGTGCCCGACGAGCTCGAGGACCTCATCCTCAACCTGCTGGACCCCGAGCCCCGGCAGCGCTACGACCGCGCCGCCGACGTGCGCCGGGCCCTGCGCGGCATCCGCGAGCGGATGGGCCAGCGCGACTCGTACAGCCAAGAGGGCGGCGAGGACGGCGAAGGTGAGCTCACCGACATCATGACCGGCGGCTCGATCAGCCTCCCCGAGCACATCATCGGCCGCCGCCCGGCCAAACGCCCGGAGCTGCGCTGGCGGAAGGTGCCGCCCGAGCCGCTGCCTCCCCTGCCCCCGCCCGAGGCGCCCCAGCCCTCCGGCGCCAAGGCGAGCCTCGCGCTCCTCGCCGTGCGTGACGTGCCCCTGGTCGCCCGGGAGCAGGTCCTGGAGATCCTCTGGCGCCAGGCCCGAGAGGTCGTCACCCAGCGTGGCCCCCGGGTCGTGCTCATCATCGGCCCCGAGGGCTCGGGCAAGACTCGCCTCGTCGAGCACATCGCCCGGGCGCTGGACGAGGGCGGCTGGATGGAGGCCTTCCGCCTGCGTTACCAACACCCCGCGGGCGTCGATGACGGCTACCTCGGCGCCGTGCGGGAGCTTTTGAGCCCCTTCAACGACACCCGCCTGCGCCTGCAGGAGCGCCTCACGCGCTGGGTCGCCCGGGACCGCGAGACGACGCTGGAGCTCGCCCGGGACGACGCCCAGATCCTCGCCCGCTGGTGCGGCTACCTGCTCCCCGGCGAGCAGGCGCCGAACGCCGCCTTGGGCCTACGTTTTCTGGTGGAGGAGATCGACGCCCGGGCCTGGCGCGGCGGGGCCTGCGTGGTGCTCGACGACGTGGAGCACGCTGAAGAGCCCGGCGACGGCCTGGACTTCTGCGAGGCGCTCCTGGAGGGCGCCGTGGGCCGCCGCCCGGCCCTGGTGCTCGCGACCTTGTCCCAAGAGAGCCTGGACGAGCGACCGGCGCTCCTCGACCGGGTGAAGGCGATGCAGGAGCTCGGGGCCTTACGCCTCGACCTGCCCGCCCTGAGCCCCGAACAGATCCGCGGCCTGCTCGACGAGGCGCTCACGCTGGACGAGGCCCTGGCCCGGGTCGTGACCAAACGGGTGGCGAACTTCCCCCTCGCCGCGGGCATGTTGTTGCGCCAGGCCGCCGCCCGCGGGCTGCTCAAGGCCGACGAGCAGCTCCACTACCGCCTCAAGCCGGGCCTCAAGATCAACGACGTCTTGCCCGTGAACCTCACGAAGCTCTACGCCTACCGCCTCACCTCGGCGGTGCGGGCCACGGAGGACCCGGTGGAGGCCGCCATCGCCTTGGCGTCGGTGGCCTTGGCCGGGCAGACGCCCCCGGTCGGCGTGCTGCGGGACGTGTCGGAGGCGGGCCTCGACGCCTTGCTCGCCGCCGGGCTCCTGCGTGAGGAGGGCGGACTCCTGCGTTTTGAGCACGGCGCGCTCCAGCGCACGGCGCGGAAGATGGCTGAAGAGCTCGCGGACAGCATCGAGATTCACGAGAAGCTCGCGGCGGCCTGGCAGCGCCACGGCGAGCAGACCGGCGTAGACGTCGATCTGCCCTGGGGGCTTCACCTCCTGCGCTCGGGCCAGCCCGAGGCGGCCTTGGGCCCGCTCTTGCGCTCGGTGCGCAGCATGTTGAGCCAAGGGCGCTACTCCGCGGCGATCCGCAGCGCCGAGCTCGCCATCTCCGCCGCGGACCTCACCGAGAGCCCGGAGAACCCGAACCTCAGCACCCGCGCCGAGGCCCGCCGCCTCAAAGGCGCCGCGCTCCTGGAGCTCGCCCGCCCCGCCGAGGCCGACAAGGCCGCCCGCGCCGCCCTGGTGCTCGGCCCGCTCGACCGCCTCACCCGCGGCCGCCTGCTCGCGCTCCAGGCCCGGGCCGAGGCCGACCTTGGCCAGCCGGAGAGCGCCCGCCGCCTCGCCAAGCTCGCCCGGGCGGACCTGGAGGCCGTCGCCGACAAGGACGGGCTCGCCGAGGCGGTCTGGGCCGAGGCCGTCGCCGCCACCCACGAGGACGACCTCACCGCCGCCCACCAGTGGCTCCGCCGCCTCGTCGAGCTGCGCCCGGCGGAGCACCCCCTCGGCGTGAAGGGCTGGGACGGCCTCTTCCACCTCGCCGTCCGGGCGGGGCGCGTCGAGGAGGCCGCCGCCGCCGTCGAGCGCCTGAACTACGCCGCGAGCAGCACCGGGGACACCCGCGCCGCCGCCCGCGCCGCCATGGCTGAAGGCACCCTCGCCGCCCAGAAGGACGCCTGGGCCATCGCCGACCAGAAGCTCCGCGCCGCCCGGGCGAACGCCGCGACCTGCTCCGAGCCCCAGGTGCAGCTCGACGCGCTCATCGCCCTGGCCGAGCTCGCCCTGCGCGCCGATGACCGCCTGCTCGCCCGGGAGCGCCTCACCCGGGCCGCCCGCCTCGCCGAGCGCTGGTGCCGCCCCGTCTCCCGGGGCCGCGCCCGGGCCATGCTCGCCCTGATGGCGATGAACGACCACCAGCTTGAGCCCGCCGAGGCCGAGGCCCGGCGCGCCGCCGAGTCCCTCGCCCTGCACCCCCGCGACCAGGCTTGGGCGACCATCGGCCTCGTGCGCGCCGCCTGCGCCGCCGTCGCCCGTCAGGCCCCGGCGGCGCGGCAGTGGTGGTCCTTGGCCCAAGAGCGCGGGCTCAGCCAGCGCATCGAGCCCATGCACAAGCACGCGCTCTTGACCTTGTGCGGGGCGATGGACGGCCTGGAGCTTGAGGACATCGAGCCCGCGGTCTGGGAGGCCCTCGCCGTGCTCACGGCCTCCCAGCCCTGAGATCGGCGCCTACTTCGCCCGGCCCACGACCTGCTTGAGCTGCATGGCCGCCTCGCGGCCGCAGTACTCGGCGAGGTCCTGGAAGACCTTCCGGAGCTCCTTGTCCGACATGCCGGTGATCGCGCCGATGTTCGCCGCGGTCTGGGCCGCGCCGACGGAGAGCCCGACGTAGCTGGAGAGCGGGATGGTGCAGGTCATCGAGCGGCGGTAGATCCGTTTGCCCTTGGGGCCGTAGCCCTCGATGTCCAGGTACATGTAGGCCGAGGCGACGCTCGACTCGCTCGCCGTGAGGCCCCAGCCGTTCATGTTGACGTAGAGCTGCCAGCGGCTCTCGGGGTTCACCGGGTAGGGGCCCTTCGTGTTCATGAAGTCTTCGACGGAGGTGCCCATCCGCTCGGTGAGCTTGTCCGGCTCGATGATCTTGTTGAGCCGGTTGGCCATCTCGATCTCGAAGCCGTCGATGATGACGCCCGTGGCCGCGTTGGCGACCTCACCGGCGACGCCGTCCACGGGCACGCTCGCCGAGCCCATGTCGACGCCCGGCGTGGGCGCCTGCTGCTGGGTGAAGAGCGCCATCGACTCGATGTTGTCGGCGTACTTCTTGATCTTGCTGTTGCACCCCATCGCCAACAGCGCGAGGGCGACGAGCGGGACGAGTTTTTTCACGGGATCCTCCTCTCAAGCTCAGTGTCACGGATCCAACTCGGATCCTGCTCTTTGTAGTCCAAGGTGTAGTGAAGACCCCGACTCTCCCGCCGCCGCAGCGCGCACTCGACCACCAGCTCCGCCACGGTGGCCAGATTACGCAGCTCGACCACGTCATGGGTGAGCCGGAAGTCCCAGTAGTAGCTGTCGATCTCCTCTTGCACGAGCTGCACCCGATGCCGGGCGCGCTTGAGGCGGCGCGTGGTGCGCACGATGCCGACATAGTCCCACATGAAGCGGCGGATCTCGCTCCAGTTGTGCTTCACCACGACCAGCTCATCGGACGCGGCGGCCCGGCCAGGGTCCCACTCGGGGAGATCCTCCCGCAGGGGCTCGGCGCGGCGCTCGGCCAGGGCCGCGGCGGCGGAGTCGGCGAAGACCGCGGCCTCCAAGAGCGAGTTGGACGCGAGGCGGTTCGCGCCGTGGAGCCCCGTGCAGGCCGCCTCACCGACGACGAAGAGGTTCCGCACCGTGCTCTCGCCGGTGAGGTCGGTGACGACGCCGCCGCAGAAGTAGTGTGCCGCGGGCACGACGGGGATGGGGGTCGTCGCCATGTCGAGGCCCAGCTCCAGGCAGCGGGCGTAGATCGCTGGGAAGCGGTCCTGCAGGTACTCCCGGCTGTGGTGGGTCATGTCCAAGAAGACGCTCTCTTCGCCGAGGCGCTTGATCTCGGCGTCGATGGCGCGGGCGACGATGTCGCGGGGGGCGAGCTCCAGGCGCTCGTCGTAGCGGGCCATGAAGCGGTCGCCGTTCTTGTGGATGAGGCGGCCGCCCTCGCCGCGCAGGGCCTCGGAGATGAGGAAACCCTGGGCGTTCGGGTGGTAGAGGGACGTGGGGTGGAACTGCACAAACTCCATGTTCGCGACCTTCGCCCCGGCGCGCCAGGCCATGGCGATGCCGTCGCCCGTGGCCACGTCGGGGTTGGTCGTGTGCAGGTAGACCTTGCCCGCGCCGCCGCTGCAGATGGCGACGACCCGGGCGCAGTAGACGTCCACCTCACCCCGGCGAACGTCCAAGGCGTAGGCGCCGAGCACCCGGTCGGGGTAAGGCTCGGGCTCACCCCGGCGGCGGTTGAGCCAGCGCTCGGTGATGAGATCCACGGCGACGTGGTGGGGGCGCACCTCGATGTCTGGGTGCGCGCGCACCGCCGCGACCAGGGCCCGCACGATCTCCGCGCCGGTCTGATCCTTGGCGTGCAGGATGCGGCGTTTGCCGTGACCACCCTCCCGGGCGAGCTCCAGCTCGTCTGAGGTCGAGGAGTGCCGCGAGAACGCCACCCCGAGCTCGATGAGCTCCCGGATCCGCGCCGGGCCTTGGGTGACGACGTGCTCCACCGTGGCGCGGCGGCAGAGCCCCGCCCCGGCGATGAGCGTGTCCTGGATGTGCTCCTCGAAGGAGTCAGACTCGTCCCAGACCGTCGCGACGCCGCCTTGGGCGTAGCGGGAGTTGGACTCCTCCAGCTCGGTCTTGGTGAGCAGGATCACGCGCCCGTGCTGAGAGGCCTTGAGCGCGTAGAGCAGCCCGGCGATGCCGGAGCCGATGACCAGGAAGTCGCAGATCTGCCGCAAGGCACCTCCGTTCGTCCGCCCACGATAACGCGCGAGGCCCCATCGCGGGTATCCTGTGCGCGTGAGCCCCCTGCCTTCTCTCCTGCTGATCGCCGTGCTCGGCCAAGACATCTGGGTTCGTGAGAACCCTGACGGCACGGTGACCTTCACCGACTCGCCCCCGGCGCGCTCGGGCTACACCGTGCTCTTGCGCGAGAAGCCCCTGCCCGCGCCCTCCGCCGTGAGCCTGCGCAGCTTCCCCCAGCTCAACGACTTCGACACGGTCATCGCCGGGGCGTCTCTGCAGTACGGCGTGCCCGCGCCGCTCATCAAGGCCGTCGCGCTGGCCGAGTCGGGCATGAACCCCCGCGCGGTCTCCCCGGCTGGGGCCCAGGGCCTCATGCAGCTCATGCCGGGCACGGCGCGGGAGCTCGCCGTGGTGGATCCCTTCGACCCGGCCCAGGCGATCGACGGCGGCGCGCGTTACCTCGCTCGTCAGCTCAACGAGTTCGGCTCGACGGAGCTGGCCCTGGCGGCGTACAACGCGGGCCCCGGGGCGGTGAAGCGCCACAACGGCATCCCGCCGATCCCTGAGACCCAGGAGTACGTCGTGAAGGTCATGGCCCTCTACAACCACTTTCGCGGCCAGCTCGACGCCAAGTCGAACGACCCCGCCGCCCCAGACACGTTGTGAAGAGACAGGGCTTCTGGAACCTCCCGAACAGCCTCACCGTGGCGCGTATCGCCGTGGTGCCGCTCATGGTGTGGCTCTTGTACACCACGCCCACGCGCCTTGAGGCGGCGATGGCCTGCGTGATCTTCGTCGTGGCGATGATCACCGACGTCATCGACGGCTACCTCGCGCGGAAGTGGGGCCTCACCTCGGTGATCGGGGCCTTCTTGGACCCCCTCGCCGACAAGCTCATGGTCGCCACGACGATGATCATGCTCGTGAACCTGGGCTGGATGCCGGCCTGGGTGGCGGCGGTGATCATCTGCCGGGAGCTCACGATCACCGCCCTGCGCACGGTGGCGATCTCCGAGGGCCTCGTGATGCCCGCGGACACGCTCGGCAAGTTCAAGACCTCGTTTCAGTCCACGGCGCTCGGCTTCTTGTTGTGGCACTACCCCACGACGCTCTGGCCGAGCCCCCGCTTCCATGTGGAGGTCCACTCCGCGGGGCTGGTGCTGATGTACATCGCGCTCTTCTTTACGCTCGCGAGCGCGACGAACTACCTCGTCACCTTCTTCCGCCACGCGGCGAAGCTGGAGCGAGAGCGCGCGGGGTTGACGCAGGGCTGACAACACACGCGCTTGCGGTCGGGAGAATCTGGAGACAGATTGGCGGCATCCCCAAACTCTGAGGAGTCGCTATGCTCATGCCCTCTGCTCTCTTCGCCCTCGCGCTCAGCGGCGCCGCCCTCGCGGGCGAGCCTGAGACCTTCGAGTCCGCCGCCCCCAGCGTGGGCGCCGCGGCCCCGACCGTCTCGGCGATCATCAACGGCGAAGACGCCACCATCGACGACTACCCGATGACGGGCGGCATGATGATGGACGCCGACCTCAACTTCCAGGGCAATAAGTACGACATCCGGATGTTTGTGTGCTCCAGCACGCTCATCGCCCCCGACGTCGTGCTCCTCGCGGCCCACTGCCTCGATGACTACGCCTTCACCTACGGCTTCGGCACCATCGAGAACAAGGACATCCGCTGGACCCGCCAGGCCGACCTGAGCGCGCACGACGGCAGCGCCGTCAACGAGTGGCCCACCGACGCCATCGTCGCCTGGGACTGGGTCGTCCATGAGGAGTTCGACCTCCAGAAGCTCCAGACGGGCATCGCCACCAACTACGACATCGCCTTGATCTTCTTGGACCAAGCCGTCACCGACGTGCCTTACGCCTACGTCATCACCGAGGAGGAGGCCGCGCAGCTCGCCGTCGGCACCGAGGTCGCTGTGGTCGGCTGGGGCCAGCAGGTCGCCTCGGACAGCCCCTTCGACGCCCCGGAGCCCGGCACCTACGCCTACAAGCAGCAGGGCATGAGCAGCATCGCGGAGCTGGGCGAGGCCGAGTTCCAGGTGGGTCTGCTGGAGACCGACGTGCGTAAGTGCCACGGCGACTCCGGCGGCCCGTCCTTCGCTTGGGTGGAGACCGATCTCAAGGAGTCCATGCGTATCGTCGGCGTCACCTCCCACGCCTACGACCAGACGGACTGCAAAGAGACCGGCGGCGTCGACACCCGCGTCGACTTCTACCTCGGCTGGATCGACGCCGAGATGCGCGCCCGCTGCGAGGACGGCACCCGCGTGTGGTGTGACGAGCCCGGCCTCATCCCCGTGCCCGCGAAGGAGCCCGTGGACGACGGCGGCGAGGACGTCGAGGAGGAGGAGGACGAGAAGGGCGGCCTGCGGACCTGCTCGTCAGGCGCCGCCCCGACCCCGGGTGGCCTCGGCCTGCTCGCCGCGCTCGGCCTCGCCGGGCTCATGGTCCGTCGCCGCCGCTGAGCTCCCCCTGCGGTCGAGCGGGCCCTACGCGCGCTCGATCGCGGCGATGGCCCGTGCCGCCGCCTCTCGCACGGCGGGGGTGCGGTCGCGCAGGCGCTCCCGCAGCGCGGGGATGCCCAAGACGCTGCGGAGGGTCGCCAAGGCCTGAATCGCCTGGAGCTTCACGCTCCACTCCCGGGCGCGCAGGAGCCGCACGTTGGGCTCGACAGCCCGGGGATCGCCGATCTGGGCGAGGCCGACCGCGGCGCGCCAGCTCTCGGCCTGCTCCTCCTTCGCCAGGCGCCAGAGGGCCTCGCGGGCGGCCTCGTCGCCGAGCCGCGCCCGGGCGGTGATGAGGCTGACCCAGGTGGGCGCGTCTTCAGTGAGCCGGGGCTCCTCACGGATGAGGGTGCGTAAGGCGGGGAGCTGGCCGGGCTCGACCACGGCGGCCAAGGCGGCGGCGGCGGCGCGGCGCACGCAGAGGCTCTCCTCGCTGAGCAGGTGCAGGAGCCGCCGGGCGACCTCAGGGCTCGGCACCCCGACCCGGCCCAGAGCCTCGGCGGCGGCGGCGCGCACCCGCTCGTGGAGATCCGAGGCCGTGGCCTCCATGAGCCCGTCGATGCCTTCAGGGGAGCCGATCGCCCCGATCGCCTCGGCGGCGGCGGCGCGGATCGGCACCTCGTCGCCGACGAGCGCCGCGGCGAGGCTCGGCAAAGCGGCGGGATCCCCGAGGCGGCCCAGCGCCCGGGCGGCGGACTCCCGGACGGCCTCGCTGACGTCCTCCAAGGCGAGCACCAGGGGCGGCACAGACTGGGCGTGCTTGAGGTGGCCGAGGCCCTCGGCGGCCCACTGGCGCACGGCCTCACGCTCGTCGTCCAGCGCCCGGCGCAGGGGCTCCAGGGCCCGGGCGTCGCCGCTCAGCCCAAGGGAGATCGCCGCCCCGGCGTGGGCGTACTCCCCGTCGGCGTCGGCGAAGAGGTAGGCCACGAGGGGCTCATGGGCCTCGGGGGCGCGGAAGGCGCCGAGGCACCAGGCCGCCGTGGAGCGCACGGCGCTGTCGCTGTCGCCGAGCGCCGCGATGAGCGCGGGCAGGGCGACGGGGTCACGGGCGGCGCTCAGGGCCTCGACGGCCTTAAACCGCACCTCGCTGCGCTCTTTGGGGTCGCCGAGCCGGGCGAGCAGGGCCCCGACGAGGCCCGAGTCGGGCTGCTCCCGGAGCAGGATGCAGACCTCCTCCCGGAGCCGCGCCGAGGGGTCCTCGATGAGCCGAGCCAAGGCGCGGTGGCCGGCCTCGCCGCCGATGCGGGCGAGGGTGCGGCAGACATCGAGGCGCAGGGCGACGCTCGGGTCGTTGAGCAGGCTCAGGAGCTCATCGGCCACACCGGCGCTGCCGAGCTGCCCCAGGCCACGCACGGAGATCCGCCGGACGTCCTCGTCGGGATCCTCCAAGGCCGCGAGCAGCCAGGGCACGCTGCGGAGATCGCCGTGAGTGACCAGGGCCTGCACAATGAGGCGGCGGTGGGGCGCCGGGGCGTCGATGAGCCGGGCGCCGAGGCGCTGGGCGAGCTCCAAGGTGCCGAGGCGGCGCACCAAGGCGCGCTGGGCGACGGCGCGCACGGCGTCCTCGACGCTGGGGCTCACGGCGAGGTCGAGGAGGCCCTCGACGCTCTCCTCGTCTCGCCGAAGCTCCAGGCCCGCGATCACCGCGAGTCGCTCCTCAACGGAGCTCCTCCGCTCGGCATCCTGCCTTGTCGCGCCGGTCGTCAGCATGAAACCGTACTTCCTCACCTTGATCGATACCACGCGCCACCGCTCGAACGGGGTCGTCGGCGACGGCAAACTCGGGCGTCCCCGTCAAACAAGGCAAAATGGAGGGTTCAACCCTCCGATCTGGGCGAGGCGGCGACGAGACGGTGACAAAAAACGACAAGATGGTTGGCGGTTCGGTAGGATCCTCAGGTCGATCTCGGTCGCCGGAGCGCGGAGCATGAACGATCTTCAGGGCCCGATCGTGCTCTTGGGGCGCTGCGGCCTCGATCGCCTCGCGGGGCCGCTCCGTGGGCTCACCGGCGCTGAGGTGGTCGTCTCGGGCTTCACCGACGTGGCCCTCGCCCAGCGCCTCGGGCCGAGCCTCGTCTACGTCGATCTCTTCGGCTGGGATCTCCTGGGCCCGATCTGCGCCGCGGCGCTGACCGGGGCGCCGCCGCCGCTCCCCCTCGGCCCCCTGCGCGCCGTCGTGGCCGCCTTGGAGGGCCTGCCCGTGGTGTACCGGGGCCTGCGCCGCCCCAGCGCTGGGAGCTTCGGCTTCGGGCCGCCGCCGCCGGGGCTGCAGGAGGCGCTGGACACCCTAGAGGGCGTGCTGGGGGAGGCCCGGCGCGTCGACGTCGCCGGGATCTGGGCGCGCCGGGGCGTCGCCGCCGATGACACCCGCTTCGGGCTCGGCCATGGCGAGGCCGTCGGGGAGGCCGCCGCCGTCGCCGAGGCCGAGGCCGTCGCCGCGATCTGGGCGAGCCGCACGCGGGGGCCGCTCAAGTGCCTCGTCGTGGATCTCGACGACACCTTGATCTACGGGCAGATCAGCCACGACGACTTCACGGACCGAAACCCGGCGTACCTGCCTTTGGGGGAGGCCGCGCCCAGCGCCGCGCTCATCGAGGGCTGGTGGCGCCTGCGCCGGGGGCTCCACGAGGCGCTCCGTGAGGCCCAGCGGCGGGGGATCCTCCTCGCCTTGGCCACACGGAACGATCCTGCCCTTGTGCGGGCGCGCTTTCGCCGCCGCCCCGCCGAGCCCGAGCGCCGCTTCGGGCTCTACGCGTGGATGTATGACGATCTCCCCGAGGATCTTCAGGGGATCTTCGCCGCCGAGCACGCGGCGCTGCTTCGGAGGATCGCCTTGGATCTCGATGACTTCATCGTCGTCGAGGCCGGGTTCGGCCCCAAGTCGGAGATGTGCCGGAGGATCGCCGAGACCTTGGGGATCGGCCTCGATCGCCTGGGCTTCTTGGACGACTCGGCCTTTGAGCGCGCCGAGGTGGCCCAGAACGCCCCGGAGGTGGTCGTCTTCGGCGGCGAGGTGGACGGTTTTCGGGAGCAGCTCCTCACCGGGCCCTACACCCAGGTCTGGGAGCGGGTCACGACGCCGCGCCTGGACTCCTACAAGAGCCGGGCGGCGGTGGTCTCCGCGGCGTCCGACGCGACAGACCTCACGGGCTTCTTGCTGGGCCTTGAGCTTCGGGTCTGGGGGCGGGCCGGGACCGAGGCCGACCTCCCCCGCGCCCGAGAATTGCTGCAACGCAGCAATCAGCTCACGCTCAACGGCGCGCGCCCGAGCCTCAACAACGTCGAGGGCCTGTGGGTGGGCTTCGTCACCGACCGCCTCGCCGACCACGGCCTCGTCGCCGTGGGCCTCGTGCGGGGCGGGGAGGTCGTCGCCTTCGCCTGCTCCTGCCGGGTGCTCCCCCACCGCGTCGCCGGGGCGCTCTTGGGGGCGCTGCTCCAGGCGCACCCCGGCGCCGTCGCCCGCTTCGAGGCCACGGGGCGCAACGGCGCCGCCGCCGGGCTCGTCGAGGAGGCCCTCGGCCCGACGCCCCCCTGGGTGACCCTCGGCCCGCCCGCGGTTAGGCTGCCCTGATGCTGCTCGCCCTCGCCCTCCTCGTCGCCGCCTCCCCCTTCCCCGACCCCTGGGCCGGGACCGAGGCGCCCCAGGTGGTGACCGTGAGCACCGGGGAGGCCATCGACCTCGCGGCCTTGGCGACGCCCGGGAGCTACACCATCGTCGATGTCGGCGCGGCCTGGTGCGCGCCTTGCCACGACGCCGCCCGGGTCCTGCGGCCCTACCTGGAGGAGCACCCCGACGTGCTCGTCCGGGCCGTGACCCTCGCCGGCCAGCCCTGGGAGCTGGGCGAGAGCCCCGCCGCCGTCCAGCTCCTCGGGCGACGTGGGCGTATCCCCTTCTTCATCGCCCTCGATGGCGACGGCGACGTGCTCTACGAGGGGCACGACGTCGAGCGGGTCATCGCGCGCATCGACCGGACACGGGCCCGCCGCAGCCGGTGATCACGGTCAGGGCCTTAGATTGTCTAAAACTAAGGTTCTTTCTTAAATATCAGCTGATGTCTACCTCTCAACAAGACTCAATGCCCGCCCTGTGTGACCCGCACCTGCGGCTAAGGCAGCAGACTCGCAGCATCGTCTGTAGCTGCTCCCATCCGCGTCCAAGCACCTGCCATCCGGGCACCTTGTTCTTCATGATGAACCCCCAGAGCAGGGCGACGGTCAGCCTGAGAGAATGCCGCGGGCGATGGACGAGGACGAGACCTGAGCGGGCGGTCGGCGCGAAACGTCGGCCCGGCCACCGTCTGAGCGGCTCCGCCAAGGGGCGCGGGTTATGTGCTGGCCCCCTCTGGAGGCCCCGTGACGACGCCCACCGACGACCTGAGCCCGAAGCCGGTGCTGCTCGTGCCGATCCCGCCGCCGCCCGACGACCAGCGGGTCGGCCGCGGCGCGCGGTTCGCCCAAGAGGGGGAGCGGCGCGGGCGGTATCACCTCCCCGACCAGAACCTCTCCGCGTCCCCGGTCGGGTACCGGCGCCGCCTCTCCTTGACCCGGGCCGAGGGTGAGGCCGCGATGGCCTTGCTCTCGCTCACCCGGCCCGACGCCTTCGTCCCGGCGGAGGCGGCACCGACCGAGGGGGAGCTCTTTGAGGAGGCGTCCCTCGGCGTGCTCTCGTCGCGGCAGTCCACCAACTTCCGGGGCTTTCGTGCGGTGCTCTTGGGAACTGGGGACTCCGACCGCGCCGCCGCCGCCCTCGCCGGGCTCGCGGGCCTAGAGACGGCGCCGCTGACCCACGCCACCCACACCTGGCTCGTGCTCTCCCGGCCCTACCGCACGCCCTTCACCCTGCTCTTGACCTTCGTGGGCCACAAGCCGGTCCAGAGCCTGCTCACCGTGCCCCAGCGGGCCTGGAACAAACGCCAGCACCACATCGACGACATCCCCACCATCGGGTTCTTGCCCCAGCTCCACCTCGGCATCCTCGCCGACGGGATGGAGCGCGCCGCCGTGCTCGCCTCCGGGGGCCGCCGCCGAGCGCTCGTACACTCCGCGCCCTTCGTCGATGAGCGCCGCGCCGCCCAGGGCGAGGGCCTCGCCCGGCTGGAGGCCCTCGCGGGGCTCACCGACGCCGAGCGGGCCGCCGGCTGGCGCCTGAGCCTCGTCGCCCAGGTCGGGGAGGTCGAGGGCCCGCCCCTGCTCGACGCCGCGCTCTGCCGCAAGCTCGGGGCGTCTCTGCTCGCCTTCCGCAGCGAGCGCGCCCAGCCCGGCGTCAACGCCGACGAGAAGGCCCCCGCGCCCTACCAGACCCGCCAAGACGTAGACGTGCCCGACGCCTTGGTCGAGCAGGCCGGACGCGCCGCGTTCAACGCCTTCTCCCACTGGACGGGCCTCCCCCGGGAGCGGGCGAAGGCCCTCCTGCTCATGGAGCGTGTGGACGTGCTCACCCCCGGCGGCAAGGAGCGCCTCCGGGAGATCCGGCGGTCCTTGGAGGACATCACCGACCGCACCGTCGCCGCCCTGCCGCTCTGGGCGGACCTCCCCCTGGGCCGGGCGCTCTCCAAGAACGCCGAGCGCGGCCGGAAGGCCTTCGCTTTGGCCGGGCAGCGGGTGTACATCGGCGGGCTCTCCCGGGCCGAGGTCGCCGAGGCGGGCCTGCCCTGGAGCCAGGCGCTCCGGGCCTTCGGGGCGGCGGCGGCGCGCTCGGCGCTCGTGGCCGAGCTCGGCGGCGTGGTGGAGCTCCCGCCGGACTGTGACCTGCTCGGCGGCGTCTGCCTCATGGCGGGCCCGGTGAACCAGAACGACGTCGGCAAGCAGTTCTTCGGCGTGCCGGACCTCCTCGCCTCGGCCTTCCCTGGCCGCGACCCCACCTCGCTCCTGGTCTGGACGCTCAAGGCGAAGACCGTCGCCGACCCCATCGGCAACGAGGAGCAGCTCCAGAACCCCAAACAGAAGGGCGCCTTGGTGGACCTCCGCCCAGCCCCCCATGAGGTCGTCGCCCTGCGGGTGGACGGCCGCCTCACGCCGATGCGGTCCCGGGACGGCCGGGTGAGCGGCGAGCGCGCCTTCGCCGACCAAGACAACTTCGTCACCGACCCCGACGGCGTCGAGATCCCCGGCAACCGCGGCTCCCGCTGGCCCGAGGCCTGGCGCGCCGTGGACCCCTTCAGCCCTCCTCCCCAGAACGGCGGTGCGCCCCGATGATCACCCTGAGCTTTGACACGCCGCCGAGCGTGCCGCTGTGGCGGGCCATGCTGCCCAAGGGCAGGCGGCTCCGCCCCGGGGAGTCGCTGCCGGAGATCGAGGTGCGCTGTGAGCGCCTCATCCCCGGCGACGTGGCCAGCTTCCGCGCGGTCTGCGGCCAGCCCGCCGCCGCGACCCTCCCGCTCACCTGGCCCCACATCCTCGTCACGCCGCTGCACCTCGCCTTGGCCACCCACCCGGAGCTGCCTCTGCCCGCGGCGGGCCTCGTGCATGTGCGCAACCTCATCCGCCAGCGCCGCCCCATCGGCCTCGACGAGTCACTCTCGGCGCGCTGTGTGCTCTCCGACCAGCGCCTCGTGAAGCAGGGCCTGGAGATCGACCTCTTGACCGAGGTCTTCGCCCGAGGGGAGCGTGTCTGGGAGAGCGTGACCACGGCGCTCTGCCGCGCCGTGCGGGGCGTCGGCGAGGGCAAGACCGTCGAGCCCGAGCCCATCCCCCGCCCGGAGCGCAGCGTCGGCTGGCGCCTGCCCCCCGACCTCGGCCGCCGCTACGCCGCGGTCTGCGGCGACTACAACCCCATCCACCTGCACCCGCTCACCGCCCGGCCCTTCGGGTTCCCCCGGCCGATCATCCACGGCATGTGGAGCCTCGCCCGGGCCGTCGCCGAGCTCGACCTGCCCGCGGCCCAGCGCCCGGTCGAGCTGGAGGTGAGCTTCCGCCGCCCCATCTTTTTGCCGGGGGAGGCCATCTTCAGCGCCAGCGGGGAGCTCGACGGCGCCCGGCGCTTTGACCTGCGGGGCCGCGGCGGGCGGCTCCACGCCTTCGGGGCGGCGCGGCTCCTCTGAGCGGGGCGCTGGGGGATCTCGGGGATCCGCTGGGAATATAGGCGGGGGCGCCCGCGCCGCATGATCCATCGGGCGGTGTCCTAGCTCCAACAGGATGCGATCCGCATGGGGTTTTTTCAACGCCGTTCGCGGCGTCATCCCTCTTTCATCCCCATTGCACTCGCTCCTCGCAGGCTGATCAGAGCTGAACGACCGTGCAACACTCCGTTGAGCCACTCGCACCCCCGCCACCCCAGCGCATATGACCTTGCCCCCTCCTCCGATGTCAGCGCCGTCGCTCGACGCGTTGATCTTGACCGAGGCGATGTCCGCCCTGGCCGCCTCCCCCGCCGAGGCCTGGCTCGTCTTCCACCCCGATGGCCAGCCCGCCCTGGTGAGCGCGGCGGTCGAGCGGCGCTTAGGCGACGCGCCGGGGCGCCTCTGCTTCTCGCAGCTCGTCAAGCTCTGCGCCCCCAGCGACGGGCGCTGGCCGAGCGCGGTCCGCGTCGACGAGCGCCTCAGCCTGCGCCTCGTGCCCCTGCGCTCCGGGGCGGCCCTTGGCCTGCTCCTGCCCGCGGTCGAGGCGCCCGCGCCCCCGACGACCGGCGCCACGAATGATGTTGAGACGCTCCAGGAGCTCCTCGACGCCGCGACCCACGACCTCGTGCTCATCCAGGTCGTGCTCAACGAGCGGGTGAGCATCCTCGGCAAGAGGCCGGTGACCCTCCCCTGGGACGCCGTGCCGACGCTCATCCAGGCCGTCTGCCAGCGGCTCCACCCCGACGAGTTCGGGAGGATCAGCCAACGCCTCGCCGACCTCTTTGAGCGCCCCCGCGACTTCAGCCTCAAGCTCCGCACGCTCTGCCCCGAGCGTGGCTGGCGCTGGCGGGTCGTCCGCGGCCGTATGGTGGAGGGCGCGCCCGGCACCCCCAAGACCCTGCTCTGCGCCGACCTCGACATCACCCACGAGCAGGACGCCTCCCACGGCTACGCCTTGGCCTCGATGCTCATCGACGCCGCGCCCGAGCCCCTCTGGGTGGCCAACGACCGCGGCGAACTGGTCGTCACCAACGCCGCGACCCGGCGCGCCCTGGACCAAGGGAGCGCTCCCGAGCCGGGGCCCCCGTCGATTCACACGATGTTCCCCGGCCTCGACGCCGACGGCTGGGACGGCCTCCTGAGCCTCTTGCGCAGCAGCACCGGGGGCCACGTCAACCTCGACGGCGCGCTCACCCCGAGCGGCGGCGATGACCGCAAACGACTCCACGCGCGCCGGGTGAGCCTCGACGGCGCCGAGTACGTCTTGGGCGCGGCGGTGGACTCCGTGCTGCTCACCCAGGCCGTCGAGCTCAAGGAGCGCCGGGACGCCGAGCGCCTCGCCGCCCGGGCGACGGCGACCTTGGCGCGCTGCGTCGATGCCGAGCTCGACGGCGCGATCTTGGGCGTGCTCTCGGACCTCGGCGGCTTCACCGGGGCCCGGGTGGCCCACACGGCGCGGGTGAACGAGGCCGGGGACGCGCTCCTTGAGGACCTCGTCTGGCGCGACGCCGTGCACGTCGACGCGCCCCTGCGCGGCCCGTTCTGCGAGGGGGTGTTCCCCTTCCCCTCCCCCGCGACGACCCTCCAGATCCCGCCCCACGGCTGGCCCCCGGGCATCGACGTCGACACGAGCCTCGGGGGCCTCACCGCGGCGATGTTCAACGGCGAGCGCACCATCGGCACGGTCTGTCTGTACTGGGACGAGGCGCGGTACGCCCGGCGCCCGAGCTGCACCGTGCAGCTCCTCAGCCAGGTAGCCGAGCTCGTCGCCCGCGCCTTGGCCCGCCGGGCCTATGACCGCGCCACCCGAGAGCGTGAGCAGAAGCTCCGCACGCTCTTGGGGAACCTGCCGGGGCTCGTCTACCGCGCCCGGGGCGGCGCCGACGGGTGCTTCCTCTTGGCCAGCGACGGCGCCCGGCGCCTGCTCAACCGCGACCCGTCGAGCCTCATCGGCGCCCCGCTCTCGGCGATTATCGACCCCGCCGACCGGGAGTGGGTGGCCGAGGCCCACGCCCGGCGCGCGGCCGGGGAGCAAGGTGCTCTGGAGTACCGTGTGCTCCACGCCGACGACCAGCGCCTCCTCTGGGTGCGCGACAGCTTCACCGTGAGCCGCGACCCGAGCTCCGGCGAGCTGCTCATCGACGGCTTCCTCACCGACATCACCACCCAGCGCCTCGCCGCTGAGGTGCGCGACATGTTCTTCACCCAGAGCCAGGCGCCGATGCTCGTCATCAACGAGGCGACGCAGATCTACCGCTGGAACCGGGCCTTTGAGGAGCTGGTCGGGTTCACCACCGAGGAGCTGAGCGAGCGCTCCATCGCCGAGATCGTCGACCCCTCGGACTACGACCACATCGTGCAGCAGGTCTTCGCCGCCTTGGAGCGCGGCCCACGCTTCAGCGACGTTCACTGCCGCGTCCGGCGCAAAGACGGCCGCCTCGTTCAGCTCGCGGTGAGCGGCTTCGTCGAGATGGGCCGCCCCCTGCGCAGCTTCGTGACCATGCGTGACCTCACCGCCGAGCGAGAGGCCGAGGAGGCCGAGCGCCGCCAGCAGGCCCGCCTGGAGCAAGCCCAGCGCCTGGAGTCCCTCGGGGTGATGGCCGGGGGCCTCGCGCACGACTTCAACAACCTCATCGGCGTCGTCATCGGCGCCTTGGAGCTCGTCCGCCTCCAGGTGCCCGACCAGCCGAACATCCTGCGCCAGCTCAAGCGGGTGAACACGGCGATGGAGCGCAGCGCGCAGATCGTGTCCCAGCTCCTCGCCTTCGGGCGGCGGCAGGTGAGCCAGCGCGCGCCCTTGGGCCTCAACGAGCTCATCGAGGAGCACGCCTCGCTCCTCCAGGGCACCGTGCCCGCCGACGTCACCCTCACGCTCCACCTCCAGGCCACACGCTGGGCCCACGCCGACGCCTCCCAGGTCGAGCAGGTGCTCATGAACCTCGTGGTGAACGCCCTGGACGCGATGCCCAACGGCGGCCGCCTCGACGTGCAGACCGAAGACCTCAGCCTCGATGAGGCCGGGGCCCAGGCGCTCAGCGTCGCGCCGGGCCGGTATGTCGTCATGGCCGTACAAGACAGCGGCACCGGGATCAGCCCCGAGGTGATGGAGCGCCTGTTTGAGCCCTTCTTCACGACGAAGGAGGTGGGCCGGGGCACGGGCCTCGGGCTGCCCTCGTCTTACGGCATCCTCTCCCAGCACCAGGGCGCCCTGCGGGTGTCGAGCACCCCCGGCGTCGGCAGCCGCTTCGAGGCGCTGTGGCCCGCCGCCGAGGACCAGACCCAGCCCCATCGGGAGTCCCAGATCACCCTGAGCCTGCCGGGGCGCGGCGCCCGGGTGATGGTCGTCGAGGACAACGCCGACTTGTGCGAGCTGATCTCCGAGGTGCTGACGCTCAGCGGCTACGAGGTCCGCGCCCTGCAGCGTGGGGACGAGGCCCTCAGGGCCCTGCGCTCCGAGCCCGTGGAGCTGCTGCTCACCGACGTCGTGATGCCCGGCACCAACGGGGTCGAGCTCGTGCGGGAGATCTCCAAGACCCGCCCCGACCTGCGCACCCTGACCATGTCCGGCTACGCCTGGAGCGAGCTGGTGAGCGCCCGGCGCCTCTCCCCCGACGCGCGCTTCTTGCGGAAGCCCTTCACCAACGACGAGCTCCTGCGGGCGGTCTCCGAGGCCTTAAACCACCGCGCCTGAGCCGTCCGCCGCCGCCCCGGAGGCGGCGTCAGACGCCGATCCTACCTCGCCGCACCTCCGCGAGATCGCCGGGCTATCTGTGCGAAGATCGGGAGATGCCCACGATGAGCGCCTTCAACGCCAAGACGGCGGCCCAACCCTCGCGCGGGGAGCGCAGGCTGGTGAGCGCGCTCTTTCTGGACGTCTGCGGGTTCACGCGCATCTCCGAGCAGCTCGACCCTGAGCTCGTGACGGACCTGCTGAACGCCCTCTTTGAGCGGGTAGACGCCGCCGTGGCCCGCTACGACGGCTACCTCGACAAGTTCATCGGCGACGCGGCGCTCGTGCTCTTCGGCGCCCCCGCCGCCCACGAGGACGACGCCGAGCGGGCCGTGCGCGCCGCGCTGGACGTGCTCGCGGAGCTGCCCGCCCTGGAGGAGCGTCTGGCGGCGCGCCTCGGCGTGCGGGTGCCGATCCAGGTGCACGCCGCCGTCGGCACCGGCGTCGTCGTCGCCGGGGTGCTCGGGGCCGGGGAGGCCGCGCGTTACTCGGCCTTAGGCGACGGGGTGAACGTCGCCGCGCGCCTGCTCAACAAGGCCGGGCCCGGGGAGATCTGGGTGGACCTCACCACGGCGACGCGGCTCCGGGGCCGGGCCGTGCTGGAGTCGCGGGGGGTGATGCCGCTCAAGGGCCGGGAGGAGCCCGTGCACTGCTTCCGGGTGCTCGGGCTCACGGCGTCGGACGAGAGCCGGGGCCTGGGGCGGCGGGCGCCGCTCATCGGGCGGGAGGTCGAGCTCAACGCGCTCCGGGAGGCGGCGGAGCGGCTCAAGGCGCGGGGCGGCGGTCTCGTCACCGTGCTCGGCGCGGCGGGGGTAGGCAAGAGCCGCCTCCTGCGGGACGGGCTGAGCGACGGCGACTGGAGCGTACACGCCGGGCGCTGCATCTCCTACGGTCGCGCCTTGCCATACCACCCCTGGCACGACGTCGTCATGAGCCTGCTCGCCGACGAGGCGCTCGTGGAGGGCCTGGAGCGCCTGGACGAGCGCGCGCCCCGGGCCAGCGCCCGGATCTCGGCCTTGGGGCTCTTCTTGGGGGAAGAGACCGACGACTCCCTCGACGCCGGGGCGCGCCGGGAGGCCGCCGTAGACGCCCTGCGGGAGCTGCTCGGCCTCGCCGCGCGCCTGAGGCCGACGGTGGTGAGCCTCGACGACCTGCACTGGGCGGACCACGCGAGCGTCGAGCTCCTCGACGCCGTGCTGCCCGTCGCCGCCGCCGCGCCGCTGCTGTTTGTGCTCGTTCGCCGCCCCGAGGGCGGGGACGACGCCCAGGAGCGCCTCGTTCACGCCGCCAGCCGCCTCGGCGTGCCCCACCTCGGCCTGCACCTCAGCCCGCTCTCCGACGCCGACAGCCGCCGCCTCGTGGAGCGCCTGCTCGACGGCGACGCCGTGCTGCCCGAGGCGCGGCTCACCCGGCTCATCCGGCGCGCGGGCGGCGTGCCGCTGTTCATCGAGGAGCAGCTCCGCCACCTGCAGGACGAGGGCGCGCTCACCTGGGCCGGGGAGGGCTGGGCGTTTGACCCGGGCCGGGCTGATCAGTCGGAGAGCACCCTGCCGCCGACCTTACACGCCCTGCTCGCCGCCCGCGTCGATCGCCTCGCGCCGGGGCTGCGGGCCCGGGTGGAGCTCTGCGCCGTGCTCGGCGAGGAGTTTGACGCCGCGGACGTCGACGCCTGCCTGGGCGAGGACCCCGACGCCTGGGACGCCCTCCACGCCGAGGGGGTGCTCGCCCCGGCCCGGGCCGGTCGCCTCGGCTTCGCCCGGCCGATGCTGCAGGAGGTCATCTACAGCACGCTCTTGCGCCCCCAGCGCCAGGCGCTCCACGCCCAGGCCGCCGAGCGCCTCGCCCGGGTGAGCGGCGCCCGCGCCCAGCACGCCTTGGCCTGGCACCTGGAGCGCGCCGGTCAGGCCGCCCAGGCCGCGCGGGTGTGGGCGGAGGCCGCGCGCTCGGCGAGCCACGTCGGCGCCCCGAGCCAGGCCATCGAGCTCCTCGACCGGGCGATGCGCGCCGATCCGACACAGTCCCCGAGCCTCGCCTTGCAGCGCGCCCGGCTCCTCTTACGCCAGGGCCGGGTCAACGAGGGGAGGGAGAGCCTCGACGCCTTGTTGCCCCGGCTGCGGGCGGAGGCCCCGGCGGTGCTGCTCAGCCGGGCGCTCTCCGAGCGCGCCTTCGCCGCGTACCTCGCCGGGGACGGCCCCGAGATCATTCGCCACGCCGAGGAGGCCCTCACCTTGGCCGAGCCGACCGGCGACCGCCTGGCCATCGCCGAGGCCCTGCGCCGCCTGGGCATCGGCCAGGAGTTCTGCGGGCACGAGGCGCTCGCCCAGGCGACCTACCGCCGCTGCGTGAGCGTGGTCGGCGACGACGACGACCGGGCGCTCATCGAGCTCGCCGCGGGCTGCACGAACGATCTCGGCGAGCTGGAGCGCGCCGCGGGGCGCTACGAGGCGGCCTTGGGCTGGTACGAGCGCTCCTTGGCGCTCTGGGGTGACGATCCCCCGGCCTTCATGCGCCTCATCCAGACCCTCAACGCCGGGGCGGCCTTGGTGGGCCTGGAGCGGCTCCCCGAGGCCATCGAGCGCCTGGAGTCCGTGGTGGTGGAGGCCGAGCGCGCCGGGGCCCGGGCGGTGCTGCCCGAGGGCCTCACCCTGCTCGCCTTGGCGCTCGGCGGGGAGGGCCTGCTCGACGAGGCGAGCGCCCGGGCCGAGTCCGCCCGGGAGGAGGCCCAGCGCCAAGGCCAGACCGAGGCCCTGGCCTTCGCCTGCCGGGCCTTGGGCCTGCTCGCCGCCGCGCGGTCCCGCCCCGAGGAGGCGAGCCGCTGGCTGCAAGAGAGCCTGACCGTGTTCGACGCGGCGGGCCGAGCCGCCGAGGCCCAGCGCGGCCGCGAGGCCCTGCACGCCGTACAGACCGGCGCCGAGCCCAAGCGCGGCTGGCTGTCCTGGGCCCAGCGAGCGGGCTGAGGGGGCGCGCCGCCCGCCGCTCAGCGGATGATCGACCACCACTCCAGGGCCTCGGGGGTGCTCACCAAGACGGTCTGGCCATCGGCGGAGATGGACTGCACGCTGCGACCCTCCTCGGGGGCCTCGCCGGGGTAGAGCGGCGCGGTGTCGCCGGAGTCCAGATCCAGCACCGAGCGGGCGCGGCGGTCAATCATCAGGCCGGTCGGTGAGGTGATGTCGTCCAGGGGGCAGGCCCGGCGGGCGCCGGTGGGCAGGTGGATGGCCTGGTGGGGCCGCCGGGCGCCCTCGGTGTAGAGCCAGTCGTTCGTGATGAATCGTAAGCGCACAATCCCCGGCAGGCTGTGTTGATAGGGGCCGACCCGGCGCGCGGGCGCCTCGTCGATGAGCCGCGCGCCCTCCCGGGTGAAGTGGTGGAGCTGGGCCGGGCCATGCCCGCGCTGGTCGTCCCCCTCGGCGAGCACACCCACCCACTCCAAGGCGTTTGGGCGCGGGGCGGCGCTGCAGAACGCCGGGCCGCCGCCATAGGGCAGGCGCACCCGGGCCACGTCGCGCCCGGTCTGCGCGTTGATGAGGGCGGTGCCCCACTGGCCGTCGCGGATGTAGCTGCGGCAGGTCAGCACAGGGTCGCCGGGCAACAGACCCTGCGGGATGGACCAGCCGCGGCAGGTTCGTGTGGAGTGTCGGGCGAGGCAAACCAAGGTGCGGAGGTCAAACACCCGACGTTGGCCGTCAATGCTCTCGGTCACCACCCGGCCGCCGGGGGCCACGGCGGCCCCATAGGTCGGTTGGTCGTGGTGCGGAAGCACGCCCAGAGAACGGCCGCTCGTCCCCTCAAAGACGTGCGGCGGGCCGTTGAGGGCCACGACGAGGCGGTCGGTCTCAGGGTCGTAGACCATCGCGTCGCCGCAGATGTCGTCATCCTCCAAGAGCGGCGGGCCGCGCTCCCCCGACTCATCGAGCCAACGAACGCACAGGCGGGCCGCGCTCGTGCGGTCCATCACCAGCGTGAGCCCGTTTGGCATCAGATCGGCGGTCAGAAGCTCAACATCTGCGCGGCGCAGGCGTCGTGTAGTGAGGGTCGTGGTGAGCATGATCAGTCCGAGCAGCGCGCCGAGCAGAAGTTGTCTCGGTACTCCGCAGATTTGTTGTTGCCCGCTCGACAGAGGTTTCGCTCTTTTTTCTCATCCTCAGGGATACTGTTGCAGAACTCGTTCCAGGTCGTCGCGCCGCTGCGCACGAGTCTGCGACACTCCTCACACCAGTCCTCGTCAGGCTCCCAGTCCGAGAGCCCACCCGGGAGGCCAGCGCCGCTCTCTGCGCTCCCGAAGAGGCCGGGGCTCCAGCTTGAGATCCGCTGCGTGTTGCCCGGCGGATCGTCCACCCGCGCCCAGGTCTCGGCGACATCACAGCGGCCCGCGTCGTCGCAGACCTCCAGCGTCAGGGTGTAGAGGCCCGGCGCCGTGGCGGTGAAGGTGGCGAAGGGGCTCTCGGCGTCGAGGATCGTGGCGCCTTCGGGCGCGACCGCCCAGGCGTAGGAGAGGCTGTCACCCTCGGAGAAGCTGCCGTCAAGGGCGGCGGTCGCCCCGACCGGGAGCACGCGGGGGTCGCCAGCGTCCGCGCGAGGCGGAACCTCAGCGGCGCAGGAGGTGAGCAGGAGGGCGGAGAGGAGCAGACGGGTCATCGGAGGCTCAGGCCGTCGCCCCGGTCGTGGGGGCCAAAGAGGTGCAGCGACGCTACCACGGGCGCCAGGGCCGGTGCGCGGTGAACCCCACGCGCCGCGAAGAAAAACCGTCGGCGCCAAACCCACCTCTGCGCCGCGCCAGCCGGGTCGGGACGCGCCCCCACCGGGAGCCCAAATCCAGAGCGCCACCGCGCCCCGCCTCGCCCCGGGGCGTGACGCTAGCCCAGGCGAGCGGCCCCGCACCCCCACCGGGAGCCCAAATCCAGAGCGCCACCACGCCCCGCCTCGCCCCGGGGCGTGACGCCAGCCCAGGCGAGCCGCCCCACACCCCCAACGGGAGCCCAAATCCAGAGCGCCACCGCGCCCC
>JAKLKD010000069.1 GCA_023150845.1 Myxococcota bacterium | reverse complement strand
CCCACCAGCGCCCCGACCCGGCCATCCCCGGCGCCACCCGCGGCGAGTACGACGGCGACTTCACCGTGAACGCCGCGCTCAAGGCCGCCCCGGGCAGCCGCGTCGTGAAGGGCACCGTCGGATACCAGGCGTGTAAGGCTGAGCTCTGCCTCATGCCGCAGTACCTCGACTTCTCCGAGACCGTGACCTTCGCGGCCCCGGCGAAGGCCACGCCGCCCGCGCCGGGGGCTGAGCCCGCCGTCGTCGCGGCGCCGGTGGAGCCGGTCGTCGAGCCCGTCGAAGCCGCCGTTGAGCCCGTCGTCGAGGCGCCTGCCGCTGAGGAGCCTCCCGTCGTCGAGGCGCCCCCTGTCGCGGCGCCCCCGACGGCCCTCGCCGACAACTCCGGCGCCGAGGCCGAGGCCTTTGACGCGGGCCTGCCCGTCGATGGATTCGCCGCCGCCCGGGAGAAGGGCCTCATCTGGCTCATCGCCTTCGTCTTCGGCGCGGGCTTCTTGGTCTCCTTGACCCCCTGCGTGCTGCCGATGGTGCCGATCACCGTGGGCCTCATCGGCGCGCGCTCGACGGGCAGCCGCCTCCAGGCCTTCTCGTTGGCCTTGGCGTATGTGGCCGGGCTCGCGACGGTCTACACCCTGCTCGGCGTCGGCGCGGCGATGACCGGCTCGATCTTCGGCGCCTGGATGCAGTCGCCTTGGGTGGTCGGCGCCGTGGCGGCGTTCTTCTTCGCCATGGGCGCGTCGATGTTCGGGGCCTTTGAGGTCGCCGTGCCGGGCGCCATCGCCGAGCGCCTGAACAACGTCGGCGGCGCGGGCTACACCGGGGCGTTCCTCATCGGCGCCGTGGGCGCCATCGTCGCCGGGCCCTGCTCGGGGCCGGTCATCGCCTCCTTGATGGTCGTCATCGGCCAGCAGGGTGAGCTGGCCTTAGGCGCCGGGCTCATGCTGGCGTTCAGCCTGGGCATGGGCATGATCTTTTTGGTGGCGGGCACCTTCTCCAACCAGGTCTTACGGCCGGGCGCCTGGATGGAGACGGTGAAGCACAGCTTCGGCGTGCTGATGTGGCTCGGCGCGGTCTACTTCGTCGCCCCGCACCTCTCCGACGCGGTGACGGCCCTGCTCACGGCGTTTGTGCTGATCTCGACGGCGGTCTTCGCCTGGCCCCAGAACGACGACGACGGCCCGGCCATCGCCCGGGCCCACCGCCTCTACGCCGTGGTGGGCGGCCTCGTCGGCGCCTACCTCCTCATGGGCACCTTGGTCACCCAAGGCTTCATCCTGCCGCCGCTGCAGCTCAGCGCCGCGGGGGCCGCCACCCCGTCCCAGGCCTCGATCCCGTGGGTGAAGGACGACGAGGCCGCCGCCTTGAGCCGGGCGAGCGCCGAGGGCAAGCCCCTCATCATCGACTTCACGGCGGAGTGGTGCGCGGCCTGCAAAGAGCTGGAGCACTTCACCTACACCGACGCCGAGGTCATCGCGGCCTCGGCGGCCTTTGTGCCCCTGATGATCGACGCCACGAGCGACAAGGACCCGAAGGTCCAGGCCTTGCTTAAGAAGTACGACGTGAAGGGGCTGCCGACGGTGCTGTTCCTCAAGCCGGACGGTGAGGTGATCTCCAAGCTGACCCTGACGGGCTTTGAGCCCGCGGAGAAGTTTTTGCCGCGCATGAAGGCGGCGCAGAGGATGGCGAAGTGATCGGACATGTGGTGATGGAGAAGGGCGCTCCGGGCACGATGCTCCGGGGCCTGACGCTGCAGGGCTCGGCGCGGCTCGTCCTGGTGCTCCTGGAGGGGCCTGGACGGGAGATGATTCAGCGGCACGGCCTGTCCGGCGACGCCGCCCGGGTGCTCGCCGAGGGCCTCGTGATGACGGCGCTCTTGGGCGCACACATCAAAGGCACCGAGCGCCTCTTCGTGCAGGTCCAGGCCGACGCGCCGAAGTTCGCGTTTCTGGGCGAGGTGACCGGCGAGGGGGGCGTGCGGGCGCGGGTCGTGCCGGATGTCCTCACCCTGACCGGCCCCATCGAGGGCGTGCTGCAGGCCGTGAAGTGGGACGGCCCCCAGGAGCTCTACCGCGGGCTCTCTCCCATCGAGCAGGGCAGCTTCGAGGGCGCCTTGTCGAGCTACTTCACCCGCTCTCAGCAGACCTCAGGCGTGGTGCGCCTCGGCGTCACCTTTGGGGAGGATGGCTCCTTGCAGCAGGCTGCGGGGCTGCTCATCGAGCGCTTGGGCGGCGACGAGGCCAGCCTGGAGGACTTCCAGGCCGCCGTCGAGCCCCTCAAGACCGCGTCGATGGACTCCCTCGTCGTCGGCGCCTTGTCCGAGGAGCTCCTCGGCGGCGTCGAGGTGCTCGCGCACACGAGCCTGCTCTTCGCCTGCACCTGCTCCATGGAGCGTGTGGAGTCCACCCTGGCGGCCTTAGGCGCCGCGGACCTCCGCGCCTTGGCGGCGGAGCAAGGCGGCACCGAGGTGGACTGCCACTTCTGCTCGACCCAGTACCGCGTGAGCGGTGAGCGGCTCATCGAGCTGGCCGCGGGCATCGAGGCGTCCATGGCCGAGGTGAGCTAAGCCGGGCTCAGGGCGCGACGACACACTCCACGCGCGGCGTCGCCCCGAAGCTGCCGCCGGTGAAGTCATGGCTGAAGGTCTTGAGCTCCTTCGGCCCGACGCTCACGCCCTCGGTGTGCTGGTCCGCGGTGCCGTCGTCCCGGAAGATCCGGTAGGTCAAGGACACCGTGGTGGCCTCGTTGGCGGCGCTCTGTAAGGAGCAGCTCACCTTGTCGCAGCGCAGTGAGAGCTTCTCGCACTCCTTGCTCGCGCCTTGGTTGACGACGGTGACCTTCGGGGCCATGGTGGGCATCCCGTCACAGGCCACAAGGGAGAGCAGGGCCAAGATCGTAGGCAGAACGCGCATACTCGCCTCCTGAGGATGAAGAGGGCGGAGCGTAACACGCCCCCGCCTCGCCGGGCCGCGTTACCTTGGCCCCATGAAACCGCCTCTTGAATCGTCGCCCCACGTCCCGCCCGTGGGCCCCAAGCCGCGCCCCCAGTTTGGCGGCCGCGTGAACATGCTCGGCTCCTTCCCCGAGGCCGGGCTCCTGCCCGCGCTCACCGTGCCGGAGATCGCCTTCGCCGGGCGCTCCAACGTCGGCAAGTCGTCGCTCATCAACGCGCTCATCGGCGAGAAGATCGCCCGCACCTCGGGCACCCCGGGGCGCACCCAGACCATCAACCTCTTCTTGGTCGCCGACCGCTTCTCCATCGCCGACCTGCCCGGCTACGGCTTCGCCAAGGTGCCGCCGCACATGCGGGAGGCCTGGAAGGCGCTCGTCGAGGGTTACCTGGGTGACCGGGCGAACCTCAAGCGGGTCATCGTGCTCATCGACGCCCGCCAGGAGCCCCAGAAGACGGACGGCGAGCTCATCTGGGGGCTGCGCCAGGCCGGGCTGCCCTTCTTGGTGGCGGCGACGAAGTACGACAAGCTCAGCCGCGCCCAGCGGGTCCCGGCCTTGGCGACCTTACGAAAGGGCTTCGGGGTGAAGGAGCACGAGCTCGTCGGCGTCTCGTCGGTGACCGGCGAGGGCCTCGACGCGCTCTGGGCCATCATCGCGCCCCATGTCGAGACGGCGAAAAAATGAGCAACAACAACGAGTACAGCCGCCCGGACCACTACACGAAGAAGGCCAAGGCCCAAGGCTTCGCCGCGCGCAGCGTCTTTAAGCTGGAGGAGATTCACCAGCGCCACCGCATCTTCCAGCGCGGGGACGCGGTGATTGACCTCGGCTGCGCCCCGGGGAGCTGGAGCCGCTACGCGAACCAGCGCACGGGCGAGCCCCTCGTCGGCGTTGACCTCGTCGAGGTCAAGAGCGTGCCGGGCACCTTCTTGTTGGGCTCGGTCTTTGACATCACCCCCGAGGCCCTGCTCGCGCCCTTGGGCCGCCGGGCGGACGTCATCCTCTCCGACATGGCGCCGCTCACCACCGGGGACCGCTTCGGGGACCACGTCCGCCAGATTGAGCTCGCCCGGCGCGGCCTGCAGCTCGCTCGGCAGACCGGCCGCCCCGGCGCCACCTTCGTGGTCAAGATCTTCGACGGTGAAGACGCCCCGGCGCTCCTCGCCGAGCTGCGCGCGGCGTTCACCTCGGTCAAGCGCCTCAAGCCCGACGCCACCCGGGACCGCTCCGTCGAGTTCTTCGCCATCGGCCTCGGCCTGCGCCAGGTCGAGGGGCTCTAGGCCCGCTCCGCCTCGGCGGGCGTCACCTTGAAGCCCAGGCCCGTCGAGCGTGTGAACTCGTAGAGGCTGTGGTTGAAGCAGCCCACGCCGCAGCCCTCGTGGAAGAGCGACTCCCGCCGGGCCTGGACCTCGGGGCTGCGCCAGAGCGTCGAGAGCGGCGTCTCGAAGACGTTGCCGACGGCGAGGCCGTCGCCGCCCCACACACAGCAGGGCAAGAGCGCGCCCTCAAAGGTGACGCCGTACTGATCGATGAGGCCGAGGCAACGTACGGGGCCGCGCTCCCCGGCGTGGTAGTTCAGGCCCTCGTCGTAGTAGCGGCGCCGGGCGGCCACGTCTGGAGCGGCGGCGCCGATGTGGGCCACGGCGGCGCGGTACTGCGCGATGTGCTCGGCCTCGGTCAAGGTGAGCTTCGGGGCGTCGTTCACCGGCCAGAAGTCGAAGCCCGCGCCGAGCTGCCGGGAGAGCTCAAACACCGGGCTCAGCTCGTGCACGTTCTGGTTGGTCACGGTGAAGTAGACCGAGGTGGTGATCCCGGCCTCGGTCTTCACCCGGCGCAGGGCGGCGACGGTCTGCTGGAAGGCGCCGACCTTGCCCCGGAGCTGATCGTGGGTGGACTCTAGGCCGTCCAGAGACATCGAGAGGCTGTCGACGCCGCTCTGGGTGAGGTCCGCCCAGCGCCGGTCCACCAGGGTGCCGTTCGTCGTGATGTTCACGCTCAGGCCCCGGGCCTTCGCCGCGCGCACCACGTCGAAGAGCTGCGGGTGCAGAAACGGCTCCCCGCCGGTGATGACCAAGGTGCGGGTGCCGATGGCCACGGCCTCGTCCAAGAGCTTGAGCACCTGGGCCAGGGGCATGTTCTGGCCGCGGTCCCAGAGGTCGCAGAACGCGCAGCGCAGGTTGCAGCCCCGGTTGATGAGCAGGAGCAGGGTGAGGGGCTTCGAGGGCTCCCGGGGCGGGAGGTGGGCCTCGATGGGGTCCACGGCGGCGCGGGAGGCGAGGGGCGCCTCAGTGGGCGGGGGAGGGGTGTCGCCGCGCCGCAGGGCCGCCAAGGCCTCGTCGTTGAGGTCCGCCCCGCGGCCTTGACCGGCGTAGAGCGCCTCGGTGCGGGCGGCGATCTGGGACCAGTCGTAGAAGCCCACGAGGCGCCGGGCCTGGGCGCCCATGGCGGCGCGGGCGGCGGGGTCGCCAAGCAGGCGCACGACCTCGGCGGCGAAGGGCTCGGCGGCGTCAGCGATGCTCAGCTCGACGCCGGGCGTGTATCGGAGGCCCTCCGCGCCTTTTGTGAACGAGACCGTCGCTTTGCCCGCCGCGAAGTACTCCAGGAGCTTCATGCGGGTGCCCCCGCCCGAAGGCACGGGGCAGAGGCAGAGGTCCGCGGCGTGAATCGTCGCGGGCAGGTCGGCGACGGGGCCCAAAAACGTGAGCTTGGGGTGCTCGTAGGCCCGGGGCGGGCTTAGCCCAGCGATGACGGCGTGGGCCTTGGGGCGGAGTCGGGCGAGGCGCGGCAGGAGCTCCTCGGCGATGAACCGCACGGCGAGGGTGTTCGGCCAGTAGTGCAGGGTGCCGTGGAAGAACAGCAGCTCAGCGTCGGGGTCGAGGCCGAGGCTCCAGCGCAGGTCGAGGGGCCGCGGGCGGCGGTACTCCGCGAGGCGCACGCCGTGGGGGATGACCGTGATCTTCTCGGCGGGGATGCCCGCGAGCACGAGGCGGGCGCGGTCGTCGGCGCTCACGGTGATCACGTCGTCGACGGCGAGGCAGGCGAGGCGCTCCAGCTCCCGCGCCCGCAGCAGGGGCCCGCCGGAGAGCCCGACGACCTCCTGCAGCCGCTGCCACTCGACGTTGTGCTGCACGAGGGAGGAGCGGATCCCGAGGGCCCTGGCGATGACCGCGCAAGGCAAGGCGTAGCCGGGGAACTCGGCCTGGAGCACGTCGGCGCGCTCCGCCCGGGCGACCCAGGCGACCCGGCCCCAGAACGCCGGGTCAAACTGCGCGGCGTAGAGGAAGTGCTCCTCTGCGGGGTAACCAACCCGGGCGCAGAGGCGCTCGGCGAGGCGCGCGCCGCTCCGCAAGACGGGCCACTCCTGGGCGGCCCGGGCCCGCGGCGAGTAGGGCACACGGCTCATGACCCCGCCGCGCCAGCGGAGGTACACGTCGCGGTCCTCACTCACCAAGAGCACGTCATCGCCGCGCAGCGAGAGGTGCTCGGCGAAGGAGACGATGCGGGCGGCGGCCCCGTGGTTCGTGGGGAAGAGGTCGCCGCGGGTGACCAACACGACGCGCATCCGACGACCTCAGAGGCGGGTGGGGCGGGCGCCTACCCGCCGACGTTGTCTCGGATCATCTCGGCGACGTCCTCCCAAGAGGAGAAGCCGATGTTGCCGCCGCGCAGGGTCATGTCCGGGCCGATGAGCACCCAAGCCGGGTACCCGTAGCCCTCGCCCGAGGCGGTGAGGTACGGCGCGAAGACGGCGTAGGCGTACCCACGGTCGGCGAGCACAGGATCGGTGATGCCGAAGTACTCCGTCCACTCGTTGAGCAGCTCCTGCGACGGCGTCGTGAGGCTGTCGGAGAGGCCGTTGCCCATGAGCGTGATGACGCGGACCTGGTAGCCCTCGCCGCGCATCTTGGTCAGGAAGTCGTGCTCTTTGCTCGCCATGGACTGGCAGGGGCCGCAGTCGTGCTGGGAGTTGTCGATGATGATCCACTCGCCGGTGAAGTCCCAGAGGCGGACGGGGTCGCCGCACTGGTCGGAGAGCGTGAAGTCGGGGACCACGTCGCCCAGCGTCGGGCGGTCCACGGGGACGTGGGTGCCGGGGTCGTTCTGGGGCCAGCCCGCGGAATAGGGCACGTCACGTTTGACGCTCTGGTCGACGAGCAGGTGGCCCTCGGCCCAGCCCCAGCTAAAGGTGCCCTCGGCGCGCAGGTTGAAGGCGCCGCCGCTGGTGAGGGTGTAGTCGCTCTCCCAGGCGATGGTCGTCGGGGTGCCCTCGGCGGCGGGGGCGGCGAAGGTGGTCAGCTCGCCCATGGCGCCGTTGGCGGTGCCGGTGCGGAAGAAGCGGCCGTCTTCGGAGAAGCCCCAGTACTCGGTGCGGTCCGCCGACGAGCCAAAGAGCGGCTCGTAACAGGCCGCGCCCTCGTACATCACCGCCGTGCCCTTCGCGCTCACGTCGCAGTCGGGGCAGAGGTAGGGCTGATCGTTGTACTCCAGGCCCTCAAAGGAGCGGGAGTAAAAACAATCGACGTAGCCGTTGGCCTCGGCGGTCTCGTCGAAGTCGAGCCACCAGGTCGCTTGGCCCGTCAGCGAGCGGCCAGGCAGGGTGGCGGCGGGGGGCGTGTAGCCGACGTCGGCGCAGCTCAGCTCATCGACGGGCACGGTGTCCACGACGCCGCTGTCATCGGCGCTCGAGTCATCGACGCTCGTGTCATCCCCTGTGGAGTCGTCCGCGGCGCTGTCATCCACGGCGACGAAGGTGTCGTCCGCGGGCGCGTCTTTTTCGGGGCCGCTCGCGCAGGCGAGCAGGGCGAGGACAAGGTTCATCAGGCACCTCCGAGATGGACAGGATAGCTCGTCTTTCGCGATGCCGGAGCCGCGCGTATGTTCCTCTTCACCGAGCTGCATGTAGACGACGCGCTCTTGGAGCGCCGTCGTGACGCGGTGACGTACCACGCCGCCCGCGGGTTGGTAGAGGAGATCCTCGCCGTCGCCGAGTCCCAAGGGCAGCGTCTGGGCCTGCGCCTGCGCCACCCCTTCGCCCAGGCCGCGCTCGCTTTTGAGGGGGCCGACAACGCCCTGATCCGCTGGGCCGCCCGGGGCCACGAGCTCGGCGCCCACGCGCACAAAAGAAACCTCGCCCGGGCGGCGACGGCGATCCGCGCCGCGGGGGTGACCGACCTCCGCGTGGCCGTGCCCGGGCTCATCCAGGCGGGGCGCGCGGAGTGTGCCCAGGTGCTGCGGAGCTGCCTCGGCCTCGGCTTCACCACGCTCACCGACCAGCCCCAGCTCGGGGCCTTCGCCTACTCGGGGCTCACGCCTTGGCGCCCGGCGCTTGACCTCCGGGGCCCCGGGGACGGCCCCTTCTTGTTCATCGACGCCTCGGTGAACCCCTACGCCTGGGGGCTGCTCCGCCGTGACGGTGACCAGATCGTGCAGACCATCGGCCTGCGGGCGGAGCACTTTGAGCGCCTGCTCGACCTGCTCGACGCCCAGCTCCGCCTGCCGAGGCCCCACCCGGTGACCACCTTCGGCGTGCCCCTGCACGAGCACCAGCTCGGCACCTCTTGGGAGGACCTCCGCCCCGACCCCGAGAGCCTCCAGGCCTTCGGGGACTACCTCGCCGCCGCCGCCCGCCGCCCGGTCCGCCCGGTGACGGCCCTGGAGGTCCACGCCGCCTGGGAGGCCGTCGAGGGCCCGCTGCCGCCGCCGGGGCCGGTCGGGGAGGGGCTCTGGCGCCTCGACCCACAGGGCCTCCGCCACGACGTGCCGAGCAAGGTCCGCGAGCGGCTCCGCCCCGACCTCAGCCCGCTCATCCCGGCCTTGGCCCCGGCCCGAGCCCTGCGGGCGCGGGTGGCCGAGCTGCGTCGCCAAGGCCCCGCGGCCCGGGCCGAGCGTGAGGAGGGCGGCGTACACGTCGTTCTGCGCGTCGGTGACCGGGAGGTCGACGCCGTGCGGTACGGCCCCGAGGAGGCGGAGACGGCCATCCTCTGCTCCCACGCGGGCATCTTCGGCGGGCGCTTGATGGGCCTCAGCCCCTTCGGGCTCCGGCCCTCGGCCCTGCCGGGGATCACGATCTGGGCCTGGGATCGGCGCGGCACCGGCGCCCGCCGCGGCGAGACCTTCTTGGCCCCGGGCAACCCTCAGCACGTTGAAGAGGCCGAGGCCCTGTTTCAGCGCGCGGCGCGTGGGGCGGCCCGGGTGGGCTGGCTGACCTTCTCCGGCGGCCTCGTCGCGCCGCTCCTCGCCCTCAAAGGCACCGCGCCCGCGTTCTTCGTGGACGGCGAGGGCCCCTCCGACCGCCGCTCGATGAGCCCCGGGCGCCCCCAGGGCCTCCTGAGCGACCCCTTGGGCGCCGAGCTCCGCCACCTCAGCCCCGAGGACGACTCGGTCTGGGCCTTCCGGGAGCCCTACCGCCTCGTCGGCGCCTTGAGCTGCCCCTACCACCGCCTCCAGGCGGCCTGGGACCACGCCCATGGGCCCATGGCGCTCCACGCGAGGGTGATGTTGGAGCACGCCCCGGCCGGCGCGAAGCTCAACGGCGCGCCGTGGGACGGCACCCTGCGCCTCTGGCCGGGCCGCCTGCACGAGCATGGCGAGCAGGTGCGCAAGATCCTGCTATCGTTGGCCCAGAGTGCACGTGGAGCGACAGGATGAGCGTGGCCACCGCTGAGCTTGACGGCGCCCTCGCGGCGCTGCGCCGAGACGAACGAAACGTGGCCTTGCCCGGCCTCACCTTGGCCTACGTCCTGCTCGTGGGCCTCTTCTTGAGCCCGGCGTTCGTCACTAGCCACTGGATCTTCGCGCTCATCTGGGTGCCCTTGGGCGTGCTGCAGTACCGGGTTGTCATCAGCGGCCACGAGGCTGTGCACAAGACCTTGTGTTACCCGCTCTGGCTCAACGAGCTTTTGGGGGTGCTCGGCCAGTCCCTCGTCGGCGTGAACTTCGCGGCCTACCGCCTCCAGCACCTCGACCACCACCGCGCCCGCAGCCTCGATGAGGACCCCGACGGCCACATCTACGGCGGCATCATCAAGACCCCCCGCGGCGCAAAACGCTTCGTGGTGTGGACCTTGGGCACCCTCGTCGAGATCCTCGTGAAGATCCGCCAGAAGGGCACGGGCGGCTACGGCACCCTGCGGGATCAGCGGCCCGAGGAGGTGCGTCAGCGCCGCCTGCACACCCTGCTCGTCATCTTGGCCCAGCTCACGATCATGGCGAGCGCGGCGGGCATCCTCGCGACCCACCTCGGGATCCCCTTAGTGCCCAGCGCGCTCACGCCCGTCGAGCTCCTCCAGGCCGGGGCGCTCCTCGTGGGCGGCTACGCGCTCTTGTGGACCGGCCCGCTGTTCACGGTGGCCGTCTTCCTCAACCGCAGCCGGATCCTCATCGAGCACGGCCTCGCCTTGCTCATCAACGAGGAGACCCCTGGGGCCATCTCTGGGCCGCGGATCCCCACCGTCGACATCGTGCCCAACGTCGTCGAGCGGCTGATCTTCTCCCCCTTCCTCTTCAACTACCACTGCTGCCACCACCTCTATATGACCGTGCCCCACTACAACCTCCCCCAAGTGCGGGAGCTGTGTCGGGCGCACGGCGTGAAGGGTTACCACGAGGTTCGCGGCAGCTACCTCACCGCGCTCCGCCGAGCGATGTCCGCCTGAGCCCTGGGCGTTTTTGCCGGGGCGATCATCTTCCTGACCGATCACGCGCTCATCCTCGTGATGATGCGCGCCGATTCGCGACCGGCGGGTTACCCCTCGTCTCCCTGTTCTCGCGTCACCAGGTGAATCATGTCCACCGCGCTGCTCTTCTTGCTGGCCGCTTGTGGCGGCCCCCCCGAGGTCACGGTTCAGGTCCAGGACATCTGGTCCAAGCCCATCGAAGGCGCCACGGTCTACCGCGAGGGCCAGCTCGACCGCTACACTACGGACAGCGCCGGTCGGGCGACGGTGGTGGCGGAGGTCGGTGAGATCTTCGTGCTCGCGGGCAAGGACGGCTACATCAAGGAGCTCTCCCGCTTCGAGATCGCCGAGGACCAGGACGACATCCCGCCGGTCACGCTCAAGCTCTACCCCGAGCCGGACGCCGTGGGCTTCTACGCCGTCGGCAGCAAGGGCCCCTACATGAAGCTCGAGTCGTCGGTCATCAAGGCCGTCGGCACCGAGATGAGCAACGTGCACGGCCTGCAGGACTCCCCGACGGTGCAGGTGCCGCTGGGCCAGGGCCCGGTGCGGGTGGTGTTCAACACCAAGCTCTCGAAGGAGGAGATCTCCCGCCAGAACCTCCGCCTGAGCAAGCTGCGCTTCGTGGAGTCCACGGAGATGACCGGCCTCCTCGGCCCGGTGTCCGTCGGCCTCAACCTCTGGGTGGCCGACGACGACGTAGACTTTGAGGTCGACCGCCTGCAGTCGAAGGATGACTACCTCATCACCTTCACCTTGCCGAAGGAGGAGGCGGTCTACGCCTTCCACGCCCAGGGCATCCTCGACCCCTCCAAGGCCGCTGAGCTCGACAAGCTGCCTGACGAGCTCAAGGTCGCGTGGAGCTTCAAGGCCAAGTAGGCCCCGGGCGGCCCGGCGCTCAGAACTCGGCCTCGGGCAAGACGCTCTCCGCCCCGGCCTCGGCGCGGAACTGGGTGCGTTTGCCGGACTCCTCGTTCATCATCGACGCCGGGGAGACGGCCAAGGCGAGCACGCGGCCTGAGCCGTCGGTCGTGCGATAGCCGCGCTCCATGGCCATGACGCCCATGTCTTCGCCGATGCTGGGCTTGAGCTGGGCCTGAAGCCGGTTGACGACGCTCTCGGAGCGGTTCTCCTCGTCGGGCATCTCCACGAAGGCGATGCAGGGGAACTCGTCGCAGTCGAGCTCCAGAAGCCGCATGTCCTCATCCAGCGCGGCCCGTACGGTCTGGCCGAAGGCGGGCTCACGCAGGGCGTCCGGGGCGTCCTTGGGCCAGGGCTGCTCGGCCCCCTCAGCGGCGCGGAGCTGGCCGCGCAGCACGTCGTTCTCGAAGCGCAGGCGGGCGAGCTCGTCCTTGGGGTCGCCGAGGTCTTCGGGGCCGTCGAGATCGGGGAGCACGACGCCGTCGGCGCGGCGCTGGCCACGAGCGGCCACGGGAGCGCGGGCGTCGTCGTCCAAAGGCACGCGGCGGCGCTCGCCGGCCTCGACGGTGACCGTCGCGCCGTCCTCGGGGGTGAAGGTGGCGCGACCCTCATAGACGGCGATGGTGAGGGCGGATCCTAAGGCGGTGGTCAAGAGCGGGGTGATCTTCATGGGGTTAGCCTCCGCGAGCTGATCACGCGCGCCCCCCTCGCCGGGTTCCACAGAGATCAGCGCTTTGCCGTCAATCGTCACGACGCCCGCGTCGGCGATCTGCACCTGGGCGGCGCCGTCGATGAGCTGCTGGCCGTCGTAGAGCGTGATCATCGGCGCCGCGGGCGCGCCGAGTCGTAGGGTGAGTAGCGCGAGGGCGGCGGCGGCGAGGCCCAGGGGCCAGAGGCCCCAGGCGCGGGTCGCGGCGGGCAGGGCAGGGGAGGCGGCGGCCTCGTCCCGAGCCCGGCGCAGCACCGCGGCGTTGAGCGCCGGGGGCGGGCTCAGCTCAGGCAGCTCCGCGAGGCTCGCGGCGAGGCTCTGCATCCGCGCGTAGGCCTCGGCGAGCTCAGGCTCGGCGGTGATCCGGGCGCGGAGCGCCTTGGCCTCGTCGGGGGGGAGCTCCCCGTCGAGCAGGCGCGAGAGGGCCTCAAGGGTAGGCTCAGGGACGCTCATCAGGAACCTCTCAGGCGGCTCATCAGCCGGGCGCGGGCGCGGTGCAGGCGAGACTTGACCGTGCCCTCAGGCACGCCCTCACTGGCGGCGATCTCCTCGACGCTGTGGCCCTCGCCGTGGTGCAGGAGCACGACGCGGCGCTGGTCTTGGGGCAAGAGGCGGAGGGCGGACTCCAGGCGCGCGGCGTCGGCGCGGCGCTGGGTCAGCTCGTCCTGGCGCGGGCCCTCGTCGCCGAGCTCGATCAGGGGGATCACCGCGCGCTGCTTGGCCCCGCGGCGGTGCTCGTCGATGAGGTGCCGGTGGGCGACGGTCGTGGTCCACCCGGCGAAGCTGCCCTCACCGTCGGGATCAAAACGGTCGAGCCGCGAGAACACCTTCGCCCAGATCTCTTGGTAGGCGTCATCGGGCTCGTTCGAGAGCCTGCGGCAGAGGCCGTAGACCCGGGGGCCGTAGAGCCTGAGCAGCTCAGCCTGGGCGGCGGGCTCCTTCGCCTGGGCGCGGCGAAGGAGCGAGCGCTCATCCATCGGTTTGAGGTGAAGCATGGTCCCGACTCACACGCAGGCGCAGGCGGGTCGGTTCCATGAATCACCTCGTCCCGATCGAATTATGCCGCCGCGAGGCGCCGGGCCGATCTTAACCAGGCGCCCGACTGCAGCCGCCACATCGCCAAGATCGCGATGGTGACCACCTCCGCCGTGAGCCCGATCCAGGCGCCCATCGCCCCCAAGCCCGCGGTGTGCGCCAAGGCGAAGCCCAGGGGCAGCTTCACGAGCCAGCACGGCGCGAGCACCGCGAAGAGCGTGAAGCGGGTGTCCCCAGCGCCTTGGAGCGCCGAGAGCCCAGGCATCGCGAAGGCGTCAAACACGAGCAGCACCGCGGCCACCCAGAAGAGCTGCCGGGCGATGAGGTCCACCTCCGCGGTCGGTGAGAAGACCGAGAGGAAGGGCCCCGGCGCCAGCACGAAGGTGGTGCCTAAGGTCACCATGATCACCAAGGTGAGCCCCACCCCGGCGCGTAAGGAGCGCACCGCCGCCCGGGGGGTCCGGGCGCCGATCCGCTGCCCCATGAGCACCGAGGTCGCGTCCCCGATGGCGCGCCCGGGCAAGAAGCTCAGGCTCGCCACGCGGATCACGATGACGTGGGCGGCCATGGCGCTGTCCCCAAGGCGGGCGAGCGCCATGGTGAACAGGCTCCAGCTCAGCACGTCGAGGCCCTCCTGCAGGCTCATGGGCCCGCCGATAGAGAGCACGGCGCGAAGCGTCGTGGGGTCGGGGCCCCGCGGCGCCTCAAACAGCTCCCGGGCGCGCCACAAGAGCAGCCCGAGGCCAACGGTCAAGGCGAACACCGAGCCCCAGGCCGCCCCCGCCACGCCCATCGCCGGGATCGGACCGAACCCGAAGATGAAGATGGCGTCCAGCGGGATGTTGAGCCCGTTGGCGATGAGCGCGGCGAGCATCGGGGTGCGGGTCTCCCCTTTGCCTTGAAACCACCCGGCCAAGGCGATGAACAGCAGCTCAATGGGCCCGCCGAACATCCGCACCCGGAAGTAGTCCGCGGCGAGCTCGGCGGCGTTGGTGCCGCCGCCGACCACGTCGAAGATCGGCTCAGCGAAGAGGCCCAAGATCGCCGCGAGGCTCCCCAGGCCCAGGCCGATCCAGATGGCCTGCCAGCCCAAGAGCTTCACCCTCGCGTCGTCTCTTGCGCCGACGGAGCTGGCCACGAGGGTTCGTAGCCCACCCACCGCCCCGGTCGCCGCGGCGATGGGCACGAAGGAGGCTGGGAGCGCCACACCCATCGCCGCCAGGGGCGCTGTCCCCAGCTTCGCCAAGAACAGCGTGTCGGCGGTGAGCATGACCATTGTGGAGAGACGCGAGACCATGACGGGCCAGGCCAGCCGCATCACGTCTTTCGCGTCGGACATTGAAGGGAGCGTGCGCTCCTGCACGGGAGACATTCATCACCTCAGGATCCTTTGACGGTTTGAGGCCCACGCCGAGGGCGCGGGGAGCGGGGTGATCGGAGGGCCACGGACGGGCCGAGCGCCAGAAGCGCCGGGCGTCCACCCACGTCAACGACGTGGGGAGGGCGAAGCTCGTCGCGGCGAAGGCGACGAGGGGGGGAGCGTCAGCTCAGCAGTGACGCTGGGAGCGACGCGGCTGACCGCAGAAGGAGTCGCCGCCGACGATGACGACCGGCGCGACGGAGGAGAGGCCGTAGGCAGCGGTGTCATAGGTCATAGGGGCTCCGGTCAGGCGATCACGACGGACGCGCACGACTCCATGGCGCGCGTGTCCGCTCCTCATGGTTACTCGGTCCCTTTTGGGCTTGATGTGACGATCTCGTGACGATGGCGCGCGCTCTCCGGGCTCGGGGGTATCCAGACCTTAGCCCCCCAGGAGTCTGTCATGCCCCTCTTCGCGCTCGCCCTCTCGTTTCTCACCGGCTGCGCCGAGCCCTCGACGAAGGACTCCTTGGACTCCCAGGCCACCGGGGACGACACCGGCGCCGAGGACAGCGCCACGGACAGCGCCGTGGACAGCGTGCCCCTGTCCCTCATCGGCACGACCCCCGCCGAGGCCATCGACGCCCCGGAGTTCAGCGCCCAGAACCGCGACGGCGCCGCCCGCGGCCGCGCCGATCTCCTCGGCCGGCCCACGGTGATGTGGTTCTTCCCCGGCGCCGACACCCCCGGCTGCACCGTCGAGGGCTGCGGTTACCGCGATCTCAAGGACCAGTTTGACGCCTTGGGCGTGCAGATCGTCGGGGTCGGATTCAACCCCCCCGAGGCCATGCAGTCTTGGGCCGAAGAGGAGGGCTTCACCTATGAGCTGTGGACGGACACCGACCGCACCCTGGCCCTGACCTACGGCGCCGCCAAGCGGGAAGATCAGGCCAGCCCCTCGCGGATCACGATGCTCCTCGACGCCGACGGCCGCTTGCTCCTCGAGTACAAGGGCGCCATCGACACCGGCACCCACCCCAACGACGTGCTCACCGACTGCGAGGCCCTCTTCGGGCGCTGACCGGGCCGGGCGGGGAGATGACCTCCCATCGGCCCCCGTCATGGGGTATGCTGCTCCGTATCCACGCTCGTGTCGGCTGACGCAACCGCGTCGCCCACAGCGCAGGGAGGCGAGCGGAGCATGAGCCGATTCATCCTTCTCTTCATGCTGAGCGGAGCGGCCTTCGCGGGCGGCTCTTCTTCTGGGCCCGTGTCGCCCCCGGCGGAGTGCGGTGAAGACTCCGACGAGGACGGCTTCATCAACCGGGACTGCGAGACTGGCGAGGAGCTCGACTGCGACGACTCCGACCCGGACAGCTTCCCCGGCGGCACGGAGATCGCCTATGACGGCATCGACCAGGACTGCGACGGCTACGACCTCTGCGACGTAGACGGCGACGGTTACCTCTCCGTGGACTGCCCGGACGGCGTCGACGTCAACGGCGACCCGGTCATCGGCTCGGACTGCGACGACGCCAACGCCGACATCCACCCCTACGCGGAGGAGATCATCGACGACGGCGTCGATCAGGACTGCTCCGGGGCGGATCAGGTCCAGGCCTGCGACGTAGACAACGACGGCTTCACGGCCTTGTCCTGCGGCGGCGACGACTGCGACGATGACGACGCCAACGTCCACCCCGGCGCCGACGAGATCGAAGACGACGGCATTGATCAAGACTGCGACGGCGTGGACTTCTGCGCCGCGGTCGCTTGGGTCCAGGGCGGCCTCGGCTGCGCGGGCCTGCCTTCCCCCACGACGGGGCTCACCGCGCTGGCCTTGGCCGGAGCCGCCCTCCTCACCCGTCGGCGTCGCTGAACGTCGCCACCGCTGATGCCTGAGGTCGAATCGTGCTGTCCCCTCTGCTGATCCTCGCTACAGCGCTGAGCCCCGCGTTGGCCCAAGACGCCCCGGCCAACGCCTACAACGCCCATGGGTTCAACCTCGTCCCCGACGACGGTCACCCGATGGACCTCATGTCCACCTGGCGCCCTGAGGCGTACACGCCGCTCACCTTCGGCGCCCAGGCGGTCTTTGAGTACGCCGAGAAGCCCCTGGTGCTGCACCAGTACGTCGGTGAGGAGCGCACCATGACGCCCCTCGTCGACAACCTCTTCGGCGCGAACCTCGGCGTGCAGTTCGGCGCGAACCCGCGCTTCGCGTTCACCGCGGCGATGCCGGTGTGGTTCACCTCCGTCGGCCCCGACGGCGTCGCGGGCGCGGCGCTCGGGGACCTCCGCATCGCGGCGCCGATCTCGGTGCTCGCGCCAGAGCCCGGCGTGCAGGGCTTCGGCTTCTCGGTCATCCCCTTCTTGGACCTGCCCAGCGGCAACATGGAGCGCTTCTTGGGCGCCCCGGGCGTCGGCGGCGGCGTGCTCATGGCCTCAGGCGTGACCACGACCAACTTCCACCTCACCGGGAACCTCGGCTTCGAGGGCACCCAGCGCGTCGAGTACTACAACCTCACCGGCGGCTCCCGCTTCATCGCGGCGGTCGGCGGCGCGTACATGATCAACGACGAGTACGCCGCGCGCATCGAGGTGAACCTCCGGCCGACCTTGTTCGGCAACGACGTGCAGTTCACCGAGACGCCTGGGGAGACCATCCTCAGCGGCCGCGGCAGCTACTCGAACGGCCTGTACTGGACCGGCGGCGTCGCTCTGCCCTACACCCGCGGCGCTACGGCCGCGCAGTACCGCGTCTTCGCGGGCATCGGTTACCACGCGGGCCCGCCGCCGGAGAAAGACACCGACCTCGACGGCCTGGTGGATGTCATCGACCTCTGCCCGACCGGCCCTGAAGACTTCAACGGCTACAAGGACGACGACGGCTGCCCCGACGTCATGTCCACCCTCGTCGTCACCGTCGAGGATCCCGAGGGCAACCGCCTCAGCTCCGCCACCGTCGAGGTGGACGGCGAGAGCTTCCCCGTCGATGGCAACGGCCAGCTCACCCTTGAGGAGCTGATGCCGGGCACGTCCCCGGTGCTCACCGTCGGCGCGCCGTACATGATCAGCGAGACCGTCTCCGACCTCACCCTCGTCGAGGGGCTCAACGAGGTCACCGTGGCCTTGGAGTGGATGCCGGGCCGGGTGAAGGTCATCACGCGCAGCAACAAGGGCGCCATCGTCGACTCCGCCGTGCGTTTTGACGGGCCGAAGAACGTCGCCCCGCAGCAGCTCGGCGACGACGGTGAGGAGCTCTTTGAGCTGCCGCCGGGCCAGTGGCGCGCCATCGTCACCGCCGAGTCCTTCGGCACCGAGCGCCGCGACTTCACGATCAACCCCGGCGAGACCTCCCTCATCGTCATCGAGATCCTGCTGAACCCCACGAAGGTCGAGTACACCGAGAAGGAGATCATCATCCTCGAGCAGGTGAACTTCGACTTCGACAAGGACACGATCAAGGCCGAGTCCCTGCCGCTGTTGGATGAGGTGGCCAACACCATCCTCTACCACCCCGAGATCCTGCTCATCGAGGTCCAGGGCCACACCGACAGCAAGGGCAACGACGCCTACAACCAGGATCTCTCCCAGCGCCGCGTCAACAGCGTGGTCAAGTACCTCGCGTCGAAGGGCGTCAACATCGAGATCCTCAAGCCGGTCGGCTATGGTGAAGCCAAGCCCATCGCCTCCAACTCCACCGCAGCGGGTCGCGCCAAGAACCGCCGCGTTCAGTTTGTCATCCTCGACACCGTCGGCCAGAAGGCCGCCCGCGAGGCCGAAGAGGCCGAGCGCGCGCGTCAAGCCGCCGAGGGTGCGCCCGCCGACGCGCCGCCTCCGACCACCAACGAAGGGGCCAGCCCATGACCGCCTCCGCCGCTCGTGTCCCCCTGCTCGCCCTGCTCTTCGCCCCGGCGCTCTTCGTCGTCGCGGGCTGCCAGGCCTTGCCTGAGCCCTGCGAGGGCCTGGAGATCCCGCCCGACACCGACAGCCCCTGTGGGCCCGAGCTCTGTGACGGCGTCGACAACGACTGCGACGGCGTGATCGACAACGGCTTCCCGGATCCCGACGGCGACGGCGTGGCCAACTGTGAGGCCGCGGAGGAGATCTGCGACGGGCTCGACAACAACGGCGACGGCCGCATCGACGAGGGCTTCGACGACCGCGACAACGACGGCATCGGCGACTGCGTAGACGGCGACTGTGAGGTGGACTCTTCGCCGGGCGGCCCGCTCTCGGGCGACGCGACCTGCGGCGGCGGCCCCATCACCCGGGACTCGGACTTCTGGAACCCCAGCGTTCGGGTCATGTTTGACCGCTCCTACGACCCCGAGGACCCGACGGACTTCGTCATCGGCCTCTTGGCGCCGAGCCACACCGCGCCCCTCGCCGCGGCGCTCTACGACAACAACGGCGACGGCGCGGTCACCGTCGATGACAAGCCCTACTCCTTCTTCTCCGGGCGGCTGCTCCTCGGCGGCTCGATCCCCGACCTCGTGCTGTTCATGGGCCTCGACGAGACCCCTGAAGACAACCAAGAGTACGACGTTGAGAACCGCTACGACTACGGCGGGAACGCCGTGGCCGACATGGACGGCGACGGCCGCCTTGAGACGGTCACCATCTCTCGCACCATCGTGCGCACCGGCGGCGGCTCCACCGAGGAGTACTACCATGTGCAGGTGGACCAGACGACGGGGCTGACGGAGCCCGCTTCAGCCCTCGACACCGCCGCGGCGGTCCTCTGGCCGACGGAGGCCGAGCGGAAGGCGAAGACCGAGAAGGGCTTCTTGGAGATCAGCAACGGCACCCTCGTGCAGCCGATCATCGCCGACCTCGACGGCAACGGCGTCGCCGAGATCATCGCGCACGATCTCATCATCAACGGCATGACCGGCGAGACCTTGGCCACGATGAGCTGGACGGCGGGCATCGACGTCACGATCCCCGCGGTCGGCGACATCGATCTCGACGGCTTCCAAGAGATCGTGATGGGTGACACGGTCTTCGCCTATGACGGCACGCCCCTGTGGGACAGCGACGGCGCCATCGAGGCCACGCGTGGCCAGTTCTCGGCGATTGTGCAGGCCGATGACGACCCCGAGGGTGAGGTGGCGATGATCGGCAACGGTCGCTACTCGCTGTTTGACACCGACGGCACGGCGCTGGCCGCCCGCAACTACGGCGGCGCGGTGATGAGCCCGCCCTGCGTGGCCGACTTCGACGGAGACGGCGACCCCGAGATGTCCTTCGCCGCGGGCTCCTTGTTCTACAACGTGGAGCTCGACGGCACGGTGAACTGGACGGCGTCTGTGGCGGACTCCAGCGGCTTCGCGGCCTGCTCGGCGTTTGACTTCGACAACGACCAGACCTACGAGGTCATCTACGCCGACACCGAGACCTTGTGGATCTTCGACGGCGACACGGGCGCGGTGAACTACGAGAACGCCAGCCACACCTCCGACACCCAGTTTGAGTACCCCATCGTGGCGGACGTCACCGGCCCTGACGGCGACGGCCCGGACGGCTCGGCGGACATCCTGCTCGTGTCGAGCAACGACAACAACGAGGGCGACTGGGCGGGTATGCGCGCCTTCTCGCACCCCGACAAGCTCTGGGCGCCTGGCGGGCCGTTCTGGCAGTCCCACGACTACGCCTCGACCAACATCAACGCCGACAGCACCCTCCCGGTGCCTGAAGACGCCCACTACTGGACGGACAGCGAGCTCTACCGCGGTCGGCCGGGCATCCCGCCGAAGCCCGACATTCAGGTCGAGATCCTCGATCTGTGTGAGTCCGGCTGCGAGGAGTTCTCCGTGGTCCGCCTCTCGGTGCAGGTGTCCAACACCGGCACCCAAGGGGTTGAGCTCGGCATGATCACGCTGGACCTCTACGCCGTGAACGGCGCCGGGGACCGCACCTTACTCACCAGCGACCTGTACCCCTACGCCGTCGGCAACATGGAGGCGGGGCCCTCGACGGAGCTCGCGTTCAGCTACGGGGATTATCTCAGCGCCGCCGGGGTCTCCTTGGTGGTGGTCGCGTCGGTGGACTCCTCCTACGACGAGTGCGACACCACCAACAATGAGGCCGACTGGCCCTGGCTGCTCTGCGACGGGTCCTGACGTTCCCCATGCTCCTCTGGTCACCTTGGCTTGGGCTCGCCCTCGCCGTCGAGCCCAACACCCCTGAAGACGCCGAGGCCGCCTGGGGGATCCCCCGTGACACCCCGGCGTGGTCGGCCCTCGCGCTTGACCTCGACGGGGACGGCCGCGTCGAGCTCGCCGCCGTCACCCACAGCCCGATGTATTTTGGGCATCTGGGCCAAGACAAACGGTTCACCGCCGCGGGCGACAGCCCTTGGGGCGAAGAGACCGCCGACCGCCACGGCATGACGGCCTGTGACGTGGACCGGGACGGCGACTTTGAGCTGCTCGTCGCCTCAGGCGGCGCCCGTGGCCGCGGCGGCAACCCGGCGGAGCTGTGGGAGCTCGTGGAGGGCCGCTGGGTGAACCTCGGCCCGGACCTCCTCAGCCTGACCGGCGGCGCCCGGATGCGTGGGGTCACCTGCGTCGATGTGGATGGGGACGGCGACGCCGAGCTCTATTTCCCGGCCGTCGGCGACCCCAGCCCCGACATGCTCCTGTTCCGGGAGGCGGACGGCCGCTGGCGTGACGAGGCCGAGGCCCGGGGGCTCGCCCCGTCGGGAGACTCCATCGGCGGCAGCTTCAGCGACCTCAACGGCGACGGCCGCCTCGACCTCGTGCGGCTCATGGACAACAAGGCCCAGGTGCTTCTGCAGGCGCCGGACGGCCGGTTTGAGCCCGCGCAGACCCAGCCCGAGCAGAGCCGGGTGCGTGACTTCGCCCTGTTTGACGCCGACAACGACGGCGACGACGACCTCTGGCTCGCCCGGGCCTGGGACGCCTGGGACGCCGCCCGCGACGGCTACGCCCAGCTTCACCTCAACAAGCAGGACCGGGACGAGGTCATCTGGAAGCTGCCCAAGGGCTGTAACGCCGTGCAGGTGCGGCTTCAGGGCACCTCCGACGGGGCCGAGCTGGAGCTCCAGACCCTCGACGGCCCGATCAAGGTGCAAGGCCGGATCCTCGCCCACGAACGTTTTGGCCGCCGCCCGGACGGCGACGTGGGCCTCTTCGGCTGGGTGGACGTGGAGCAGCGCCTCCTGCACATCGAGGCCGTGGGCCTCCAGGGCGGCATCTTCGTCGGCCTGGACTGCAAAGACTCCGACGCGGCGCCGAAGCTCATCTCCGCGGACATCGACCCGGTCAAACGTGACCTCGACGTCGCCGACGCCTTCTTGATCAACGACGGCACCGGGGCCTTCCGGCCCTCGCCCTACGCCTTGCCCGCCGAGGTGCTGGGCTACAACACCGAAGGGGTGCTGAGCTTCGACCGGGATCTCGACGGGGATCTCGACGTCTTGCTCATCACCGGCTTCAGCCCGGGTGACGTCACGAACGGCCCGGACTTCTTGCTCGACAACCAGGGGGGAGGGGAGTTTGTGCTCTCGCCCGTCTGGGCGATGCCCGCCGCGGAGGCGCCCCTGGAGGGCCACGTCGGCGTCGTGACCGACCTCAACGGCGACCGCTACGGCGAGACGATCGTGTTTAATGGTCACCACACGAAGACCCTCGCCGGGGAGGCCGTGTCTTGGCAGAACCCCGGCGGCGGCGGGCAGTGGGTTGAGGTGCGGGTGTTCGACGTGGGCGGCAAGGCGCGGTCCTTGTCGGCGGAGGTCACCGTGGCCCCGGACGAGGCGCCGCGGCAGACGCGCCTGTCCAACCCGGCCCCGGGCTGGCGCTCCAACGGCAACCTCGCCGGTGTGTTCGGCGTCGGCGCGAGCAAACGAATCATCGTCACGGTCACCTGGCCGGACGGCGCGACGGTGACCAAACGATTCGTGAAGCCCAACACGGTCGTCAACGTCACGCACCCCTGATGCCGCTCACCGCGCGGTACCGGCCCGACCCCCAGCTCCTGCAGCTCGCGGACTTCATCGCCGATGAGGTGAGCCCGGCGCGGTTCCCCGAGCTGAAGATCCGACACAGAGACCAGCGCCACGCGGCGCGGGTGGGCCTCGACGGGCTCAGCGACGAGGAGTGGGCGGCGCGGATGGGCCGCTTTGAGCCCCTGCCGGACAACCTCCCCACGCCCTTGGCCTTACGTTACCACGGCCACCAGTTCCGGCACTACAACCGCGACCTCGGCGACGGCCGCGGCTTTCTCTACGCCCAGCTCCGCGCGGCGGACGACGGGCGGCTCCTCGACCTCGGCACGAAGGGCAGCGGCGAGACCCCTTGGTCCCGAGGGGGCGACGGGCGGCTCACCCTGCAGGGCGGCGTGCGCGAGGTGCTCGCGGCCTCCTTGTTGGAGGCCCACGGCGTCGAGACCTGTAAGCTCCTCTCGCTCATCGAGACGGGCGAAGCTTTGGTCCGGTATGACGAGCCCTCGCCCACCCGCGCCGGGGTCATGGTGCGGCTCTCCTTCGGGCACATCCGCGTGGGGAGCTTCCAGCGCCTCCACAGCTTGGGCGATCGTGTCGGCCTGGAGCGTCTCCTGGAGCACGCCGCGCGGATCTATCACCCCCAGCTCGGCGACACGAACGACCTCCCCGGCGCCTTCTTGGAGGCCGTCGCCCGGGCCCTGGCCGACACCGCCGCGGGCTGGATGACCTCGGGGTTTGTGCATGGTGTGCTGAACACCGACAACCTCAACGTGAGCGGCGAGAGCTTCGATTATGGCCCCTGGCGGTTCATGCCCCAGTGTGACCCAGCCTTCACCGCCGCGTATTTTGATGAGACCGGGCTCTACGCCTACGGGCGCCAGCCCGGCGCGGTGCTGTGGGGGCTGCGTCGGCTCGCCGAGGCCCTCGCGCCCTTGGACGGCGGGCGGCCGCGGGAGGAGCGGCTGAGCGGCTTCTCGGCTTGGTATGGCGCGGCGGTGCGTCGGCGCCTGCTCCGCCGCCTCGGCCTGCGCTCCCTCGGCGACGCCCGAGACGCCGCCTTGGTCCGGGCGGCCTCGGCGGTCTGGTCCGACAACCCCATCGGCTTCGAGCGCTTGGTCTTTGACTGGTACGGCGGTCCCGCCGCTGAAGACCGGGCGGCGGCCAGCCCGGAGCGGCGGCTCTACCGCCCGGAGTCCTTGAGCGCCTGGCGCCGGGCCCTGGAGGGCTATGAGCCCACCGCCCCGGAGCGCCTGAGCAGCCCCTACCTCGCCGGGAACCGCCCCTGCACCCTGCTCATCGAGGAGGTGGAGAGCCTCTGGGCATCTATCCACAACGCTGATGATTGGAGCCTCTTCCATCAGAAGCTCGCGGAGATTGAGGCGGTCAGGGCCCTCTACGCCCCCTGAGGCGCAGGGAGGGGCGCGGCGGGGTATATAGGGGGCGCCCCAAACGCCTACGCCCCCTGACCTGAGCGCCCCGTGGAGCCCTGGAACCCGTCTCCTGTGCGGATGCAGAAGCTGCTCACGGTGCCCGCGGAGGTGCCGGGGCGCGGCTTCGTCGCGGCGGACGTCGCCGGGGTCCACCTCTTCGTGGGGCTCATCACGGTCCTCTACGCCGCCGCGGTCTGGAGCGCGCGTCCGGGGACGCCGCCGCCGGTCCCCTGGCTGGCGCTGTTCGGCGCGCTCACGGCCTATGTCGCCGTCGCCGGGGCCTGGGGCTGGGTGATCGGGGATCGTTGGCAGCGGCTCCGGGACGAGCTGAAGCGGGGCGTGTCGCCGGAGGAGCTCCCCGCCCTCGACATCGCGAACGGCCTCACCCTCCACCGCCCCTTGAGCCACGCGGCCTTCGCCCAGGCCCTCGTCGTCTGCGCCCTCGCCGCCGCGGGCTTGGGGCTCGGCGGGGCGCAGGGCTGGGACATCTGGGCCCATGTGCTCGCCGGGATGGTGTTTGTGGTGATCAACGCCACCGTCGCCGTGCGCTATCGTTTTTTGGTGCTGCACATCATCGGGCTCTGCGGCCTGCTCTTGCCCAGCGCGCGCCTGGATCGGCTGCCGCCGACGCCGCTGGAGCGGATGATCGTACACATCGCCCTGCTGTCGTTTGTGTTGGGTGGGGCGCTCCCGGCCATCCTGCTGCTCATGGGCGTGAGCGAGCTGACGACGGAGGGTATGCTTCTGCTCGTCGGCGGAATGCACCTGCTCAACAACCTGCTCGTCGCCGCGCTCATCGGGCGCACCGTGGGGTTCCCCGCGGGGCAGCTTGAGTCGCGGATGCGTGAGGTGAGCTCGGGGCGGCTGGACGTGCGGGCCCGGGTCTTCGGCGTCGACACCTTCGGCGCCTTGGCCACCCACTTCAACGAGATGGTCGAGGGCCTGCAGCAGCGGGAGCGTATCCGCGAGATCTTCGGGCGCTACGTCACCCGCCAGGTCGCCGACGAGATCCTGTCGGGGCGGGTGCCCTTGGGCGGCCAGCGCACCACGGCGACGGTGCTCTTCGCCGACATCCGCGGCTTCACCCGGCTGAGCGAAGAGATGGACCCTGAAGAGGTCGTGGCGCTCCTCAACGAGTACCTCGGGGCGATGGTGACCTGCGTGCTCGACGGGGGAGGGGTCGTCGATAAGTACATCGGTGACGCGATCATGGCGCTGTTTGGTGTGCCGGTGTCCTTGGGCACCCCCGAGGCCGACGCCCAGGCGGCGGTGCGCTGCGCGGTGCAGATGAGCGAGGCCCTGGACCGGCTCAACGCCCGGCGTGTCGCGGCCGGGGGCGCGCCGGTTGAGCTCGGCATCGGCGTACACACCGGCGAGGTCGTCGCCGGGAACATCGGCATCCCCGAGCGTATGGAGTACACCGTCATCGGCGACACGGTGAACCTCTGCGCCCGCATCGAGGGCCTCACCCGTGACCTCGGGGTGCGGGTGCTGCTCAGCAAGAGCTGCGTCGAGCACCTCGGGGACAGCCAGGCCGTACGTTTTGTGGAGACGGTCGCGGTGAAGGGGCGGCTCCAGCCGGTGACGGTCTACACCCTCGCGTCTTGAGGGCGGCTGTCGTGTTTGTTCAAGCCCAAGCCTCGGCCAAAGATTAGGCTGTGTGCCCGACGCGGAGCGCCGCGTCTAGCCCAGGAGTCTGTATGCAGTTTGAGGCTCAGTTCACGCACCTCGCTTGGGACGAGGTCCCCGTCACGGCGTATGACGACGGCAACACGCTCAAGCAGGCCGACGTCCGCCACCGCTACACCGGCGCCTTGGAGGGGGAGTCGACGCTCCGTTACCAGTGCCTCTACACGCCAAACGGCGAGGCGCACTTCGTCGGCATCGAACGTTTTGTGGGCCGCCTGAACGGCCAAGAGGGCAGCATCCTCTGGCAGAACAACGGGGTGTGGCGGGACGGCGCGGCCATCGGCGGCGGCGAGATCCTCACCGCGACGGGGCAGCTCGCCGGGCTACGCGGCGCGGTGCGTTTCCACGCCGTGCACCAGCCGGAGAACACGCTCACCCTGGACCTGAGCTTCGTGCCCCCGGCGGGCTGAGCGTCACAAAAAGACGAACACCAAGACACGAGCGGCGCGGCCCCTTCTGAGGACCGCGCCGCCGTTGTTTTTAGCGGGGGCTTCGCCCCTCGGGCTCAGCGCCGACGCCGCAGGCCGACCAGGGCGAGCAGGGCCGCGAGCAGGCCGCCAGCCGCCGCGGGCGGTACACGCCGTCGAGGCCGTCCACGGGCACGTCATCCACGGGGTCGAGGGGGTCGGTGCCGTCCTCCACCTCTTGGCCGTCGGGGGTGCCGCCGCCGTCGGTGTCCGCGACGAGCGGGTCGGTGCCGTACTCGTCCACCTCCTCGCCGTCGCTCAGCCCGTCGTCGTCGCTGTCCGAGTCGGTCGGATCCGTGCCGAGCTCGACCTCTTCGCCGTCGGTGAGGCCGTCGTCGTCGCTGTCGAGGGCGTCGTCAACGGGGTTGAGCGGATCCGAGCCGTCGTTGAGCACCTCTTCGCCGTCGGTGCGGCCGCCGTCGTCGGTGTCGGCGTCGAGGGGATCCGTGCCGAACTCGTCCACCTCTTCGCCGTCGGTGAGGCCGTCGTCGTCGCTGTCCGCGTCGGTCGGATCCGTGCCGATCACGACCTCTTCGCCGTCGCTGAGCCCGTCGCCATCGGCGTCGCTCAGGTCGTCGGTGGGGTTCAGCGGGTCGGTGCCGTCGGTGAGCACCTCCTCACCGTCGGTGCGGCCGCCGTCGTCGCTGTCGGCGTCGAGGGGATCGGTCTCCGTCGTGCGGACCTCCTCGGCGTCGGTGAGGCCGTCGTCGTCGCTGTCGGTGTCGGCGGGATCCGTGCCGACCTCGGCCTCTTCGGCGTCGGTCAGGCCGTCGCCGTCGCTGTCCAAGAGGTCATCGGCGGGGTCGTTGGGGTTGGTGCCGTCGTAGAGGACCTCGTCACCGTCGCTGCGGCCGCCGTCGTCGCTGTCGGCGTCGTTGGGGTCCGTGCCGTAGATGATGACCTCGGCGCCGTCGCCCAGGCCGTCGTCGTCGGAGTCCTCATCGACGGGGTCCGTGCCGACGACCTCCTCTTCTTTGTCGGTGAGGCCGTCGCCGTCGGTGTCGGTGAGGTCCACGAGGTCGTCGGAGTTGTCGAGGGGGTCGGTGCCGTCGATCTCGACCTCGACGCCGTCGCTCACGCCGCCGCCGTCGCTGTCCGCCTCGTTGGGATCGGTGCCGTAGGTGTTGACCTCTTCGCCGTCGGTGAGGCCGTCGCCGTCGGTGTCGTCGTCCAGCGGATCCGTGGTGGTGTCGATGACCTCCTCACCGTCGCTGAGGCCGTCGCCGTCGGTGTCGGTTGCCCCGGGATCCGTGCCCAGGACCTCCTCTTCTTTGTCGGTGAGGCCGTCGCCGTCGGTGTCGGTCAGGTCGACGATGTCGTCGGCGCCGTCGAGGGGATCCGTGCCGTCAAGCTCGACCTCGACGCCGTCGGTCACGCCGCCGCCGTCGGTGTCGGCGTTGTTGGGGTCGGTGCCGGTGGTGTTGACCTCGTCACCGTCGGTGAGGCCGTCTACGTCGGAGTCGTCGTTGAGCGGATCCGTCGAGGTGGTGTTGACCTCTTCGCCGTCGCTGAGGCCGTCGCCGTCCGAGTCACCGTTGAGGGGGTCGGTGCCGAGGATGGCCTCCTCCTCGTCGGAGAGCCCGTCGCCGTCGGCGTCGATGACCCTGGAGATGTCGTCGCTGCCGTCCAGCGGGTCGGTGCCGTCGACGTTCACCTCAACACCGTCCGAGACGCCGCCCGCGTCGGTGTCGGCGTCCAGCGGGTCGGTGCCGGTGGTGTTGACCTCGTCGCCGTCGGTGAGGCCGTCGTCGTCGGTGTCAACGTCGAGGGGATCCGTCCCGGCGCTGTTCACCTCGTCGCCGTCGCT
>JAKLKD010000416.1 GCA_023150845.1 Myxococcota bacterium | reverse complement strand
GGCGCCTCGACGACGGCCGCTGGCTCGTCAACCTCACCACGGCCGAGGGCAAGCGCACCCGGCGCACCGTCGCCGACCCCGCCGAGGCGCTCGCCCTCGTCCGGGGCCAGCGTGGCGCGGAGGTGCTCTTCGCCGACCACGCCGCGGCCTGGCTCAAGGCCGGTGAGGCCGAGTGGAGGGGCGGCGCGCTGGGCTCGACGTATCGTGCCTACGAGTCGATCACCCGCATCCACCTGATCCCGCGCTTTGGGCCGCGCCCGCTGAGCTCCATCACCCGGCGGGAGGTGGCCGAGTTCCGCGCCGAGCTCCTCGGCAAGCTCACCACCAAGAGCGCGATCAACGTCTTCTCCGCGCTCTCCGGTTTGTTTCGCCGCGCTCGGGAGTGGGAGCTGATCGCCGCGGTGCCGACCGCTGGGCACCGGCCGCCGCGCGCCGAGCTCGCGCCGGAGCTCGTGTGGTGGACGGCTGAGCAGGCCGCCCACGCCTTTACAGTGCTGCAGCGCGGCGGCCGCGCGTTCCGCCCTTGGGCGCTGCCGTTCTACGTCCTGGCCCTGCGCACGGGGCTGAGGCTGGGCGAGCTCGTGGCCTTGGAGTGGCCTGACCTGGTGTGGAGCCGGGGCGTCGTCCAAGTGAGGCGCAGCTTCACCCACGGACTGCTAGGCCTGCCCAAGAGCGGCCGCGGGCGGAACGTGCCCATCTATGCCGACGTGGAGGCCGTGCTGCGGCCCCTGGCGCGGCCTGTGGGCCTCGTGCTCACCCACAAGGGCGAGCGGCTCACGCCGAGCGGGGTGCGGCGCCAGCACGAGCGCCTGTGCGCCGAGGCCGGGCTCCCCTTGATCCGTGTGCACGACCTTCGTCACAGCTACGCCTCACAGCTCGTGCTTGCGGGTGTGCCGATCGCCCACGTTCAGAAGCTCATGGGGCATCAGGAGCTCAAGACTACGATGCGGTATGCGCACCTCGCCGAGGACGAGGTTCACAAGGCGACGCGGCCGATCGCTGAACGTTTCTGGACTGAGGCCGCCGGAAACGGTTAACTACACTACGCGCTGTCGCGCAGTCAGGAGGTGTCTATGCTCAGTTTGGTCCTGCTCGGGTGTGTGTTCGGTGACGTGAAGGCGCTGAAGGCCGAGGTGGCCTCCTTGCAGGAGGAGGTGGACGAGCTGGAGGAGGAGCTCGACGCGCAGAGCCAGGTGGACACCGGGGAGCCGGTGGACAGCGAGGACAGCGGGGGAGGGGACAGCGAAGAGCCCTTTGAGGTGCCGACAGTGCGGTATTGGTTTGAGGGCACATCGCCAAACTACACAAGCATCATTGAGATCACGGGCGATTACGACGCCAAGCGTGTAAGCGTGCTCATAAACGGCGGCTTTGCTGAGCCATCTGAGGACTGCATCGAGTACGACGGTGCTGCAAGCGTCATTTTCGTGGAGTTCTGGTACAACGGGATTTATGACTGTTGGTCGTTACAGGCCATTAGCCAGTGCAACCAGATCCCCTACAACGTCGCCGAGCTCTCCTGCGACTAGACTAAAAGAGCGTCTGCTGGGCCTTCCGCTTCCACTTGCCGTTAGGTCGTCGCGGCGGGAGCTTCTTCGGATCGAACTTCCGCACGTAGGTCTTGACGGTGATCTTAGCCCCGGCCGGGGTCTTCTTCTTGGGCACGGCTAGCCTCCTCGGTGATCTGGGAGATGCGGGTCAGGGACTCAGTAAAGCGCGCTCGGGCCTCGGCGTCAAACACGAGCACGCCCAGCGCGACGGCGAGCAGCGGCGAGGTGGTGACGTGCGCCACACCCGCCGCCTGGAGGTACTCCAGCCAGGTCACCGACTCAGAGCACTCAGCGGCGATCGCCTGCTGCTCCCGAAGCCGATCGTTCGGGTGTTTGGTCACGTCGGCCTGGATGGTCTGGGTGCGCAAAGCCGCCGTCGCGCGGTTGTACTGGCAACAGAAGGTGAGCGCGTCCGTGGGCGCCGCGAAGGGCTGATCCAGGCGAATCATAAGAAGTCTCCCATGTGCTCATTGATGTAAGCCTTGAGCTCGGCCAGCTTGGTCGGATCAGACTTGATCGTGTCTGCGAGCGCGGCGATGGTGGGGAACGTGGCGAGGGCCTGCTCTGGCGTGATCCCGGCGGCCCGCGCCTGCTGTGCGGCGTTCAACAGCTCGTCGGCGCTCATCGTCTTCAGCTCATCCAGCGCGGCCTTTACCGGCGCGGGGACCTCCTCGGGCTTGCCGTCCACCGTCGTGAGGAGCTGCTTGCTCAGAGCGTCCATCTTCTTCTGGGAGAGCGCGAGGGCCTGGCCGAAGCCGAGGTTCTCGGGGAGCTCCATCGCCCGCATCATCGGGCGCCAGAAGATGAACAGGCCCGCCAGCGCGAGCAGCGGCCCGAAGCCCTGCGCGTCGGCGGCGCTCGTGGTCACAGCCCGCGACGTGGCGAGCTGGGCGATCGTCTTGTCCTTCTCGGC
>JAKLKD010000415.1 GCA_023150845.1 Myxococcota bacterium | reverse complement strand
GTCGCCTGCAGGGCGAGCAGGCGGCCGAGGTCGCGGATCATGTCGGCGGTCCAGGGAGCCCGGCTCGGCAGGGCCCAGAGCTCGCCGAGCTGCACGAGGCGGGCGGCGGCGGCGGCGGCGAGGGGCTCGTCCTGGGCGGCCAAGAACAAGGCGTGGGCGCGGTAGGCGGCCAAGGCGTCGGCGCCCTCAAGGCCCGCGGCGGCGGCGTCAAGCACCCCCCAGCGCGCGGTCTTCAGCGCGAGGCTGTCCGCCCGCCAGAGCGCACCGTAGAGGTCGATCCGCTCCGGCCAGCGCGAGGTGGCGTCCCGCACCTCACGGCGCACGCCGCCGGTGTCGCCGAGCGCGATGTAGGCCTCCAGACGCAGCGCGCTCGCCTCGGGGCTCACGACCCCGTCGAGGGCCTTGAGGGCCTGCTTCGCCGCGCCGCGCCCAAGGGCGAGGTCACCGACGACCAGCGCCACGCGGACGGCGTCCGCGCCCTCGGCGCCGCGGAGGTCCCCGCCGCTGCGCAGGGCGGTCCAGCCCGCGGCCATGAGGCGTAGGTCCGCGTCCGCCGAGCTGGCGAGCGCGCTGTACTCGGCGTCTAACCACCAGGTCGCCCCGAGGCGCTCCAGCTCAGCCTGCCAGGCCCGGTGGGCGCGCCAGTCGGTCGGGTCGGCCTCCACGGCGTCCCCGGCGAGGGCCCATGCGCCCAGGGCGTCTCCGGCGGCCCGGGCCGCGTGGTAACGGGCCAGGGGCAGGTCCGCGGGCCCAGCGAGGGCCGTCCACGCGCAGGTGAGCAGCGAGACGATCATTCGATGGGGAAGTAGAGGTCGAGCTGCGACGGCGGCGCGCCGCGAAGCTCACCCCCGGCGCTGCGCGCCACCACCCGGAGCAAGCAGCAGCCCAAGACCGCGTCGCGCTGCTCAAGGCGCTCGATGAGCGTCTCGTAGTGGGGCGCCATGGCGAGCTGTACGCCCTCCGCCGGGGCGCCGACCACCCTCACCCGCCCGCGCGCCCGACCGGCGCGGGCCTCGCGTTGAAGCTCGATGCGCTCGGGGCGGACGAGCTCAAGCCCCGAGAGGAGGCGGAGCGCGGGCACGGAGATCGGCCCGAGCTCGCCGCTCACGGGGACGCCGAGGGCCTTGGGGAGGAGCTCTGCGAGGTCTACGACCTCGTTGACGACGAGGATGTTGACCTCGTCGTAGCGGCTGACGATCTGCGTCAGGCGCTCCAGGCTGCGGGTGAGCCCGGCCGGGACGCTGTCGCCGTCCATCGCCGCGAGCTCCACCCAGCCCATCACGCCCATGACCGAGCCGCGCACGTCGTGGGAGAAGGTGCGGAGCAGCAGCTCACGCAAGAGCGTCTCGCGACACTCTGCGCGAACGTCAGGTCTGAACAGCAGTTCCGAGAGCATGGTTGACTTCATATCAGACATGGGCCTCTCAAGTCTATGCGGCGGGGTTGAGCCCCGTTGGCCACGGCCTAAGCGTTGGGCCGCGCACGAAGGCGCCGCAGCGCGGGCTCGGGCAGGTAGCGGGAGACGTCACCGCCCATGGCCGCGATCTCTTTCACGAGGCTGGAGGAGACGAAGAGGCGCTGGGGGTCGGTGAGCAAGAAGATGGTCTCGAGCTCCGGCGCCATGTCTCGGTTGGCGAGGCCGATGCGCAGCTCAAAGTCGAAGTCCGAGGCCACACGCAGCCCGCGGAGGATGACCTTCACGCCTTGGGCCTCGCAGAAGTGGATGAGCAGCCCCGTAAACGGCGTCACCGTGACGCCCGACATGTCGGCGACGCTCTCCCGCAAGATGTCGAGGCGCTCCTCCAAGGTGAACAAGGTGCGCTTGTTGACGTTGTGGCCACACGCGATGATGACCTCGTCGAACATCTGGCGCCCACGCCGCACCAGGTCGAGGTGCCCGAGGGTCATCGGATCGAAGCTGCCTGCCAACACCGCCTTCATCACCCGCCTCCGCCGTCCACACGCTTCGGGCCGCCCACGAAGGACGAGGCCCACCGCCACCGCTGGCTCACCACCCCGATAGTGCCGCTCAGCGCGGCGCCGACGACATTCTACGCCCCACACGCCGCGTGGTCAATCCGCCGCCGCCCCTGCTTGAGGACGGCGCGGGCGACGTGCAGGCTCAGCCCTCGAGGTCGATGAGCAGGCCTTCCCGAGCGAGGGTCACCCGGGGCTCCGCGTGGTCCTGCCACTTCGCGCTCAGCTCATCCAAGAAGGCGTCCGAGGCGTCGGGGGCGTGGTGGAACATCACGAGATGTTTGACGTTCGCCACCTTGGAGAGCGCGACGGCGTACTCCGGGTAGGCGTGACCCCAGGTCATCTTCTCGAGGTACTCGTCGAAGGTGAACATGGTGTCGAAGATGAGGAGATCGACCCCCTCGATCGCGTCGAGCACCTGCCGCTCCGTGGCAGGCGGCGGCGCGTTCGCCGTCACGCCTTCGCCCGGCCGCGCGAGGGGCGCGGTGTCCGTGAAGTAGCAGACGG
>JAKLKD010000414.1 GCA_023150845.1 Myxococcota bacterium | reverse complement strand
TGAGGCCGCTCCCGCCGAGGGCGCCGCCCCCGCCGAGGGCGCTCCCGCTGGTGGCCCCGCTGGCGCCCCCGCGGCGGCCCCCAAGGCCCCCGAGATGGCTCCCGCCGACAAGCAGCCCCCGGCCATCGCCCCCAAGGCTGAGGGCGCCGCCGCCCCCGCCGCCGATGCCCCGGCTCCCACGGCCACCCAGGGCGGCGCTCGCCGCAAGTGATCGTCTGTGTGTGAGGTCTCGGCCTCACCTCAGCCCACCTCGCCCGCGCTCTTCTGGAGCGCGGGCGTTGGTGCTTCAGGGCCCCAGGTCGGGTGTAGAATCAGCGCGGAGACGCAGGAGGCGACCCCATGAGCTCGACGACCCCCGCCCACGCCGGAAAGACCGGCTCATCTCCCCGCCTCGCGCTGGAGGCGCAACGCCACGCGGGCCTGCGCTGGATCGGCGCGGCGGCCTTCGCCTTCGCCTTGCCGGGCCTCGCCCTCGCGGTGGGACTCTGGGTGACGGGCGGGGCGACGGGGGGCCTCGTCATGCTCGGCGTCGCCACGACGGGGCTCTCCTTGGGCACCTTCGGCCTGCACAACGACACGGCGCTGGCGCTCATGCACCGCGCCGAGCCCCAGTCCCTCGACGACGCCGCCCGGGCGGAGCTCGCCGCCGAGCCCGATCCACGCGCCTTGGCGGCCCTCGCCCCGATGCCGCGCCTCGCCTTGGGGGTCACCGTGATCGCCCTCGGCCTGCACGCCTTGCTGGCGACGCGGCTCCTCGGCGCGCTCGGGGGCTGAGCCCAGGATCAGGCGGCGCGCGCACGCTCTCCGAGGCCGCGGGTTAATCCGGCGCGAGGAGGAGCCCGTGCCTGGTCGTGTTGTGCTCATCGGCGGAGATCACCAAGCGCACCTGATCGACAGCGACGGGGGCCGCCCCCTCGCCTTGACCGTCGACTGGTCCAAGCAGCTCATGCTCTCCCGCTGGGGGGAGCCCGCGACCCCGTCTACGGCCTGGCTCTGGCCCGCGTGGAGCCCCGACGGCGCCTGGGTCGCCGCCTTTGAGCTCCCCCACGACGACGACGCGGCCGGGCCCGCCCAGCTCCAGCTCCTCTCAACGGACGGCGTGCGCCAGGTCGCGCTCCTCACCCTCACCGACGAGGCGCCGCTCTACGCGGCCTGGTCCCCGGACAGCGCGGGCCTCGCGCTGCTCACCCAGCCCGCGGAGGGCGCGCTCAACCTGCGCACCGTCCTGATGAGCCGCCCCGGCGAGAGCCGGCTCTTGGAGCAGGGCGCGCCGCTCTTCTTCTCTTGGGCGCCCAGCGGCGCGGCGGTCAGCGTACACGTCGGCGGGCGCCGCGACGGCCGGGTGATCGTGCGGGACGCCCTCGGCGACGGGGCGGACCTCACCCCGAGCGCCTCCCCTGGCCTCTACTGCGCGCCGATCTGGATCGGTGAGCGCCTCGTCTTCGTCGAGGGCCTCGGCGGCCTCAGCGGGGCCATCATCAGCGCCCGGGGCGACGGGAGCGACGCCCGCGAGGTGGCGCGCTGCCAGGGCCTCGCGGCGATCACCCCCGCCTTTGACGGTGAGCGCCTGCTCCTGGGCGTGGCCCGGGACGGCGAAGGGGGCGCCTACGACGTCGTCCGCCTCCTCGATCTCCGCACCGGCGAGGACATGATCGTCAACGAGGACCCCTGCCTCGCCTTCTTCTGGTCCGCCGCCCGGCGCTCGTTGATCTACGCGCGGGTCGACCGCGCCCGCGGCCACCTGAGCTGGCACGAGCGCCCCCTCGGCGGGCCCGCCCGGGCGCTCTGCCAGTTCATCCCCACCCGCGAGCAGCTCTTCCACCTGCACTACTTCGACCAGCTCGTGCTCACGCACCCCCTGCTCACCGCGGACGGCGCCACCCTCATCTTCTCCGGCACCCTCGCGGGCCCCGGGGCCGACGCCGCGGGCGCCCCGCAGGTCTACGCCCTTGACCTCGACGGCGAAGAAGGTCCGCGGGCCCTCGCCCCGGGAGCGTATGCTTGCGCCTGTCCGCGCTGAGGATGGGCCTTCCGCCGTAAATCTGTTGACGCGACAAGGGGCTACGCGGTAAAGAGGCCATCAAACCAAACCTGCCAAGCCAAAAACTGCGAGGTTGGCGTCATGGGTGTCAAAGATCTCTTCGCTCGGGTAGTGTCCGGGTCCGCGGGTCGGGTCGTCGAGACGCCCGTTCGCGACATCGTGCAGGAGGCCTTCCGCCAGGCGGAGATCCCGAGCCCCCAGGAGCTCCAGGCCGTGCGCGCCGAGGTGAGCCGCCTCACCGCTGAGGTGCACGCCCTGCGCAACCAGCTCAGCGCCTTGACCGACGTGGTGAAGGTGCAGCAGGAGCAGCTTGAGCGGGCCTCCAGCGCCGCCCGGCCCGACGAGGGCGCCCGCGCCGTCGCTTTGGCCCAGGCGAACGCCGAGGCCATCGCCGCCGTGAGCGAGGCCAACGCCGCCGCCTTGGACGCCGCGCTCAGCGCCCAGCGCGCCGAGCAC
>JAKLKD010000068.1 GCA_023150845.1 Myxococcota bacterium | reverse complement strand
CGGCGGCCACGACAGGCGCCACGACAGGCGCGGCGGCGACCACCACGGGCGCAGCGGCGGCGATCACCGGCGCCACGACCGGCGCTGGCGCCTCAGGGCGCTTGGGGGTGGGCTCACCGTCGGGCCAGCGCATCGCGCCCCAGCCGTCCTCCAGCGGGGCGGCCCGGCTCGGGCGTGAGGGCGGGGCGACGGTCGCGGTGACCTCCACCTCGACCAGCTCCCGGACGGCGTACTCCGTGCGCTCGACGGGCTCCTGCTCGGGGAGCGCAGGCTCGACGGTCGGCGTCGCCGCGGGGGCGGCGCCAAAGGCCAAGGTCAGCCGGGGCTCGGCGAGGTTCATGCGCGGCTCAGGGGCGCTCGGCCGCGCGGCGGGCACGGAGCGCTCGACCTCTTCGCTCGTCTCGTCGTCGGTGAGATCGGAGGGCCAGCCGACCTCGTTGGGGGTCGGGCCCTCGCCGCGCCGGAACGAGAAGGAGCTCAGCGCGCGCTGGCCGAAGGCCACGCCGCCGCCCACCGCCGCGCCCGCCGCGCCCGCCGCCGCGCCAGCGGCCCGAGCGAGGCCACCACGGACCACGGGCGCCTTGGACTCGACGGCGCTCACGCCGCGACCGGCCAAGGTCTCCCAGTCAATGCCCAACATCACCGTGAGGCCCGCGGCGATGGTCGAGACCACCGCGACGTAGGACCCGACGGTGCCCAGGTGTAAGAGCAGCCACTCCGCGCTCGCCGCGCCCAGGGCCCCGCCGATGGGGAAGCCGGGGCGGACATGGGGCCAGGTCACCAGGGCGAGGAGCGCCGCGGTCCACCAGCTCGCCAGGCCGCCCGCGAGGAGCTTCGTGAAGGTGGCCGAGGGGTGTCGAGCGAAGCGCAGGCCGAGCCAGAGCCCGACGAGCAGCACCGACCAGGAGGAGTACCCGAAGAGCTGGTACAGCACGTCCGCCAGGGCCGCGCCGGAGCGCCCACACCAGTTGGCGATCTCCTCCACCGACGAGCGGCGGGAGAAGGCTGGGTCCGTGGGCGAGTACGAGGCCAAGGCCAAGGTCGTGAACCCGCAGGCCGCCAAGCCGCCAAGATACAGGAGGAACCGGCGGTTCTCGGGGGTGAAACCCGCGCGGCTCGCCGCGCTGGGCTCGGCGCTGGGCGGCGTGTCAGCCTTCGCGGCGCGCGCCCGAGGCTTCTTCTCCCCGGCGCTGGACTTGCGACCGCTGGAGGTCTTCTCCACGGCGTTTGCGGTGCGGGCCACTCTCAGCTCCTGTCCAGAGGACGGTCAACCTCAAAGCTCTTGACACGTCATCTGACAATCTAAGGTATCACATCATACACGCAAGAGGGTGGTCCGTTCGCTTGACACGGGGCTCTACACAAGCGACGGAATCGGGCGTGCGCCCCCACGCGAAGGAGACGTGAATGGCGAAGCGAGTGCTGGTGGTCGGTGGCGCCGGCTACATCGGATCCCACTGCTGTCGGCTCTTGGAGGATCGTGGGGACGAGGTCGTCGTCTTTGATGATCTCTCGACGGGCCACCGCGGCGCGGTCCGCTCGGAGCTGATCGTCGGCGACATCCGCGATCCGGCGGCGCTGCGCGCGGCGCTTCGGGGTCGGGGCTTCGACGCCGTGATGCACTTCGCCGCCCGGGCCATGGTCGGCGAGTCCATGGTGCGCCCGAGCCTCTACTTCGCGCTCAACGTCGGCGGCACGGCGAACCTCCTCGACGCCATGCGCGACGCCGACGTCCCCGCCATCGTGTTCTCGTCGACCTGCGCGATCTACGGCGCCCCCCAGACCCAGCCGGTCGATGAGACCCACCCCAAGGGCCCGCTGAGCCCCTACGGCCTCTCAAAGCTCCAGGTAGAGCAGATGCTGGAGACCTGCCGGGCCCTGGAGGGCCTGCGCGCCAGCTCCTTACGTTACTTCAACGCCGCGGGCGCCCACCCCGACGGCAGCCTCGGCGAGTCCCACGACCCCGAGACCCACCTCATCCCCCTCGCCTTGGCCGCCGCTATGGGCGCCCGACCTCCCCTGGAGGTCTTCGGCGACGACTACGACACCCCCGACGGCACCTGCATCCGGGACTACGTGCACGTCATGGACCTCGCCTCGGCCCACGCCCTCGCGATGGACGCCATGCTCGCGGGCAGCCCCGGCGGGGCGTGGAACCTCGGCTCCGAGCGTGGCCACAGCGTGCTGCAGGTCCTGGAGAGCGTGGCCCGGGTCACGGGCCGCCCCGTCCCCCACCGCATCGCGCCGCGCCGCGCCGGGGATCCCCCCGCGCTCTACGCCAGCTCCGCGCTGATCCGCGCCGAGCTCGGCTGGACGCCCCAACGCCGCGACCTCGACGGCATCATCGAGACCGCCTGGCGCTGGGCGCGGTCGCCGCGCTGGTGAGCCCCCGCGGCGGGTCGTGGCGGGAGCGCCGCCGCGCCGCTCAGTAAGAGAACGTGAACAGCAGGTTCACGGGCACGTTGTCGTACTCGCGGCGGGAGTCGGCGTTGCCGTTCGCGCAGAGGCCGTCCGGGCAGCTCACGCGGCGGTTCCAGCCCGTGTCTACGGACACGGCGAGCCAGTTCTGGAGGCTGTAGGTGCCGCCGACCATCAGCGTCGTCACCTGGTCATCCCGGGTGACGTGGCCGCGGTACTTCTCCATGCGGTAGCCGAAGTTGCCGTTCACCGTGAGGCGACGGCTCAGCTTGCCCTCGTACCGCAAGAAGCCGTAGTGGTAGCTGACGTAGTTGGTGAACCAGGAGTCCTGGTAGTCCTTGACGTAGCCGAGCGAGAAGGTCTGGTTCTTACGCGGCGCCCAGGCGAGCTTACTCGTCACGAGCAGGCCCTCACCAAAGGTGGAGAGCGTGGCGTCCCAGCCCTGGCTCGCGGCGTCGAGGCTGTCCAGGCCCTGGACCCCAGCGGCGGCCTTCGCGGCGGCCTCCTCCTCGACGGAGGTGGTGTCGTAGCGGAGCTGGCCGTAGCCGACCGTCGTGTTGAGCACGATCTTCTTGGTGAAGCGGCCGGAGAGGCCAGCGTTCACGCGGAAGCCGATGCCGTCGGGCATCGCCAGCCAGTCGTCAGAGAACTCCAGGGCCGTGCCGCCCGTGGTCTGGATGAGGTTGTTCTCCCAGTTGAACCGCTCAAACTCCGCGCTGGCGAGGAGCGAGGTCTTGGGGAAGAACGCCCACTTGACGTCGAGCTGAGGGCCGTAACGCCAGCGGTTGTTGAGGTCGGCGCCCAGCACGCCCGAGTTGTTGTCGTCTGTCGGAGACGGCGTCGAGTTCGGGTTCGTGGAGAAGTCGTCTACGTCGAAGAAGCCGCCGACGTCGATGTTCAGGGCACCGCCGGGGTGAACCGCCAGCCAGGCGTCGGAGCCGGAGTGCACCTGGGTGACGAAGGGGCGCCCTGTGTTGTCCTCAAGACCGGCGAAGCGGGCCTCGGACGGGCGGTTGTCGATGTAGAAGTCCTCGCCGACCTTGAGGCCCACGACGGCGTCGGGGAGCAGCTCTAAGTTGGCCAGCGCGGTGGAGTCCGTGGCGCGGCTGAGGTTGCGGGCGGACTTGTTGAGGAACTGCCGGGCGGCGAGGCTCGCGGTGAGGTCGAAGACGAGGAGGTCGTTCGTGACCTCAAGCTTGATCTGGGGCCGGGCGAGGAGGTTGACGCCTCGCACGACCTGGCGGTCCGCCGAGGTGCCACCGCCGTCCACGAGGAACGGGTTGGACTGGAACTGCGTGCCAACGTCGAGGGTGGGCGTGATCAGGCCGTGATCCGCGAAGCGGACGCCGCTGCCGGGCCCACCCGCCGTGGCCGGCGCGGCGAGGAGCAACGTCGCGAAGAGCGCACCGAACGATCGAGCCGCGGACGCGCCCCTCTCGTTCCCCCGAAGGTTCTTTGTCATCGCTTCTTGCCTCAACGTCTGGCCTACCTCAGCGAGCGGCGGGGCCGCGAGAAGTCTTTCGCGCGACCCGTGTGGGCGGCGCGTCCTCGGATTGTAGAACGCGCTCACTCAAAGGGCGAGACGCCAGGAGGGTCGATCCCGATGCCCGTGTTCCCATCGGCGATGGTCTCACTGAGCTCAGCGCCCTCGTACTTGGCGCTCTCTTGGGTCTCGGCCTTCCCCTCTTCGCCGACACAAGCGTCCGCCTCGCCCCGGAACTGGTTCGCCTTGTTCTTGGCGACGCCGATCTTCCGGAACTCGTAGTCGGCGCGCCCGTCGTCTCCGACGGCGAGGGCCTCCTGCATGCTCGCCAACGCAGACTCGCTGACCTGGACCAGCGCGCGCACGGCGGAGAGCTTCTTGTTGAGGCACTGAATCTTCACCGCGTCCTGCTCGGGCTGGGCGGTGACGAGCAGGCCGTTGACGTACTCAGCGGTCGCCTTCATGTCGGTGATCGCGTCGCGGCCGAACTGGATCTTCTGCGAAGAAGACGTCGAGGAGCCGCTCACGACCTCGCCTTGGCTCGCCGGATCCTGGGCGAGCGCAGCGGGCGAGCTGAACCCGAGCGCCACGGTGAGCACGAAGAGGTTCCGAATGGTCATGACGCACTCCTGAGGACAGCAGGACGTTACCGTTGAACGGGCGGGGCTGTCAACCGCACGCCGCCTCTCATGTTGTTCAGACACCGCACAGATCATTCCAGATCACCGGATCTGAAGGAAAGATCAAGGTCTCGTGAGCGGGCCACGCTCGATCGTGAGGAGGGCAACTCCTTGCCGTGGCTGAAAGAATCCTCGGCAGGCGCCGACGCGAGACCACTCGATGACGCGCGCGCCACGATCTGTAGTGTCTTCGTCAAACTCTCGGCGGATCTCCCCGACCGCTCGACGCCGAGCTCGGACCGGAGCCCCCTGCCCCGCCGACCGGCGCTCGCTCGACCGGCCGAGGCCCGCCGACCCGCGCCCGGGTGACCGAAGATTGGCGGCGCCGCACGCACGCGACGGCGACCTGCCTCAAAATTTGGATCTTTCACATCCCTTTCCTTCGCATCTCTGGCTCCGAGGAGGATCCGCGAGCGCGGCGCGGCCGTGGCGCGGGCGACCGCAGGAGCGGAGAGCGACAGCGTCAGGCCCATGACGTCCCCCCCAAACGCACGACGGGCCGGACGTGGTGAGCGCCCGGCCCGGTCGGCGAACGAACGATGAATCAGCTCGAGGGCGTGAGCGAGAACGGGTAGGTGAACTCGCCGACGACGTCCTCACCGAAGCGCCAGCTCTTCACCTTGCCGACGATGCACTGGGCCAAGGCGTCGCTGCCGGTGCTGTTCGAGGCGGCCTTGGCGCTGGTGACGCGGCCCGCCTTCACCAAGAAGGTGATCTCCACACGACCCGCGAGGGTGGGGTTGGACTTGAGCTGGGACTCGTAGCAGTACTTCACCTGGCCCGACTGCTTCTTCACGACCTTCTTGACGGCCGCGGCGTCGCCGGACTCAAGGTAGGCGTCCTCTTGCTCGACGCCGATGTTGCCGCTGACCTGGACGGCCGGGCCTGAGCCGACGCCGACAGCGCCGACCTTTCCGCCCTGCAGGTCGCCGATGTCCGCGTCACGGCGGCCACCCGCGGTGCCCGTGCGGGCCTCCATGGAGGTGGACGAGGCGACCTCAGCGCCGGAGACGTTCGCCAAGGCGGCGTCGAGGTCCTGACCCGCGAAGTCGCCCTCGCCGAGGAGATCCTCGACGCGGCTGCCCGAGGCGGACTCACCGCGCGTACCGATGATCGCCATCAGCAGGCGGGACTGCTGCATGACCTGCTCACGGGCCTGCTCACGGCGCGCCGCGGCGTCCTTCTCCGGCTTCTTGGCGACCTTCTCCGAGGACTCCGCCTCCTCCTTCTTGACCACCTGCTCGCCCTCGTCGGACTCGACAGGCTCAGGGGGCGGAGGGGTCTCCTCCGAAGGAGGCGTGCTGATGATCTGGGTGAAGCGCTCGGGGAGCTCATCGACGGAGGGCTGCCGGGGCGGCGCGTTCACCGTGATGATGCCGAAGACGATGCCCAGGGCCCAGAACACGCTGAGGAAGCCATAGTAGACGGGGTCGTCGTCCTCGATGAACTTCGGCCGGAAGTCCATCGACGCGCCCAAGGGCTCGGGCGGCGGCGGCACGAACTGGAAGAGGATCGTGAGGCCGTCGACGATGATCTTGCCGCGGTTGCTGTCGTTCAGCGGCAGGTGGAAGCCGTCCGACTTCTTGACGACCTCACTCGCGGTCTTGAGCTGGTCAAAGCCCAGCACGTCATCCTTGTACGACACGCGGCCGGTCATGCCGTCGGTGAAGACAAGGTTGTACGTGCCGCCTTTCTGGGGCTCAAAGAGCTGGAATCGCTTGCCCAAGGTGGGCGTGGCGAGCTGAAAGGTGTTCTTGTCGGAGTCCCCGATGGTGACGGGATCTCCAGACTTGATCAGCTCTTCCTTGACGATCTTGCCGTCCTGGACGATGCCGATGCGAAGAACCTTGATCTGGACCTGCGTCTGTCGCTGAGGCTGCGCCATGGATCAATTCCCTGTAGACCTTGGTTCCCGAGCTTCCTGGAAAACTTCACACCCCGAAGAGGCCCAGGCGACCCGCCTGTCTGCCCGAAGACCGGACAATGAATCGGAGGTGAAGTTCTCGGGAGATCTCAAGCGGGTGTTACCACAGGATGAGTGTATCAGAGTGAAGAGTCTGGGCGAAGATTCTTGACGCTCCGGCTCCCACCTTCGCAGGCGGGGGCACGATCGCAGAATAAACGAAGGGTGCCCACTGGCGCAAGCGACGCGAGTGAACACCCTTCAACTTCCCCGAGCAGGGGGGCCTGAATCAGCTCGTAGACGAGTAGACGACGAACCGGAAGTTCGAGAACTGCGCCTGGCCCGCGGTGTACATGACCTCGCGGATGACGGAGAACGGGAGCTCCTTGTCGCACTGCATGAGGATCTCGCCCTTGAAGGCGTGCTCCTCGGAGGCCGTGGCCTCGGCGATGCGCTTGGCCTGCTCCGCCTTCTCCAGGAGGCGGTCGTAGAGGCGCGTGATCATCTGGCCCTTCTTCTCTTCGTCGGGCACAGCGATCCACTCTTTGCCGGTCTCGTCAGGCTTCCGCGTGAGCGCCATGACGGGCGTGCCGTCCACGGTGATGCTCGACTTGGAGACGACGACGTTCACGGCGAGCTTGGGCTTGACCATGGTGGTCGAGACCGGCAGCTCTAGATCTCCCGACGCCGCCACGGAGATGTCCTCGGTGGAGTACGACTTGAGGAGGAAGACCAGGATGATGGTGAACATGTCCATCATCGAGGTGATGTTCAGCTCATCGCTGACTGTTCCACGACGGGGCTTTTTCATGACCGCTCTCTGAAAGCCCAGGTAGACCGGGCAAGAGTGGAGAGAAGGAAGAGGGAGATCCGATCAGCCTGCGCCGCCGGCGATGACCACGTTGGGGAAGAGCAACCGGGACTTGCCCTTGTCGTCCTTCTTGTTCACGTCCTCACGGGTGGCGTCCATGAGCAAGACGATGACCTCGTAGGGGATCCGGGACTCAGGCACCAAGATGACGGTCTCGTCGTCGGGGTACTGATCCTTGATCTGGTTGAGGAGCTCGGTCAGCGCCTTGTAGTCGTAGGACTGGGGAGTCTGACAGGGGCGCTCCTGGCACGGCACGGTCGGGCCAGCGTCCGCCGAGGGCGGCGCACCTTGGGGGTTGAGCACCGCGTCAGCGCCCATCACCGTGAAGCCTTCGTTGGTGACGGCCACGGAGAGCATGAGCGGGGGCTTGTCGGGAGGGGTCTCGACCTCCTGGGGCGGCCCGATCGCGGGGAGAGTGGAGTCGATGACCGCGAGGGTCACGAACTGCGCCGCCATCAACAGGAAGGGGATGAGAATCGAGACCAGGTTCATAATCGGAACCAGGTTCAGCGGCTCTTCCTGGACATGAGCACGTTTGCCAGCCATTCCAGCGCTCCAGAGGAGTAGAGGTCAGAGGTTGGGGCGAGCGTCGGGAGAGTTCTCGACGCTCACCCCACGAACCTCAGCGACAGCTCAGGCCGAAGCCTCAGCCCCGCCTTCCTTGTCGAGGGTGCCGCGGCGACGAGCGGTGAGCAGGTTCACCGTCTTGGTCGCGTACTGGTCCACGTCGTCCTGGATCTTGGTGATGCGGCCCTGGATGATCGAGGAGACGACCAGCACGGGGATGGCGACAACCAGACCGGCGAGAGTGGTGAACATGGCGACGGAGATACCAGACGCGAGGAGCGTCTGCTTCGTCTCGGCGGAGGCGTGGGCCACGGCCTCGAAGGCGGCGATGAGGCCCTGGATGGTGCCGAGGAGGCCGGTCAGCGTGGCCACGTTGGCGATCATCGAGAGGTAGGGCATGCGCTTGGAGAGGGTCGGGTAGACCTCAAGCACGGACTCATCGACGGCGGCCTGAATCTCGCCCTCGGAGCGGTTGGCGCGGGAGAGGCCAGCCTTGAGCACGCGGGCGAGGGCGCGGTTGGGCTCGGCGGTGCAGAGCTTGATGGCGCGGTCGATGTTGTTCGCCATGATCAGCTTCTGGATCTGGGCGAAGAACGCGGTGCCGTTGATGTCGGCGCGGAAGAAGATGTAGTAGATGCGCTCAGCGCTGATCGCGGCCCCGAAGATAGCGCAGGCGAGAATGGGCCACATGAAGGGCCCGCCCTTCTGCATCGCGTCGATAAAGAAGGCCATGTTGGTCTCCAGGTGAAGTTGATGATGACGAGGGTGAGGGGCCCGAGGCCCGCTGGCCTACCGCGAGGATCACCTCGGTTGAGGCTCTCCAAGACCGGAGGAATCTACATCAAGCGAGAGAACATTTCACGACTGAACTTTGTGAAGTCGCTGTCAGACTCATTGAGCAGTTGGGTTTTGTCCCGACGATTCGTTGAGATCTCAAAGCGATGCGCGGTTCAGCCGCTGTTGAGGGGGACATTGGCGCGTCTCTCGGGGTTCGTGAACGAACCGTCAAGACGCCGCAGGATCAGAAGGGGCGCTGATCCACCGACTCGATGATCTTGGGCAAGAAGCTCTCGCGCAGGACGAGATCGTAGTCTTGGTTGAGGTTCGAGCGCAGGATGATCATGGGCACGTCCGGGCGCTGGATCTCGCCGACGATCTTGTCGTCTTCGGTGATCGTGATCCGGCGGCCTTGGGCGAGCGCGAGGGGCGCCAACGCGGCGAGCGCGATCACGGCGCAGAGGGCGATCAGAGCGGAGCGCATGGGTCAGCCTCCCCAGGGGTTGTCGGTGGGCGGGGTCGCGGGCGGGGTGGTGCCTTCGGGCGCGGGCACCGGAGGAGCTGTACCACCGTCGGGCGGGGGTGTGGGCGGCGCGGGATCGACCGGAGGCTGCGCTCCGCCGAACGCGGCGGCTGCGGCGGCGGCGGCCTCGGCAGCGGCGGCCTCACGGGCCTTCCGCTCCTCCTCAGCCTTGGCGGCCTCGCGACGCTTGGCGTCCTCCTCGGCGCGCTTCTTGCGCTCCTCCATCTTCTTGACCTTCTCCTGCTCCTTCCGGGTGTTCTCGATGTACACCTGGACCGCGGAGGACTGGGAGCCGCCCATCTTGATGTAGAGCTCGTACTCGGCGATGGCCGCGTCGTAGTTCTTCATGTAGTCGCCGTAGAGGATGCCCAGGTTGAGGTGGGGATCGGGATCCTCAGGCTTGAGCTTGATGACCTGCTCGTAGGCGGCGCGGGCCTCGTCGTAGCGGGCGGTCCCGCGGTAGGCGACGCCGAGGTTCATGTAGATGTTCGGGTTGCCGGGATCGAGGTCGCGGGCGCGCTCCATGAGCGGCACGGTGTCCACGAAGTTGCGGTTCGCGAGGTTGTACTCGGTCAAGTACATCAGCGCGGGGACGAGGTTGGGATCACGCTCCAAGGCCTTCGTGAGCGCCTGCTTGGCGTCGCCGGACTTGCCCTGGAGCTGGTAGATGCGGCCCAGGTTGCAGTGGATGTTCGCGCTGGCGTCGGCGCCAGGCACCGTCGTGAGCGCCTTCTGGTAGATGAAGTTCGCCAGGTCGAGCTGGCCGCGCTCGATGTAGACGAGGCCCAGGTTGTTGTAGACGTTGAGCGCGTTGGAGTTGATCTGCAGCGCCTTCTTCGCCTCGGCCTCGGCCTCGGTGAGCTTGCCCTGCTTCTGGAGCGCCGAGATGAGGCCGACCCAGAGATCCATGTTGTCGGGATCGTTGGAGATGCCCAGGCGGTAACGGCTCGCGGCGCGATCGTACTGGCCGCTGCGCATGTCCATCGCCGCGAGGTTGAGGTAGGCCGGGCCGAAGTCCTTCTGGATACGCACGGCCTCGAGGTAGGCGTCGCGGGCGCTGGTCTGGTCCCCCATCACCTCGTAAGCCACGCCGAGGTTGAAGTGGATGTAGGGGTTGTTCGGCTCGCTGACGAGCAGGCCCTTGAGGCGATCGACCGCGGCGCGGGCGTCCTCAGGCTTCTTCGTCGTGAGCAGCGCCGTGGCCTGGCCGATCTGCGATCGGGTGTCCGAGCCCTTGGGCGCCTCGGCCGTCGGCGTCGTGCCGGTCTGGCCTTGGGCGGCGGCGTCGATGGCGGCCTGCACCTCCGCCGCGGCGGGATCACCACCAGCGACGGGGTCAACGGGCTTCTTACACGCGAGGGAGAGCAGGAGGAGCGGGATCAGGCTCATCGAGTAGCCTCCGTGATGCGCAGAGGGCGCGGAAGGCGGATCATGGCGTCCCCGGCGCGGGCGTCGTCGGCGCGGGCGTCGCCGGCGCGGGCGTCGTCGGCGCGGGCGCGGGCTCAGGCTTCGGCATGTCCAAGGGCCCAGAGGTGGGGAGCACGGAGGCCGTGCTCTGCCCACGAACCTCGGCCTTCTCCAGGGGGTAGTTCAGCGGGTCGCGGTCGTTCAGCATCGCGATCGACTTGTCGATCCAGACCGAGGCGCGCTTCTCGTCCTTGGACTTCTGGAGGTTCGCCTGGAGGCGCGAGATGCCCTTCTCTTCAGCCGGGCGGCCGAGCTTGTCGAGCTCCTCACGGTACGCGGCGAGGAGATCCTCATCCGCGGCGATCTGCGGCGAGGCCGGGGCGTTGTAGAACATGTCCGCCCAGGCGATGAAGGTGGCGCCGGAGATGTAGAGGGCGGCGGAGCTGTACTCGAAGTCCTGGTAGGTCGTGATGAGCGCCAGCTCCATCTGGGTGATGGCGGCGAACTCCTTGGGCTTGTCCTCCAGGAGGTACTTGATCAGGTCCTCTTCCTTCTTGGGGTAGTTGACCTTGATGAAGGCGTTGTAGGCGGCCTGCATGTCGCGGAAGGCGGCCTCGGCGCCGATGTTTCGCGCCTTGGGACCGAGGGTGCCCTTGGCGGCGAGGCGCGCGTAGTTCGTCGTGATGTCCTTCCAAGCCTGCTCGGCGGCGCGTTTGTCGCCGGTGCGCTCGTAGTACTTCGCGATGAAGTGGTAGGCCTCCATGACGTGGTCGGGGCTCGAGTCCGGGAAACGCTGGAGGTAGCGGCGGTAGAAGCTGAGCGCCTCCTTGTCGCCGACGAGCTGCCACTGCTGGCCCGCGAGCCAGTACACGGCCTCAGCGTCGGGCTGGGGCGGCAGCTTCTCGACGTAGGTCATGAAGTTCTGCGCCGCGCCCTTGTGATCGCCAAGCCCCGTGCGCAAGAAGCCCGCCATGTACAGCGCCGCCGGGGCGTCGGGGGACGTGGGGAAGTTCTTGTACAGGCGCTCGTAGTACTCGACGGACTTGTTCAGCTCCAAGACCGAGGCGTAGTTCGTGGCGATTCGGAAGTAGAGCGGCGGGGCGAGCTCGTCCTTGGGGTAGCTGTTGATGAACCGCTCAAAGAGCTCGTTCGCCCGGTCGGCCTTGCCGCCGATCTCGTACTGGTTCGCGGCGTTGTACAGCGCGTACTTGAGGGCGATCTCGGGGGCGTTGGGGTACTGGACGAGGTAGTCCTCGAAGGCCTTGGCGGCCTGAAGGGGATCAACCGCGATGAGCTTGTTGGCGATCTTGAACTGCGCTTCGGCCTCGAGGGTAATGAAACGATCTTTCACGGCCGCAGTGTCGACCCGCTCGTTGGCGCCGAGGTCGGTCATCATGCGGTAGTAGGCCGAGTACTTGGCGACGTTCTCCAGGTCCCCTTCAGCGAGGTAGCTATCGACGATGTAGCTCGCGGCGTAGGAGGCCTCTTTCGTGCGCCGGTAGAGGGTGATGACCTCCTCCATGCGCTTGCGGCCCTCCTCGTGGTGGCCGTGCACGATGTAGATCTGCGCCGGGAGGTAGTAGTAGACCGAGAGGTTCTCTTGTCGGGCGGTCTCCCAGGTCTCGTTCTTGAACGAGGCGGCCTTCATCGAGTCGGCGGACTTGATGAACTCCTTGTGGAGATCGGAGAGCATGTACACGTTGCGCTGCTCGCCGGTCTTCGTCTCTTCAGTGCGCTCGACGACGGCGTCTGGCGGGAGCTTCTGGAGGTCGCCGTAACGCTGGTTGAGCAGGTTGTACCAGCTCACGAAGATGCGGACCTGGGCGGCCTCGGTCCACTCCTCGCCGGGCACCTTGAGGAGCGCGTCGTACTCGACGATGGCCTCCTCAAACCGCTCGGAGGAGTACAGCGCCTCGGCCAGGTAGAACTGGGTCTGGTAGTACTGGTTCGCGAAGGGGAACTTGTTGAGGTACTCGCGGTAGCGGTCGGCCGCCATGGAGTAGTCGGCGATGCTGCCGGTCTGCTGGGCGCGGGCGTGTAAGCCCGTGGCGACCGAGTACAACGACTGCTCTTGGTAGGCTTGGGCCTTCGCCAAGGCGTCGGGGTTGTTGCGGTTGGCCGCCGCCCAGGCGCTGTCGTCGTTGTACATCTCGCCGAGCTTGGCGAGGGCCGCGTCGGCGGCGGCGTCATCCCGGACGGCGACGCCGGAGATGTAGAGCTGGGAGATGCGGTACTGGAAGTCGGGGTTCTCGGGGTCCGTCGGCCACTTCTGCTGGATGTACTCGTAGGTGGCGATGGCGTCTTCAGCGTAGGACGCCTCCTCCAGCTTCGCCGCCAAGGTCTTGATGACCTCGATCTCGTACTCGCGGCGACCGACCTTGTTGAACCACAGGTCAAAGACCTGGATGGGGCCCGCGGGGTTGAGCCCGTAGCCCGTCGAGGCGAGGAGCTGTCCGGAGGAGACCAAGGGGTCCGTGGAGTACTTCCGCCAGTTGGGATCGGAGAAGGACTCCGAGTTCTTGGCGACGTCGATCATGGAGATCGCGAGGTACTCCAAGGCGTCGGGCTTCATGTTGGAGTCTTTGCCGGACTCCTTGTAGTACTCCAACGAGAAGTCGAGCAGGCGCGTGAACGTGTCGAAGGCGCCCTCGTAGTCAGAGAGGCGGTACTGCGACCACGCGAGCATGTACATGCCGCGGTCGTAGAGGGCGTTGCCCTTCTCGGCGCGCTCGGTGACCTTCTGGAAGTGGGCGAGGGCCTGCTTCACGTTGTAGTTGTCGAAGTGGTACATCCCCAGCGCGAAGTTGCCGTCGATGGCGAGGCGCGACTCGGGGAAACGGGCGACGAGCTGCTCGTAGTAGCTCTTGGAGAGCTCCTCGGCGTCCATCTCGACGTCGGTGCTCGTCTCGCCGTAGCAGTAGCCGAGCATGTAGAGGGTGCCGTCGGTGTACTCGAAGTTCGGGTACTCGGCGAGGATCCGGCGGTAGAGCGCGATGGAGCGGCTGTAGTCCACCGAAGGCGGCGGCGGCAGCTCGAAGCGCTGCTCCATGGTGAGGCGGTCTTCTAAGGCCGTGCGCTCGTCCATCTGGCGGAGGTAGTCTTCGCCCGCGACGTCGAAGTAGAGGTCGGCGAGGCGGAACATGACCGTCGCCGAGTACTCGGTGCTCGGGTAACGGACGAGGAAGGCCTCAAAACGGCGGATGGACTCGTCGCGCAGGCGGCGCTGCTCGACCTCAAGGTCGGTCAGCAGGGGGCCATAGGCGAAGTCGAGCTCGGCGCGCTCTTCGCGCTCGATCTGGTCGACGATGGCCCGGGCGTCTCCGGAGAACTCCGCGGAGCGCTCCCGGAAGCGGCTGAGGGTGTCCTCGTAAGCCGCCATCTCCTCGGTGGTGACGCCGGTCACACGCTCGGCGTTGCGGCCGCCCGGAGGAGGGTTGATGAGCGGCACGTCCTGGGCGCTGGCCGCGGCGGGCAGGCCCAAGGCGAGGGTCAGAGTGAGTCGGCGGGTGAGGCGGTGAAGCGGGTTCATCTCAGTCCTCCGTCCCTTCGACGGCCGTTGGCGTTGGCTCAGGCGGTAGCCCCTGCCGAATGACACTGAACTGCGCTTCCAGGTTCGCGACCATCGCGCTGCGGTCGGTCTTCACCGCCTTGAGCTCGTCGGTCACGCGCACCTTCTCGACCCAGTAGACATCGACGATGCCGCGGTCGGCCTTGAGGATCGACAGCGCGAACTGGTCCTCAAGCTCGCGGAAGCCCTCTTGGGTGACCATGCCCGCCAGGGCGCCGGCCTCGCTCAAGGTGGCGTCTACGGCGACCTTGGAGGCGGCGACGGCGGCCTTCTCTTGGTCCAGGCGGCGCTGAATCGTCGCCAGCTCGCCGCTCTGCACGCCGCCGAGGCGGCCCTGGATCTCGGCGACCTTCTTGTCGAGGCCGCCCAAGGTCGCCCAGTGCTTGTCGATCTCGGCGAGCTGGCCGTTGGCGATGGGGTCGGTGACCCCGCTCCGAAGGGCCTTGAGCTCGCCGCGGAGCTTGATGTACTCGGCGGTGAGCGCGGGGTTGGCGCTCAGCTCGCCGCCGGACCGGCTGGAGGTCAGCTCGGCGCGCGCCTGCTCACGGCGGAGCGTGATGGCGCCGACCTTCTCGCGGAGCGCCGGGTCGCCGACCTCCTGGAGCACGGTCTCCTCCGCGCTGAGCAGCTCCCCTTGGGCGCGCTGCAGGGAGAGGCTCACGCCGATGAGCTCTTGTTCGCTGGCCTGGGCGGCGCCGCCCGCGCCCGCGGCCAAGGCCGCCTCGATCTCGGAGATGAGGGCCTCGGAGGCCGCGATGTCCGCGCGCTGGCGTTCGGCCTCGCGGTAGATGCGCAGCGCCTTGGCCATGCCGGGGTCGGTGACGAGCATCTCGACGGCGTAGAGCGGCAGCTCATCGTTGAAGTACGCGGCCGGATCCGGAGCGGCGGCGAGGCGGCTGAACCAGTCGTTCGCCGCGAGGCTGTCGTCGGCGATCTTGGAGACGCGGTCGTAGAGCGGCGTGTACTCGGCCACGACACGCTCGTAGCTGGCGAGGGCCTGCTTGTACTGCTTCTCCTTCATGTGGAGGCTGCCCTGGATGACCTTGAGCTGCGCCGTGTAGCGGTGCTCGGGGTAGGCCAGGAGGAAGATGCCCGCCGAGTCCAAGGCGGCCTCGTAGTCCTCGATCTTGATCGCCGTCCAGACCATCTCGTAGAGGGCGTCGGGGAAGTACTTTGAGGCGCGCTGGATGAGGGCGTAGGTGGCGAGGGCCTCGTTGTGGCGGCCGAGCTCGTCGTAGAGGCGAGCGATGGCGAGGTTCGCGAGGTCGACGACCTCGATGTCCTCCGGCGAGGTCTGGGGCACGGCGGCGACGACCTTAAACTCGTCGATGGCCGCGCTAAAGGCGGCGGCGCGCAGCTCGGCGACGGAGGCGTCTTGGCCCTCGGCGCGTTTGTAGGCCGCGGCGAGCTCCCCCTGCTGCAGCAGAATGACGCCGATGGAGTACCGAGCGCGGGCGTAGAAGTTGCCCCCAGCGCCGACCTGGGTGAGCTGGGACTTGGCCCGGGCGAAGGCCTGCTCGGCCTGATCCCGCATGGCCTCAGCGCCGTAGACCTGGCCCTGCCAGCGCAGGTTGTTCGCCTGGACGTAGAGCGCGGCGCCTTGGCGGCGGAAGGACTTGGCGAGGGTGTACTTCACCTCGTCCGTCGCCGAGACCTTGTTGGAGACGATGTAGGCGTTGTAGAGGTTGTAGAACGCCTTGGCGTCGCCGGTGATGCCGTAGAGCTCCAAGAGGCGGCGCACCGAAGAGGCGAAGTGGGCGTGGCGGTCGCCGGACCGCACGATGACGCTGTAGCCCTCTTCAGCGAGGGTGTAGCTGCCGAGCTCAAACAGGCACTCGGCGAAGTACCACTGGGAGTCGGCGTGGCGGATGTCGTCGCCCAGGGCCCCCGACTCGATGAGCGTAAAGAACTCCTTCGCGGCCCCGTCGAAGTCGCCCATGAGGTAGCGATAGACCGCGTCCTCGTAGCGCGCGATGGCCTCAAAGGAGCCGATGAGCCCCCGGCGGTTCGTGAGGTTGGCGTTGATCTCGCTGATGCGCTTGTCGGCGGCGGCGAGATCCTCCCCTACCCCGGCGAGCGCGGACTGGACGTCCTCAGCGGCCGCCACCCCCGGCGCGGTGAGAAGCCCGACGACGAGCGCGAGGCGCGAGACCACGCCAAGTCCGCTCGTTCGCACACCCACGACGCGCATACATCCCCCGTCAACGGAGTCCTGTTTGAACTTGGGGTTCATCCGAATCCCCTCTCGCTTCACTCGTCCGCCGAGTCAAGCTGGATGGTCTGGAGCTGGAAGTCGAGCTTGGGCTTCTCGACATAGGACCCACGCGCGCTCTCGTTCACGACCACCCGAAGGTTGGAGGCCTGACCCTCCTGGGCGTTGAACGGGAAGGTGGCCTCACGGTCGAGCCGGTAGTCTTCCATGTAGTTGAAGACACCGAAGCCCCGCCCGCGCAGCACCACCGTGACCATGAGCTGATGCTGGCCCGGCGGGATGGCGCCGTCCCAGACCAAGATCTCCTTGGCGTCGTTCAGCGAGCCAGAGGGATCAAACTTGGCGAAGATCGACTGCCCATCGAGGTAATACGCGACGGACTCGATGGAGTAGGTGCGCCCAAGCTCGTTGACGTGCACGACGGAGCTGCGCGCGCCGCCGGTCGAGCCCTGGAGCATGATCTCCTTGAGGAGCTGCAGCGTCGCCTTGGAGCGGAACACCTGCTCCTTGAGGCCGTTGACGCGCTCCTCCATGGTCCCGAGCTGGGGGTCGTAGCGCGCGGTGTCCGCGGCTCCCGCGGCTGGGGTGGGGTCGGCGGCAGGCGTCTCGGTGGCGCCGCCATCTTGTGCGCGACCAATCGGCGCGAGCGTCACGAAGCAGCCCACAGCGAGGGCCAGGCTAAACAACCGCTTCATCCGTTCTGCTCCAGGCACACCATTGGAGGGCGAGGGTGCGCACAGCTCGACCAGCTCCACACGAGTCCTGGCCGCGCGCACAACCCCTTGTATACCGGGCGCCCCCTGTTCATGTCAACGACCCGGCCCCGGACTACGCCGCGCGGCTCAGGGCGCCTGCTCAGCCACGACGTCCGCGCCTGCGGTGAAGAGCGCCGACACGAGCTGATCTTGGACCTTCCGCGCGCGCGAGATGCTGTACGGCAGGTCGTTGACGAAGAAGGTGAAGGCATAGAGGCGTCCGTCCTGACCCAACGCATACCCCGCGAGACAATGCACGCCGTCGAGGGTTCCCGTCTTGGCGCGAACACGATCCACCTCGTCGGAGTCGCGGAACCGAGACCACAGGGTGCCGTCGCGCCCGCCGATGGCCAGAGACGAGCGGAACTCGTGGGTGACGTCCTCGTTCATCGCCATGTCGACGAGCACGGCGTTGAGCTGGGCCGCGGTGAACTTGGTGCCGCGGGAGAGCCCAGAGCCGTTCACGGCCGTGTACTCGCCCGACGCCACGCCGAGCTCCTTGAGGTAGTCGGCGATGACCTCAAGGCCCTTCGCGGTGGTGCCAGGGGCGCCTTTGACCTCCGCGCCGACGGTCTTGAGCACCTGCTCTGCAAAGAAGTTGTTGGAGTTCTTGTTGACGTCCATGAGGATCACGGAGAGCGGCGCGGAGCGGAGGCTCGCCAGCTCGCGGACCTTGTCCGGCGTCTCGGCCTCACGCCACTGGCCCTTCACTTTGATGCCGTGGGCCTTGAGCAGCTCCGCGAAGCAGGCGACGAAGTAGGCCGAGGGGTCGGGCACGACGCGGTAAAAACGCTCCGACTCGCCGCCGAGGGGCACGGTGCCGGTGAGCGTGAGCTTCATCGTGCGGCCCTCGACCTCACGCTCCATGCGGATGTTGCGCCGCGAGCCTTTGGCCGTGGTCGTGAGCTTGTTCTCGACCTCGACGATCGCCGCCGAGGGCACCTCAAGCTGGGCCCGGGCGGCGCCGCCGACCTCAGGGCCGGGGCCGACGACGAGGGCGGCGGCGTTGTAGTTGAGCGACAACGCGCCGAGGGTCGAGAAGTAGGTGGGGCCGTCCTCAAGGTCGGACTTCTTGTCCCAGCCGGGGATGAGGCGCTCCTTGTCCATGTAGGTGTCGTCGAAGATGACGTCGCCGCTCACCTCGGTCACGCCCTCCATCTTGAGGTCGTAGACGAGCTTCCAGAGCTTCTCGATGACGAGGGTGGGGTCGCCGGTGCCCTTCACGTAGAGGTTGCCGCCGAGCACGCCCTTGCTGTCGAGCTCCGCCTTGGCGTCGGTGAGGAGCGCCGTCTTGTAGCGGAACGACGGCCCGAGCTCCCGCAGCGCGACGGAGGAGGTGAGCACCTTCATCGTCGAGGCCGGCATGAGCTTGTCGTCGGCCTTCCAGGAGAAGACCTCTTGACCCGACGCGACGTCCACGACCTGCACACCGACGGCGGCGTCGGTGAAGAGGCGATCTTCAGTGATCGGCTTGAGCATCGCCTCCAGCGACGGCGGCGGGGCGGCCACGGCGACAGGGGCCGCCTGATCTTGGGCGACGGCGCCTTGGCCGATGGAGAGCCCCAGGCCCAAGGCGAGGCCCAACGCGCCAAAGGGCAGGGCCCAACGGAGCGAGCGGAGCGCGGAGGATGTAGAGGCGATCGTGAGCGGCGCGTGGGACATTGCAGCGTCCTCCCCGGCCGGGTCGGGGCCGTCGGAAGGTGGAGATTCAGCGGGCGCGCGAGAGCGTGCTGGCGTGTCGCCCTGGAGGCGGTCCAGCGAATCCACCATACCATGAAGTTGAGATTCGTTCATCAGGACAACACTTTGGATCTTTGATCCTCGACTTTGCCGAGCCATAAGTCTTGCATTTCCAAGGGTCTGGCCACTTTGTTCCGCCACGCTTTGCGACCCTCCCCGCAGTGTGGCATGAAGAAGCGGAGCCCGTCGCGTGGCGGGCGCACGGGAGTGTCCATGCTGAGCGTGCTCTTCTTCGGGTTGACCCCCCTCGTCTTCGCCCAAGAGGGTCGCCTTGAGGCGCCGGGCGGCGCGGTGTCCGCCGAAGACGGCGCGGCGGCGCTCTGGGTCAACCCGGCGAACCTTGGTTTTGATCCCGACGCGGCGATCGGCTTCTGGGCCCGGCAGCAGCTCACGACCCTCGACTCCTCGATCGCCCTGGCCACGACCGCCGGGGGCACCGGGCTCGGGCTCACCTTCCACGCGGACGAGACGGGCAACCCCTGGTGGGGCCTGAACTCGGCGTTCTCCGTGCGTTTGCCCCAGAACCTGCGCCTCGGCGCCACCTTGGCCTGGCACCTGCCGAGCACGGGCGGCAACTTCACGGCCTGGGACCTCGGGCTGGGCTGGCGCCCGCTCTCTTGGCTCGGCTTCGGCGCCGTCGCCCGGAACATCGGCTCCCCGGCGCCCACCCGGGGCATCACCGCGGGCTACGGCGCGAGCGCCACCCTGCGCCCCTGGGACGAGAAGCTTGAGCTCTCCCTCGACTACGGCCTCTCCGAGCAGGCCGATCTCTCCAAGGCGCCCGACCAGACCTTCTCGGCGATCGTCCGGTCGAGCCCGGTGAACGGCCTCGTGCTGCGCGCCCGGGCCGACACCGACCCCGACTTCTCGTATTACGCCTTCTCCGGCGGCCTTGAGGTGTACTTCGGCGGCCTGGGCGGCGGCGCCTGGATCTCCGACAACGCCCAGGCGGTGACCGGCTACGTCGTCAGCGGGCCCCTGGACGCCAACCTCTTCGGCGCCGGGGAGTCCGTCCCGCTCATCCGGCTCAACCAGCCCTTCGCGTACCAGTCCCAGGCCGGGCTGTTCGGGCCGAGCCAAGAGAGCTACCTCGGGCTCCTGGAGCGCATGCGGGTGGCGGCGACGGATCCCGCCGTCGAGGGCCTCGTCATCACCCTGGACTCCGTCCCCTTCTCCTTCGCCCAGGTGCAGGAGCTCCAGGCGGCCATCGCCGCGATCCGCGCCGAAGGCAAGCCCGTCGTCGCCTACATCGACGGCGCCGCGTCGAACAGCGGCTACGCCTTGGCCGCCTCCTGCGACAAGGTGTACCTGCACCCCGCCGGAGAGGTGGACCTCATCGGGCTCAGCATCGAGACGAACTACCTCCAGGGCTCCTTGGACCTCGTCGGGGTCGACGCCCAGTACGCCAAACGCGCCGAGTTTAAGTCAGCGCCGGAGCAGTGGACAAACACCGAGGCCAGCGAGCCCGCCCGCAAGCAGATGAACGCCCTGATGGACGACCTCTACGCCTCCCTCGTGGACAGCGTCGTGAAGGGTCGCGGCATGACCGACGCCCACGTCCGGGAGCTCATCGACGGCGGCCCCTACACCGCCGCCGAGGCGCTCAAGCTGGGCCTCGTGGACGGCCTGCTCTACCCCGACCAGGTCGAGGAGGAGCTTGAGGGCGTGCTGCCCAAGAACTACGAGCTCGACGACGAGTACCGCTCCTTGACCGACACCTCGGGCTGGGTGGCGGCCAAAGAGGTCGCGATCATCTACATCGACGGGCCGATCACCAGCGGTGAGAGCGCCGCGCCGGGGCTCCTCGGCGGCGGCGGCAACGCGGGCTCGGCCACCATCGTGCGGGCGCTCATTCACGCCGCGGAGACGAGCTCGGTGAAGGCCGTCGTGCTTCGTGTGGACTCCCCCGGCGGCTCGGCCTTCGCCAGCGACGAGATCTGGCGGGCGGTCGAGATGGTGCAAGAGGAGGGCAAGCCCGTCATCGCGTCCTTCGGTGGGGTCGCGGCCTCGGGCGGCTACTACGTCGCCGCGGGCGCCGACGCGATCTACGCCGAGCCCGCGACGATCACCGGCTCCATCGGCGTGTACGGCGGGAAGTTCTCGTTCGGCGAGCTTATGGGCAAGGTCGGCATCGGCAGCGAGGTCTACCAGCGCGGCCGCAACGCCGGGATGTACTCGCTCTCCCGGCCCATGGACCCCATCGAGTACGCCGCCATGGACCGCCTCATCGAGGAGACCTACCGCCAGTTTAAGTCGCGGGTCTCTGAAGGCCGCGGCATGACGATGGAGGAGGTGGACGCCGTGGCCCGGGGCCGGGTGTGGTCTGGCGTTGACGCGAAGGAGGTCGGGCTCGTGGACGAGCTCGGCGGGCTCCAGGACGCCATCGCCCGGGCCAAGCTGGAGGCCGGTCTCGACGCCGAGGACGACGTGACCTTGGTGACCCTCAAGGGCCGCGAAGGCGCCTGGGGCGAGCCGGTGATGGAGGGTGTGCGCGCCTGGGCGGTCGGCCCTGTCCCGCCCCTGCCCGAGCCTCTGCGCGCCTGGGCGCCCTACGCGCCCCTCGTGGATGAGCACATCTTCGCGCTGATGCCCTACCAGATTGAGGTCAAGTGAGCCGATGAACACGCCCACGCCGCGCATTCTCGTGGTGGATGATGACCGGGCGGTGCGCACGGCGATTCGGGTGAACCTCTCCAAGCAGGGCTGGGACGTGAGCGTGGCCGAGGACGCCGAGGGCGCGCTCAAGCTCATCGCCGAGCGCCCGGTGGACCTCGTGCTCACCGACGTCGCCATGCCGGGCCGCTCCGGCATGGACCTGCTCGCGGCCCTGCGGGCGGGCTGCCCCGAGGTGCGGGTCATCGTGATGACCGGCTACGGATCTGTGCAGGACGCGGTCTTCGCCATGAAGTCCGGCGCCGACGACTACATCATCAAGCCCGTCTCAAAGGACGAGCTCGTGCTCATCGTCGAGCGCGCCCTCAAGGAGAAGGCGCTCCTCGCCGAGCTCATCCAGCTCCGCCAAGAGGTGCAAGAGAAGTACGGTTTCGAGAGCATCATCGGCACGACCCCGGCGATGCTGGAGGTGTACGAGCTCATCGAGACCGTCGCCGACACCACGGCCTTGGTGCTCATCCAGGGGCCCACGGGCACGGGGAAAGAGCTCATCGCCCACGCCTTACACTACCGCTCCAGCCGCCGAAACGGCGCCTTCGTGCGGGTGAACTGCGCGGCCTTGCCCGAGAACCTCCTGGAGAGTGAGCTGTTCGGCCACGAGAAGGGCTCGTTCACCGGGGCCGTGCGCCAGCACCGGGGCAAGTTTGAGCAGGCCGACGGCGGCACCCTGTTCTTGGACGAGATCGGCGAGATCACGCCCACGACCCAGGTGAAGCTCCTGCGGGCCCTGGAGTCCGGGGAGATCGTGAGGGTGGGCGGCAGCGAGACGGTGAACGTCAGCGTGCGCGTGCTCGTGGCGACCAACCGCGATCTGCGCGCCGAGGTCGCCGCCGGGCGCTTCCGCGAGGACCTCTACTACCGGCTGAACGTGTTCACGATCTCCGTCCCGCCGCTGCAGGAGCGCCGCGACGACATCCCGCTTCTTGTGGACCACTTCGTCCGCCGCTTCTGCAAAGACAACGGCCGCCCGCTCCTGCAGGTGCCCGTCGCGGTGATGCAGCGCCTCATCAACTACCACTGGCCGGGCAACGTGCGGGAGCTCAAGCACGTCCTGGAGCGCGCGGTGATCCTCAGCCGGGGGGAGACGCTCACCGGGGTGAAGCTGCCTGAGGCGCCCCAAGGCAAGGAGCCCAAGAACGAGATCCTCCCCGAGGGCATGACGCTCCAGGCCGCGCTCATGGAGTACGAGCGCCGGGTGCTCATCGAGGCCCTCAAGGCCGCGAAGGGTGTGCAGGCCCAGGCCGCCCGGGCCGTCGGCATCTCCCGATCGAACCTCAACTACCGGATCGCCCGGCTGGGGATCGAGATGAAGGACGTGGTCTACGAGTGAGGTTGAGGGCCTGACGTTGACAGCCAGAGGGGCCCAGGCTACATACACGGCGCCCCTCCGAGCAGACGCGCACGCGGATGGCGCTCATGAGGCTCGGCTCCTGGTAGCCACCTCGTTGAGCTTGCCAGCCCAGTCAGAACTTGTTAAGAGAGGCGCAGAGAGGAAATTCGAGATCAAGGCCAGGTAGCTCAGTCGGTAGAGCAGTGGACTGAAAATCCACGAGTCGGCGGTTCAACTCCGTCTCTGGCCACCTCTTTCCTCCTCTTCTTTTCGCTGGTGTTGAGCCAGGGCTGCTCCGACGCATGTGAGCAAGCCTGCGCGTCCACCACGGCACGCCTCGCGGAGTGCCTCGACGACTGGTCCGCCTCTTGGGAGGACCTCGGCGCGTCGTCACGCCAAGACTTCCGGGAGAACTGCCAGAACGACTGGGGGCTCAGCTCTCCGTCTCTGGAGAGCCGGGAGCAGCAGGCGGCCTTGGCGGCCTGCCAAGAGCTTGTGGACGAGCTCAGCGCCGTGAGCTGCGACGAGCTAGAGGCGATCTACCTGCCTTGACGTCGTGCGCGAGAGCGCGGACGCGGAGCCGGGGCACGAAATGGTGTAGAGTCTTCGTCCCGCGCGCGCGCAGCGTCCCCTCCACCGACCCGCTGAGGCCCCCGAATGTCCACCTCGACCCCCTTGGTGCTCGCCATCGACCAGGGCACCACCGGCAGCACCGCGCTCCTGCTCGACCCGCGCCTCCGTGTGCTGGCCACGCACAACGTCGAGTTCCCCAACCACTACCCCCAGCCCGGGCACGTCGAGCACGACCCCGAGGAGATCTGGGCGTCCGTGGGCCAGGCCGTTGAGGGCGCCGTCGCCCGCGCCGGGGTCAAGGTCGGGCAGATCGCGGCGATCGGCATCACCAACCAGCGGGAGACGAGCCTGTTCTGGGACCGCGCCACGGGCCGCGCCCTACACCGGGCCCTCGTCTGGCAGGACCGGCGCACGGCGGATCGGTGCCAGGCGCTCAAGGACGCCGGCAAAGAGAGCCTCGTGAAGCGGCGCACGGGCCTCGTGCTTGACCCCTACTTCTCGGGCACCAAGGCGGCCTGGCTCCTCGACAACGTGCCCGGCGCACGGGCCGCGGCCAGCCGCGGGGACGCGCTGTTCGGCACCATCGACTCCTACCTCACCTGGCGGCTCTGCGGCGAGCACGTCACCGACCCCTCCAACGCCAGCCGCACCCTGTTCATGGACCTCGACACCTTGGACTGGTCCGATGAGCTGCTGGAGCTGCTCAACGTGCCGCGGGCCTGCCTGCCGCGGATCGGGCAGTCGTCGGAGGTCTACGGCCGCACCCGCGGGGTGGGCTTCTTGCCCGACGGCATCCCGGTCTGCGGGCTCATCGGCGACCAGCAGGGCGCGCTCTTTGGGCAGGCCTGCTTCACCCAAGGCATGGCGAAGTGCACCTACGGCACCGGCGCCTTCGTGCTCTTGAACACCGGCTCGGAGAAGGTCTACTCCGACAACGGGATGCTCACGACGGTGGCCTGGAAGGTCGGCGGCCAGCACAGCTACGCCTTGGAGGGCTCGGCGTTCATCGCGGGGGCGGCGGTGCAGTGGCTCCGCGACGGGCTCGGCATCATCAAGAGCGCGAGCGAGATCGAGGCCCTCGCCGCGAGCGTGCCCCACAGCGACGGCGTGACCTTCGTGCCCGCCCTGGCCGGCCTCGGCGCGCCGCACTGGCGCCCTGGCGCCCGGGGCCTGCTCTCGGGCATCACCGGGGGCACCACCCGCGCCCACATCGCCCGGGCCGTGCTCGACGGCGTCGCGCTGCAGATCGGCGACATCCTCCAGGCGATGTCGATGGACCTCGGCGGGCCCCTAACCGAGCTCCGTGTCGACGGCGGCGCGGCGAAGAACGATCTGCTCATGCAGCTCCAGGCCGACGTGCTGGGCGTGCGCTGCGTGCGCCCGGCCCAGCTTGAGACGACGGCCTTGGGCTCGGCGTTCTTGGCGGGCATCGCCGCGGGCATCTGGTCGAGCCCAGCGGAGGTCAGCGCCGCCTGGCGCGAGGACCGCGTCTTCACCGCCAAGGCGAACAAGGACGAGCTCCACGCCCTGCGCGCCCGCTGGAAGGCCGCCGTGGAGCGCGCGTGAGCCCGGCGATCCTCATCTGGGCCGCCGCCCTCAGCTTCGCCCAAGACTGCCCGCCGACCGTCGCCGAGACCATCACCACGCTGGAGGCCGAGGCCACCCGCGCGGCGTATGAGTGCCTCGCGAAGAACGACGAGGCCGGGGCGGCGCTCATCGCTCGCCTCGCCGACCCCGCCGTGACCCAGCCGGGCCGGGTGAGCCGGGCCCTGGCGGTCTGGCGCCTGCACCGCCTCGACGCGGAGATCCCCGCCGAGGAGTCTCGGGCCTACCTCCCCGATGAGCGGCGCCTCGTCGGGGACGGCGTGCGCGCGTTTCGGGGGCGGCCCTCGCCCTCCCCGGACCACACGATGGTCTTTGAGCAGCTCCCCTGGTACAAGCCCAACCCGAACTACACCGACGGGCGGCTCAGCGATCTCGACAAGAAGAACATCCAGATCCTCGACAACCCCCCTGCCCTCGCCGCGCCTGAGGGGCCCCCCAGCGCCGCGGACGCCATGGCCGAGGCCCCGACGGCGCCGCCGCCGAGGCAGTCGAGCGGGTGTGGCTCCTGCGCCACCAACGAGGGGGACCTCGCCGCGGGCCTCGCCGGGCTGGGCCTCAGCCTCGGGCTGCTGCTCCGGCGGAGGCGCTGACCGCGGGCCGGGCCTCGATGAGCCCCAGGACCCAGTGCACGAAGAGGTAGGGCTGCTGGCCCTCCTCCGGGGTGAAGCGCGCCTCGAACCGGCGCTCGACGTACTTGAAGCGGTTGGGCTGGGACTGGCAGAGGGCCTTGAGCCGGGCCTCCAGCTCCGCCGGGGGCTCGACGAGGTCCATCGTGGCGCGCACCTGGAGCACGGCGAGGCGGGCGATGCCGAGCTTCCGGCAGCGGCAGCGCACCTCCAGGGTGCGGCTGAGCTGGAGCACCTCCAGAGGCGCCTCGCCGTGGTCGGCCTCGGCCTCATCGACGACGCGGCGGATGGCCTCGGGGGTGCGGGCCGAGGAGAGGCGGCGGTAGAGCGCGAGGCGCTCGTCGGTGTCGCGCACCCAGGCCTCGGGGATGAGGCCGGTGACGCGCAGATCGACCTCGGGGTCGAGGCGCTCCCGCTCGGCCTGGCCCCGGGCCTCCGCCATGGCGTCCTCCAGGAGCGAGACGTAGGTCTCAAAGCCCACGGCGCGGATCTGCCCGTGCTGGCGCTCGCCGAGGAGGTTGCCCGCGCCGCGAAGCTCCAGGTCGGCGGCGGCGATGGCAAAGCCCGAGCCCAGCGCCGTGTGCTCCTGCAGCACGGAGAGGCGCTGGGTGGCCTCTCGGGTGAGCTTTCGCTCGGGCTGGGTCATCAGCGTGCAGTAGCCCCGGCGGTGGCTGCGCCCCACACGCCCTCGGAGCTGGTAGAGCTGGCTGAGGCCGTAACGTTCGGCGTCGTGCACGAGGATGGTGTTCACGTTGGGCATGTCGAGGCCGGACTCGACGATGGTCGTGCAGACGAGCACGTCCACCTTTCGCTCCACGAAGCGCACGAGGCGCTCCTCCAGCTCATCATCGTCGAGCTGGCCGTGGGCGACCTCCACCCGCGGGTCACCAACGCAGTGTGAATGGAGAGGCGATCCTGGGGCGGGGTGTTGATCACCGAGATCGCCCGCAGGCCCGAGAGCGCCATGCTGAGGCTCCGGGGGATCGGCGTGGCGCTCATCGCGAGGTAATGCACCTCCTCCCGCATTCGTTTGAGCTGCTCCTTCTGCTTCACCCCGAAGCGGTGCTCCTCGTCTACGATCACGAGCCCGAGGCGCTTACAACGTAAGCTTCGCCCGAGGAGCCGGGTGGTCCCGACGACGACGGCGAGGCTGCCGTCGGCGAGCTTGCGCTGGATGGCGCGGGTCTCGGCCCCGGAGTCAAAACGGGAGAGCAAAGCGACCTCATGCCCGAAGGGCTTGAAGCGCTCCCGGAGCGTCGCCGCGTGCTGGTACGCGAGCACCGTCGTCGGGCAGAGGAGCACGACCTGGTGCCCCTCCTCGGCCACACGGAACGCCGCCCGGATGGCCACCTCGGTCTTGCCGAAGCCGACGTCGCCGACGATGAGGCGGTCCATGGCCTCGGGGCGGGAGAGGTCCTCCAGCACGGCGTCGATGGCGGCGGCCTGGTCTGGCGTCTCGGTGAAGGGGAAGCCCTCCTCAAACTGGGTGAGCCGGGCGCCGCGCCCGATGTAGGCGTGGCCGGGGCTCACCTGGCGCCGGGCCTGCAGCTCGATGAGCTCGTGGGCGAGCTTGAGCACCTCGTCTTTGACCTTGGACTTACGCAGGGCCCAGGTGTCGCCGCCGAGGCGATCGAGGCGGGGCGGGGCCTCGTTGGCGCCGCCGACGGCGGAGTAGCGGGAGATCTGGTCGAGGCGGTAGGCCGGGAGGTAGAGCAGATCCCGGTCGCGGTACTCGATCTGCACCATGTCTTCGGGGCCGTGGCCGAGATCGACCCGGCGCAGGCCGCGGTAGGCGCCGACGCCGTGCCGGGTGTGCACGACGAGGTCACCCTCCTTGAGCTGGGCGAAGCTCGTGACCGCGGCGTCCTTGAGGGCCTTCTCCCCCGCCGCGCCCCGGCGCACACGCACCTTCTCGCCGAGGAGCTCGTCCCCGGCGATGACCGCGAGGCGCGCCTGGGGGTCGTGAAAGCCCCGCGGGAGATCCCCTTGGAGCAAGACGAGCACGCCCGGGGGCCAGCGGGTAGGGTCGTGGTTGGCCCGCCCCTCCTCGGCCCGGAGCTCCTTCGGCGTGAGCTCGTGGGGGCGCAGGAGCTCCTTCACCCGCTCGGCGCGGCCGCTGCCGTAGACGACGAGGCCCACGCGCCAGCCCTTCTTGAGCCAGTCCTTGAGGCGCGCGACGGTCTTGTCGAGGGCTCCGCCCTCAGGGCGTAGGCTCTGGTTGTCCCGGGCGCCGAGGTCCAAGGCGCCGTCCATCACGAGGGGCAGCACCGGCAGCCCGGCGTGCAGCTCCTGAATGAGCGCGGGGCCCGAGGCGCAGCGGAGGCTCGGCGGCACGAGGGGGCGGTCGCTCGCGGCCTCAAACCGGCTCCGACGCTGCTCCAAGGCGCGCTCGACGGCGACGGCGCAGGCCTCCGGGTCGAGCACGACCCGCCGCGCGCCGTGGCCCGCGGAGAGCGGCGGGCGCAGCTCTGCCAAGGCGGGGAGGTAGTCATCGACGCCCGAGAAACGGATGCCGGACTTGAGGTCCTCCAGCACCTCTCGGCGCCGCGCCGCGCCCTCGGGGCGGTCCCCGACGAGCTCACGAAGCACCCGTGCAGCGCGCTCCAGGGCCGCCGGGCCGAGCACCTCCTCCCGGGCCGGGAGCACCCGCAGGCTCGTGATCGCCGCGCGCTGGCGGTCGCCGACGCGCCGCACGGACTCGATCTCGTCGTCGAAGTGCTCGACGCGGATGGGCTCGTCGAGGCCGACGGGCCAGAGGTCCACGACCTCACCCCGGGCGGCGAAGGTGCCGGGGTCCTCCACCTTGCTCACGGCGAGGTACCCCAGCTCCGCGAGCCGGGTGGTGAGCGCCTTCGGGCCGAGGCGCAGGCCCGCGGCGAGCTCCGGGCCCCCACGCAGCACGTCCGCGGGGAGCGCGAGGCTCACGAGCGCCGCGGCCGGGGCGACGACGACGACCCGTTGGCCTTGATCGAGGGCATAGAGCGCGCTGATGCGCGCCCGGGGCAGCTCGGGGTGCGGGGAGAGCCCGTCGTAAGGCCGCACGTCGTCGGCGGGGAAGAGGCGCACCCGCCGGGCGCCGAGGTAGAACCCCAGCTCCGCGTGCAGGCGCTCGGCCTCCTCAGCGCTGGGCACGATGAGCCAGGTCGGGCGGTCGGCGATGCGGGAGACCGCGAACGCCAAGGCGCCGCCGGGCAGCCCCGCGAGCGCCGTCACGCCCGCGAGGTGCCGCGAGAGATCCTCCACGAAGGGGGCGACGGCGGGGGCGCGCTTCAGGAGGTCGTCTCCGGCGTGCCCGTCGTCGCCGCGCCTTGGGCGGCCTCTTTGGCCTGCTGGCGCTCCAGGGCGGCGCGGGCCTCGGCGATGCGCTCCTCGTAGAGGGCGAACATCACCATCTCCATCGCCATGAGCAGGAGCACGTCCACGACGCCGAAGATGAACACGGCCCACCAGCCGAGGCCCTCGGCCTTAAACCCGAAGTAGAAGTAGTACGCCGGATACCACAACGCATAGGGCAGCCAAGCCCGGGCGATGCGGGAGCGGCGACCCTGGGTGAGCTTCTGCGAGCGGGCCAGGGGGGCCTGGGCGTTGTCGTCCGTGGCGGCGATGGCGTCTACGAAGGCGTACTGGAGCCCGTAGAGCACGCCGGGGATCACGACCTGCATACCGACCACGATGGCCAAGTACGAGTACATGTGGGGCTTAAACATGCGCGCGTAGCGCAAGAGCCCCCAGTTTGTCGCCGCGTAGAGCGTGGGCGAGCGCCCCTTGTCCGCCTCACGCCAGACGTAGATCGTGACCGCGTCGACCACGGGCACGAGCAGCACGCCAAAGAGCAGGCTCACGACGAGCTTGATGATCTCCGAGGCGATGAACTGCGGCGTCGCGCCCTGGGCGAGCTCCGGCGCGAGCTTCAGCGCCGCGATGTACATCACGACGTGGCCGACGCCGCCGAGCACCATGGCCCAAGGCAACAAGACGCCGAGGTTAGAGAAGGTCCGACCGAGGGCACGGCCGAGGAGGGCGAGGAGCGAGGCGCGCTGGGACGACATGGCGAGCCCCCTAACACCGCGCGGGCGCGTCGTCGCCAAAAGCCGCGCGGGCCGCGGGCGAGATAGGATGGCGACTCCCGAACTGCCCAGGCGCCCCATGGCCTCCGACATCCTGAAGGTAGACACCTCCTTCGCGGCGAACTTCAGCCCCAGCTCGCTCAGCCTCCACGATCTGGAGGCCGTTCGGCTCATCCTGCAGGGGCAGTCCGTCGTGGACTGGCACAAGCTGAACCTCAACACCGTCGAGGAGGTGGACGCGCACCTGCGGCTCCAGCACCTCGACCCCGACGATCCCGCCGACGTCGAGCGCCTCCGCTTCTTGTTCAACCAGGCGATCAACTACCTGGAGGAGCACCACGACATCCGCTTCCCCAAGGAGCTGCGGGATCCCAAAGACGTGCGCGACGTGTTCATCGCCGCGTCCACCTGGACCGGGCGCTTCCGCCGCACGCAGTCCTTGGCCTGCATGCTCCTCAAGATCATGCACACCATCAACCACATGGACGCCTCGGACCTCAAGCACCGCCTGGCGATCTCCGAGGCCGAGCTCTTCGACCGCGCCGAGCGGGTGATCATCCAGTACGCCGACCGCCTGCGCGCCGAGGGTTACCCGCTCTTGGCCTTCTACGGCTCCCGCAAGACGCGCACCTCGGTCATCTCCAAGCTGCTCACCAAACGGGACACCTTGGCGGCGACGATCTTCGACAAGCTGCGTTTCCGCGTCGTCGTGGGGCATCAGGACGAGGTGCTGCCGGTCATCGCGCACTTCACGCATTCTTTATTCCCATTCAACTACGTTATCCCCGAGGCGAGCCACAACAACCTCATCGTGATGCGCCGCCTGCTCCGTGAGGACCCCCACTACGCCCGCATCGCGCCCCGGATGCAGCGCCTCGCCGCCCGCGCCGCCGAGCCCACCGGGGCCAACCCCTTCTCGGGCCAGTCCTACCGGATGATCAACTTCATCGTGGACTTCCCCGTGCGTGTGGACGACGTCGTGGCTAGCATGCCGCCGGAGACCCACCTGATGCTGGGCTCAGTGGTCTACGTCATGGTCGAGTTCCAGGTGATCGACAAGGCCACCGCCGAGGCGAACGAGGAGGGCGAGAACGCCCACCACATCTACAAGAACCGCCAGCGCCGCATCGTCGAGTCCCGGCTCCTGCGCGGCTCAACCCCGACCTCGGCCAGTCAGTCGAAGACGAGCTGAACCGGCCGCTTGGCCCCAGCGCGCTCGTCAGGGGCGACGTCGGGGCGGCCTCGGCGGCGGCGCTCGGGGCGCGGCGTCGCGCAGGGCGCCTCCCCTCCCCAGGGCGCGAAGATCACGGCCCGGGCGTCCTCGTAGACCGGCGGCCCCAGAAGCTCCGCGAGGCGCCGCGTGACGCTCGCCGACCCACGCTCCGGCAGCGCGTCGAGGCGCAGCACGACGTAGCGGTAGCCCAGGTCCCCTAAAGCCGCCTTGTCTTGAGCGCTGACCTTTAGGGCCCCTCGGCCCGGCGGCCCCGGGCGGGTGGCGGACTCCAGGGCCCGCCACAGGCCGTTCTTCGCCCGCAGCGCGGTCAGCTCAGGCGGCGAAAAACGTTCGTTGCCCTCCAGCATCCCGCCGAAGATGGGCCGCCCGTGGACGGTCTGGTAGTAGAGGTGCGCGGCGCTCCAGCGCTCGGGCAGGTCGATGACGGCGCCCGGTGGCCCCTCGGCGAGGCAGGCGTAGGCCGCTGGGGGTCGGGCGTCCCAGCTCGGCAGGGGCGCGTGCCCTCCGGCCAGGAGCTCCGCCGCCCAGATCACCACGATGGCCACCGCGCCGCCGATGCGCGCGTTGGGGGCCTGGAGCCGGGCCCAGAGCGCCCCAACAGCGACGGCCTGGGCCAGCACAAACAAGAACAGCGCCCGCTCGGGGAACCAGAGGCGGCGGAGCGGCGGCAAGGCCATCACGAGGGCGTTGTACAGGGGGTTTGGCAGGCCGAGGTCCCCGACGAGGAGCACCGGGCCGACGCTCAGGACGAGGCTCGGCAGGGCCAAGGCCAGGAGCACCCCGCGGAGCCCGGGCCGGGCCAAGACGGCGAGGAGCGCGACGAGGCCGAGCGCGGTGACCGGGCTGACCTGGGCCGATGAGACGACGCCGCCGTCGCCGGGGAACAAGAATGCTGTGCCCCAGCGCAGGGGCTGGTAGGTGAACAGGCCGACGGGCATGCCCTCGACGGTGAACAGCCGGGCGCTCAGCAGGCTCCAGCCCTCCAGGTCGAGGAGCCCCGGCACGTCCCCGGCGCTGGCCCGCCGCGCCATCATGACGAGGACCGGGCTCACCAGCCCCAAGGCGACCGCCGCGGCCACGCCCCCCCGCGCCGCCAAGGCCCGCCGCGCCTCGGGACGCTCACCGAGGCCACGGGCGAGGGCGATCCCCAAGAGCGCGAAGCCCAGAAAGATTCCGTTGAACCAGTAGATGAGCCCGCTGAGCGCCCAGGCGAGGCCGAGCCGCAAGGGCGCCCGGCGATCCTCCAGCGGCGCCAGGGCCTCAAAGATCACCCACAGCGCCGGGGCCAGCATCACCTGGGTCGGCCGCCCCTCGGTCAGCTCCAAGAGCGCCCAGGGCGACACGCTCATCAGGGCCCCGGCCATGGCCCCGGCGAGGCGATCCCCGGTGAGCCGCGTCCCGACCGCCGCCGCGGCGAGGCCGTTTGTGGCCATCAGGAGCGCCACGAAGGCGTTGTAGCCCCAGGTGGGCCCCAACAGCGCCCGCAGCGGCCAGGCGACCAAGGCGTCGAGCACGCTGAGCCCGGTGTGGCCCAGCACGTCTTTGCCCCAGGGGTAGAAGAACAGGGTGGCGGGCTCCCCGCGCAGGCCCTCGGTGAGCAGGCGCGGCGCGAAGTGGTAAAACCACTGGGTGCCATACCCGTCGATGTACTCCAGGCCCACGAAGCGCTCCCCCCAGCCGGGCAGGCTCGGGCCGAGCACAACGGCCCAGAGGATCGTCACGACGATCCAGGGGATCCAGGCGGGGCTCACGGGGTTTGGGCGCACCGCGTCAGGATAACCGAAGCCGCGTCACCGACACCGGCGCTTGCCATGGCGGCGCCACCGCGCTACTTCTGCCCGGCTTGGCGCTCTGCCCTGCACACTTCACACTCTCCCGTAAGAAGACGCGCTGATCCGCGCCTTCCAATGCGAGGCCACTATGAACACGAACCCTGGCATCATCGGCCGTAAGGTCGGCATGACCCAGATCTTCGACGGCGACAACATCGTCCCCGTCACCATCGTCGAGGCCGGTCCCTGCGTCGTCCTCCAGGTCAAGCGCGCGAGCGGCAAGGACGGCTACGAGGCCATCCAGCTCGGCTTCCTGGAGCAGAAGGCCCACCGGATCAACAAGCCCGAGGCCGGCCACTTCAAGAAGGCCGAGACCACCCCCAAGAAGCACGTGCAAGAGCTGCGCGTCGCCGACGCCAGCAAGTACACCGTCGGCCAGGTGCTCACCGCCGCGGAGATCTTCCAGGCGGGCGCTCGCCTCGACGTCACCGGCGTCTCCAAGGGCAAGGGCTTCCAGGGCGTCATGAAGAAGCACAACTTCAAGGGCTTCATCTCCAGCCACGGTACCCACGAGTTCTTCCGTCACGGTGGCTCGATCGGCACGCGCCTCACCCCTGGCCACGTCGCCAAGGGCCGCAAGATGCCCGGCCAGATGGGCAACGCCCAGGTGACCGCGCAGAACCTGCGCCTCGCCAAGGTCGACGCCGAGGGCAACCTGCTCTACATCCGCGGCGCGGTGCCCGGCGCCACGAACGGCTACGTCACCGTGCGTGCTACGCTCAAGAAGTGGTGATCCGCTGAGGATCCCCCCGGGCTGAGCCCCCTCGGGGGCTCGGCCGCTCAGACGAGGAGGTCCAGGTGAACAAGGTCTACGGCTCCGCCGCTGAGGCGGTCGCGGACATCCCCAACGGCGCGACGCTCATGGCGGGCGGATTCGGCCTCTGCGGGATCCCTGAGAACCTCATCGCCGCCCTCGTGGCGCAGGGCACGTCGGGTCTCACCGTCGTGTCCAACAACGCTGGCGTGGACGACTTCGGCCTGGGCCTGCTCCTGCGGACGCGCCAGATCCGCAAGATGATCAGCTCCTATGTCGGGGAGAACAAGACCTTCGAGCGCCAGTTCTTGGACGGCAGCTTGGAGGTTGAGCTCTGCCCCCAAGGCACCCTCGCCGAGCGTGTCCGCGCGGGCGGCGCGGGCATCCCCGCCTTCTTCACGCCGACGGGTGTGGGCACCTTGGTCGCTGAAGGCAAAGAGGTGCGGGAGATCGACGGGCGGCGCTACGTCCTGGAGCGCGCGCTCACCGCCGACTTCTCCTTGGTGAAGGCCTGGAAAGGCGACCGCCACGGAAACCTCATCTACCGGGCCACGGCGCGGAACTTCAACCCCGTGATGGCGACCGCCGGTCGGATCACCATCGCCGAGGTCGAGGAGCTCGTGGAGCCCGGCGAGCTCGACCCCGACCTCGTGCACACCCCCGGCGTGTACGTGCAGCGGGTCGTGGTCGGCCAGAGCTACGTCAAGCGCATCGAGCGCCGCGTCACCCGGGAGGCTTAGATGGCGACGGATCGAGACGGCCTCGTCCGCCGCGCGGCCCAAGAGCTGCGCGACGGCTACACGGTCAACCTGGGCATCGGCATCCCGACCTTGGTGGCCAACCAGATCCCCGCCGGGGTGGAGATCGTGCTCCACTCGGAGAACGGGCTCTTGGGCATGGGCCCCTACCCGACCGAGGCCGAGGTGGATCCCGACCTCATCAACGCCGGGAAAGAGACGGTCACCACCCTGCCCGGCGCGAGCTTCTTCTCCTCCGCCGAGTCCTTCGGCATGGTGCGCGGCGGCCACATCGACCTCACCATCCTCGGCGCCATGCAGGTGAGCCAGTTCGGCGATCTCGCCAACTGGATGATCCCCGGCAAGATGGTCAAAGGCATGGGCGGGGCGATGGACCTCGTCGCCGGGGCGCGCCGCGTCGTCGTCACGATGGAGCACACCGCGAAGGGCCAGGCGAAGATCCTCCGCCAGTGTGACCTGCCCCTCACCGGAGTCGGCGTGGTGAACCTCATCATCACCGACCGCGCCGTGTTTGAGGTGAGCCGCGAGACCGGCCTCACGCTCATCGACCTCGCCGTGGGTGAGACGGTGGAGAGCGTCGCCGCGGTCACCGAGGCGCCCTTCGCCGTGCGCGAGCCCCTGGGCCAGTTCGGCTGAGCCGCCGCGGCGCCTACTCGCGGCGGTAGTTCGGGCTCTCTTCGGTGATGATGACGTCGTGGACGTGGCTCTCCTTGAGCCCCGCCGAGGTCATCCGCACGAAGCGGGCGTTCTGCTGCATCTCGGGGATCGTGGCGCAGCCCGTGTAGCCCATCGACGCGCGCAGGCCGCCGACGAGCTGGTAGAGCACGTCGCCGATGGGGCCCTTGTAGGGCACGCGGCCTACGATGCCCTCGGGGACGAGCTTGCGGGTCTCGGCCTCGGGGTCGCCGTCCTCGGCCTGGAAGTAGCGGTCGGCGGAGCCCGCGCGCATCGCCTCGATGGAGCCCATGCCGCGGTAGCTCTTGTAGCGGCGCCCGCCGAGGAGGATCACGTCGCCGGGGGCCTCGTCGGTGCCCGCGAGCAGAGAGCCGACCATGACGATGTCCGCGCCCGCGGCGACGGCCTTCGCGACGTCACCGGAGAACTTCACGCCGCCATCGGCGATGAGCGACACCCCGGCGCGGCGGGCGACCTTCGCGACCTCAGCGATGGCGGTGATCTGGGGCACGCCGACGCCAGCGACGACGCGGGTGGTGCAGATCGAGCCGGGGCCGATGCCGACCTTGATGGCGCTCGCGCCGGCCTTGATGCAGGCCTCGGCGGCCTCGGCGGTGGCGATGTTGCCCACGACGAGGCGAACGTTCGGCCAGGTGGCCCGGGCCTCGGCGGCGGCGCGCAGGACCCCGCCGGAGTGCCCGTGGGCCGTGTCGATGACGATCACGTCGGCGCCAGCGTCCAGAAGCGCCTGGATACGCTCGGGCTGGCCGGGGCCCACGGCGGCGGCGACGCGCAGGCGGCCGCGCTCGTCGGTGATCGAGAGGGGGTACTTCGTGGAGTTCTCGATGTCCTTGATCGTGATGAGCCCGGAGAGATCCCCGTGGTTGTCCACGACGAGGAGCTTCTCGATCTTGTGCTCCTGCATCAGGTCTTTGCAGCGCTCAAGGGGCGTGCCCGGGCGCACCGTGACGAGGCCGTCCGAGGTCATGATCTCGCGGATCTTGCGGTCGGCGCGGCGCTCAAAGCGCAGGTCGCGGTTGGTGAGGATGCCTACCGCTTTGCCGTCTAAGGTCACGGGCACGCCGGAGATGGCGTGGCGCCGCATGAGCTCCCGGGCCTCGCCGACGCGCTGCTCGGGGTGCATCGTGATGGGGTCGAAGATCACGCCGGTCACGGCGCGTTTGACCCGGTTGACCTCGGCGGCTTGGCGCTCGACGCTGAGGTTCTTGTGGATGACCCCCATGCCGCCGTGACGCGCCATCGCCGTGGCGGCGTTGGCCTCGGTGACCGTGTCCATGGCGCTCGACATCACGGGGATGTTCAGGCGCAGGTCGGGGGTGAGCCAGGTCGAGACGTCCACCTGCCGGGGGAGCACGTCGCTCGCGGCGGGCAGGAGGAGCACGTCATCAAAGGTCAGCGCCAGCGGCGGGGTGTCCTCAAGCACATGCACCTCCAGAGAGGGCCCCCTGTTAGCCACCACCCGCCCCGACCGCAAGTGACGAATCGGAGGCGGCTTCCCCCGGCGTGGGCTTGCCCGGGCCGGAAAACCGGCGCATCTTGAAGACGATTCGTTGAGGTCCGCTGTGCGCAGAGCCCTCCCCACCTTGAGCCTCGCGGCGCTCGTCGGCGCGCTGTGTCTCGACGTGGGAGCCGCGGACCCCGCCGAGCCGCCCGAGGCCGTCGCGGAGGACGCCGCGCCGCTCACCCTGCGCCTCGCGACGGTGGCGCCCCTCGGCACGCCCTGGAGCGAGCAGGTCGAAGACGTCCGGACCCGCGCCTTGGCCGTCGGCGCGACGGTCACCCCACACTTCAGCCCCCAAGGCTGCAGCGAGTGGGACCTGCTCGCGGCGATCGGCCTCGGGGAGCCCGGCGCCATCGGCCCCCACGCCGCGTGCAGCCTCAAGTCGCCGCTAGACGGCGCGCTCTTGCCCCTGCCCCTGCTCGCCGAGGCCTTCGCGCTGCCCAGCCTGCGCCTCTTGGAGCTGCCGATGCTGCTCAGCGCGCCGCCGACCCGGGCGAGCGGCCGCGACTCCGACCCCGGCGCCGCCTCGGCCGCCCTCGCTGACCGCGCCCTCGACGCCGTGATGATGGAGGAGGTCGCCCTGCGCCTGGAGGCCGAGGGCCTCATCGTCGTGGGCTGGTCGGAGATCGGCTTCCGCCACCTCTACACCTCCGGGGCCGCGCGCACGGCGTCGGAGCGAGCGCAGCTCCGGGTGCGCGCCCCGAAGGACCCGCTCGGCGTCGCCATCCTAGAGCCCTTCGGCTGGAGATCCGTCCAGCAGCTCTCGGCGTCGAACCTCGGGCCCTTCCTCAAGGGCGCCCAGCTCGACGGCTTCGACGGCACCCCGCTCTTCGCCGGGACGCTGCTCTCGGCGAGCGACGTCGAGGGGCGCCTGGGCGACATCACCCTGACCTTTCATAGCTACGAGGCCGCGGTCATCGTGCTGCGAAAGGACCGCTGGGACACCATGAGCGACGCGCAACAGTTCGCGATCCGCGGGGATCTCGCGACGAACGGCGCCGAGGCCCGGCAGGCCGTGCGCGCGCTGCAGCTCGACCTCCTGCGGGTGCTGAGCGCCCGGGGCCGCCGGGTGAGCCGCCTGAGCGCCGAGGAGCACGCCCGGGTCACCGAGGCCGCGGAGCGCGCCCGGGCCCGGTTCACCCAGGAGCCCGAGGAGGCCGCCCTCTACGCCCGGATCCGCGAGGCGCTCTCCGACACGTTATAGCGGGGTCTGAGGTGACACGACCTATGACCTCTCGCAACGCGCCTCTTCGCCGCGCGCTGGCCGCCGCCCTGCTCACGCTCGGCCTCACCGGCGCGGCCTACGCCCCCGAGACCCGCGACGCCTTGGACGAGCAGTCCCGCGCCTGGCGCGAGGCCACCGAGGAGCTGCGCCTCTACGATCGCCTAGAGACCCGGCTCATCCTGCGGGCGACCCTACACACCGACGACTACGTCCGCGCCCAGAGCACCCTCCTCGACCTGCTCCAGACCCCCTCCCCTTGGGCCCCCGCCGGGGAGGCCGCCGAGTGGCAGGTCGTCTTCGCCGCGTATGTCCCTCCGCCGAGCCGCGCGGACGACTTCGACGTGGTGCCCGGCGCCACCTGGACCCTCCAGCTCCTCGCCGACGGCCAGCCCCTCACGCCGATCTCTTTGGAGTCGAGCCGTGAGCGCAGCGACCTCCAGATCCTCCTCTATCCGCAGCTCAACCGCTGGAGCCGCGTCTACGACGCCCGCTTCGCCCGCCAGGGCGCGCCCTCGAAGCTCACGATGGTCGTGAGCGGGGCGCTCGGACAAGGTGAGCTGACCTGGGAGTTGAGATGAGCCAGCGCCCCCTGCCCCTCCCCGCTGAGGTCTTCGCCGCCCGCCGCGTCGAGCTAGCCCGACGAATGGGCCGCCCGGTCCTGCTCTTGGGCAACGGCCTCCGCGCCCGCAACCTGCCCAAGTACAGCGTGGAGTTCCGCCAAGACTCCAACTTCTTGTACTTCACGGGCTGCGCCATGCCGAACGCCGCGGCGCTCATCGACGCCGACGGCCGCTGCACCCTGTTCTCGCCCCTGCCCGCCGAGGACGACGCCTTGTGGCACGGCGTCGTAGACGGCCCCGAGGCCCTGCGCGCCCGCTTCGCCGTCGACACGCTCCGCGACGTGAGTGAGCTGGAGGGCGCCGTCGCGGGCCTCGGCCTGCCCACCTTGGCCGTGCCCGACGAGGAGCAGAACCGCCTCGGCGCCCGGCTCACCGGCCTGCCTCTGCGCTTCGGCGTAGACCACGGCGACGACCGCCTGGTGAGCGCCGTCATCGACATGCGCTCCCACAAGACCGAGGCCGAGCTCGTCGAGCTGCGCCGGGTCGCGGGGATCACCGCCAAGGCCTTCCGGCTCGCCATGGCCGCCACCCGCCCCGGCGGCCACGAGGCCCACATCGGCGCGCTGTTCCACGGCGCCTTGGCGCTCCACGGGCTCACCACGGGCTACCACTCGATCATCACCGTGCGCGGCGAGATCCTCCACAACCCCGACTACACGAACGCCTTGGAGGACGGGCAGCTCTTGTTGCTCGACGGCGGCGGTGAAGGGGACGCGGGCTACACCGTCGACATCACGCGCACCTGGCCCGTGAACGGCCGCTACTCCGGCCGTCAGCGCGCGGCGTATGGGGCCGTGCTCGACGCCCAGCGGGCCTCCATCGACCTAGTCCGCCCCGGGGTGCGTTACCGGGACGTGCACATGCGCTCGGCGGCGGTCCTGGCCCAGTTCTTGTGTGACGAGGGGCTCCTGCGCGGCGGCGTCGAGGCGGCCCTGGCCACCCACGCCCACGCCCTGTTCTTCCCCCACGGCGTCGGCCACCTGCTCGGCCTCGACGTTCACGACCTGGAGACCTACGGCGACCGCCCGGCCTACGCCCCGGGGCGTGTGCGCTCCAAGGAGTTCGGCACGGCGTACCTGCGGCTCGACCTCGACCTCGCCCCCGGCCACCTCGTCACCATCGAGCCCGGCTTCTACGTCGTCCCGGCGATCCTCCACGATCCCGTGCTCCGCGCCCGCTTCCAGGACCAGGTGGACTGGGACCGCGCCGAGTCTTGGATCGGCTTCGGCGGCATCCGCATCGAGGACGACGTGGTCTGCACCGCGGGCGACCCCGAGGTGCTCACCCACGAGACGCCGAAGTCCATCGACGCCGTTGAGGCGCTCATCGGCCAGGGCCCGAGCGCGCTGGAGCGCCTGAGCCTCTGAGCCCCACGAACCCATCCCCCGTCGCCAAGGAGCGCCACGATGTCTCAGCAGCCTGATCTCTCCGAGGTCACCCAGGTCCTCGCGAAGCAATACGCAAAGCGGCAGCAAGAGCACATCTCCTTGGGCGGCGGCCTGCGGCTCGTGGTCTTCTTCGGCTTGTTCGGCCTGTCCTGCGGGCTCGGCCTGATCATCGGCGGCCCCTTGGCCGTGCCGATCGTCGGCGCCGTTGGTTTCCTCATCGCGCTCTGGGCGAGCCGCATCTTCCGCGTCGCCGCCCAGTGGGAGCGCGGCGTGGTCCTGCGTCTGGGGCGCCTGCACAAGATCGACGGCCCCGGCGTGATGTACATCTTCCCCGTGGTGGACACCGTTCGTTTCGTGGACACCCGCACGCTCACCTTGGACATCCCGCACCAGCAGGTGATCACCAAGGACAACGTGCCCGTGCAGGTGGACGGCGTGCTGTTCTTCCGGGTCAACGACCCCGAGAAGGCGGTCACGACGGTGCAGGACTACCGCTTCGCGATCTCCCAGTACGCCCAGGCGAGCCTCCGCGACGTCATCGGCGGGATGTCCTTGGACGAGCTGCTCTCCGAGCGTGACCAGATTCAGGCGAGCATCGAGCAGATGGTCGAGCAGCACTCGACCTCGTGGGGCATTCACGTCGACTCGATCCGCCTCCTCGACATCAACATGCCTGAAGACCTCAAGCGGATGATGTCTCGGCAGGCGAGCGCCGAGCGTGAGAAGCGCGCGACGATCACCAAAGCCGAGGGCGACCGCGACGCCGCGCTCAACCTCGCCGCCGCCGCGACGACCATGGCGACGAGCCCCGGCGCGATGCAGCTCCGCACGCTCCAGACCCTCGACGGCCTCGGCTCCTCGCCGTCCAACACCGTGATCCTCGCCGTGCCCGTCGAGGTCATGGAGGCGATCGCCGCGATCAAGGGCGACAAGAAGTGAGCCGGGCCGCGCTCGTCGAGCGGGTGAGCCTCATCCTGCAGCGTGAGGGCCTGCCGGCCCCGGCCCGGGTGATCCCCCTCGACGGCGAGGCGCCCTTGGCCGGTGGCGCGGACGTGCCCCCGGCCTTGGCCCAGACCGAGCACGGCGTCTACTTCGCCATCGTGCGGGGCCCCGAGGACGGCGTCGTCTACCCCTTGGGCCGCAACCCCACGCTGCGCTACGAGCAGCGCCTCTTCGGCGACCGCCTCACCGTGGACGGGCGGACCTACGGCGTGCCCCTCCGGGAGAGCGGCGAGGCGCGACGGGCCCTGGCCTTGGGCCGCCTCGCCCACAACACGCCCCACGACCGCCGCCCCCTCGATCTCGACGGGCGCTTCATCGAGCTGGAGGCCGACGATCCCCTCACCCGCTGGCTCTCCGGGGCGCTGGCCCCCGACGAGGCGCTCCTCGCGGCCTTAGAGACCGGCGATGAGCAGCTCGTCGAGTCGAGCATCTCGGCGGCCACGAAGGCCGCGGTGCGCTTCGTGCTGACCTCCACCCGGGCGATGCTCGTGGCCATCGGCCCCGTGGGTGACGTCTGGTACGCCACCTTGCCCAACGAGCCCATGAGCCACCACAGCGCCCTGGCCCGGGCCGACCGCCTGAGCCTCGGCGGGCACCAGCTCAGCGTCACGTCGGCGACGGCCCGGCGCTACGAGGAGCTCGCGCCGCTCACGGGGCTGCCGCCGGACGAGCGTGTCATCGAGGTCGCCCGGCTCAACCTCGGCGCCCACCCCGCCGCGGCGATCCGCCTGCTCACGGCCCTGGAGTCCCGGGGAAACGCGCTCCACCGCCTGCTCTCGGCCTTGGCCCGAGGCGAGACCCACCCGACGCTCACCCTGGCGGTGCATCGCGCGGGCCTGGGCGCCGAGGCCTTCGCGCTCTTGCTCGACCGCTGGGGGATCCCCGTCGATCGCCTGCTGCGCCTCATCGCCGGGGCCGTTGAGGCCGAGCCCGCCGCGGCGGAGTGGCTCCTGCCGACCCACCGCCTCGCCTGGCGCCTGCGCGTCGAGCAAGACACGAGCCCCGGCGCCCAGGCCAGGGCCGACATCGAGCTCGCCGAGCACCTGCTCCTCGCCGGGCAACGGGAGAGCGCCCGGGCGCTCATCACCACCTCGCTGCAGCGCCTCCCCGACGAGGGCCTCCTCGACCTCTTGCCCCCGGAGGACGCCGACCTCACGACCGGCGAGGCCGGGCAGCGCCACCGGGCGCGGCTCCTGGAGCTGCTCGCGTTGGCAGAAACTGACAACCCCGACCGGGCCCTGGTGATCCTCACCCAGCTCGCGCGGCTCCAGCCCCTCGTGCCCCAGCGCCTCGACGAGCTGCTCCAGCTCCCCGACGCCCCCATCGCCCACCGGGCCCGGGCGGCGCGGTCCGCGCTGGAGAGCTTCACCCACGTCGTCGCGCCGCCATCGCCGCCGCTTCATGGCATGCCCGACGCCCTGATCCTCTCGACGGTGCAGCACCCCCTCGCCCGCCAAGGTGGCGCCTTGGGCTGGCTCCAGGGCTGGCTGGCGAAGCAGGCGGCGCCGGACCAGGCCGCTCTGCGCAAGTACTGCGAGCGCCCCTCGGCCAAACGACACGGCCCGCTCTTGGAGGCCCTCGCCGACGTCACCATGGCCCTGGGTATGCCGGGCCTGGAGATCTACCTCAGCCACGGGGAGCTCGGCGAGGGGGTCCACGCCTTTGAGGCCGCCCAGCCCTTCGTGCTCGTCGGCGGCCAGCACCTCAACGACGAGTCCGAGGTCTACCTGAGCCCGGCGGAGCTGCGCTTCGCCTTGGGCGCGGAGCTGGCGCACCTGCGCTTCAAGCACACCCGCGTCACGAGCGCCGAGGTCTGGGACGGCGCCTTGGACAAGCTGCGCACGGCGCTCTCGACCACGGCGAGCGCCTTCACCTTAGGCGGCGCCGGGGTCGGAAAGCTGCTCGGCGACCCCCGGGTGCTCAAGGCCACGAGCTCGATGTTCTCGGTGGAGACCCTCAAGCGCCTCGATCCGTTGAGCAAAAACGCCGTCGTGATCTCCCAGCTCGTCACCGACGCCAGCCGGTGGCTGAGCCCGACGCCCGCCCCAGCGCTCACCACCGAGCCGAGCAGCCTACACATCGGCCGCGGCGGCAGCGTGTCCGTGCGCCGCTCGGAGCTCGTCGCCGCCCACCGCGTCATGCAGCTCACCGCCGACCGCGCCGGGCTCATCGTCTGCGGCGAGCTGCACGCGGCGCTGCGCGCGATGCTGCTCACCGATCCCGAGCTCAAGACCGAGCTCTCCGTGATCGAGCGCCACGGCATCGGCCGGGCCTTGTCTCGCCGAGGCCCCGGAGGCGCCGTGCTGCACCAGGATCTCGCCGTGCGGGTCGCCGCTTTGGTGAGCTTCTGGCTGAGCGAGGAGTACGCCCAGGCCCGCGGCGCCGTCGCGCCAGACTCTGGCTGATCCCCCCCCTTCCCAGCGCCCGAAGAACGGGGCAGATTACACCCCGCCTCGGAGGACCGACCATGGGTAAGCTCGTCGCCAACGGCTCACGCCTGCAGATCTCCCTCAAGCCCCAGCACAGCGTCGGCCGGGGGCCTGAGGCCGATCTCCGCCTGCTCTACCAAGAGGTCTCGTCGAGCCACGCCCTGATCCAGTTCCACGAGGGCCACTGGTTCGTCATGGACCTTCAGAGCTCAAACGGCACGGTCGTCAACAAACGCCCCGTGCCGCCGCAGACCTGGGTGGCGCTCAAAGAGGGCGATCAGCTCTCTTTTGGCCACGTCGAGATCAGCTACCAGCTCGTCGACGCCGGGCCGCCGACGGCCTGAGCCTCGGGGCCCGCTCAGCGCGTGGGCGCCGTGCTGTTCGTCTCGCGAGACGTGCCGTTCACGGGCTTGGGGGGCGTGAAGTCCGGGTTGTGGTCCTGGCTGTCCCCGGCGAGCTGCGGGCCCTCGGGGGGCTTCACGGTCGGGTCGAGGTCGAGGACAGGCGTGGTCGCGGGCATAAACACTCCGGTTGTTGGACTCACCCATGAATAGCGCGAGCCGCCCGGTCTGTGCATCAGACGGCGATCAGACACGGCCCGGAGGCCGGTAGGAGCGCGCGAGGCGGAAGCCGATGGAGTCGGCGATCGCCCCCAGGCGGATGGTGCTGCGCGCCGCCGAGCGGGTGTTGCGCTCCGTCGCCATCCACGACCCGCCGCGGGTGACGGCATAGACGCCCTCGGGGAGGGTGTCGGGGATCGTCGGGATCTCGACGTGCTCGTCGAGCACGGGCTCGTGGAGCGCCTGGCCCTCGACGCTGACGAGATCGAGGCACCAGTCGCGCATGTTCCCGGCGAGGCCACGCACCCCGTAGGGGCTCTCGTCCAAGGGGAAGTCGCTCACGAGCGCGGGCAAGGGCCGCCCGAGGTGGCTGCGGAGCATGCAGCAGAAGCTCGGGTCGAGGTGGTCGCCCCAAGGGAAGAAGCGGCCATCGACCCCACGGGCGGCCTTCTCCCACTCCAGCTCTGTCGGCAGGCGCCAGGGCAAGGCCTCACGCGCGGCGCGCCAGGCCGCGTAACGCCGGGCCTGGGTCCAGCTCACCATACAGACCGGCCACTCCAGGTGCCAGATGTCGCCGTCTTTGTCGGGCTTGAGGCGGTAACGGCCGTCGGGGCCGCGGCCGTAGATGGGCTCGCCGGGGCTGCCGCGCTCCCGGGGGACGGCGCGCTCGGCCTCGTCGGCGTGGCCGTCGAGCACGAGCTCGTTGAGGTAGTCGAGGTACTCGCGGTTGGTGACCGGGAACCGCTTGATCACGAAGCCGTCGGCCCAGAGGCGGCGGGCGGGCAAGGAGCTCGGGGAGTCGGGGTCACCGCCGCTGAGAAACCAGCCCGGGGAGACGAAGGCGTCGTCGTCCGCGAGCACCCCGGCGGGGGGCAGGCGCAGCGGCAGGGCGTCCACGGCCCAAGGCGGCACGCCGTCCCAGCGCTCCAGGCGGCGCAGGGCGACGGGCACCTGCACGGGGCAACGATCGGGGGCGCTCAGGGTGAAGAGGTAGCTGCCCATGGGCAGCTCCAGGCCGCTCACCGGGGTGCGCCCCAAGGCGCGGGGATCCTCGGCGATGAGGCGGCGGTCCCGCTCGACATAACGCCGGAGCACCACCTCCACCCCGGAGGGCTCCGTGCGTAAGAACACCGAGCCGTGGCCCTGGAGCCAGGCCCGGTGCTGGCCCCGATCGTGGCGGCGCAGGCGCAGCTCCCAGAGGTTCGCGCTCACCCGATCGCGGCGCGCCTCGGCCTCGGCGTGCCGGGCCCGGTAGTGCTCGGCGAGGAGGTCGTGGGCCTCGGGCAGCTCCGGGGCCTCGCTCAGGGCCGCGTAGGCGAGGTGAATCAGCTCCACCTCCAAGGCGTCGGCCTCGCGGGCGAGGCGGGCGGCCTCGTCCTCGCGGTCCCAGAGCGGGCGCTTCTCTTCAGAGCCAGCGCTCGGCGGCACACGCTCCCGCAGGGCCTCGGCCTCTTGTCGAAGCTCCGCGGCCCGGGCGCGGCGCTCCTCGATGGCCGGCCAGCAGCTCTGGGCCTCGGCGATGAGCTCCAGGGCGCGCTCTCGTTTGCGGGCGCCATCGAGCCAGGCGAGCACCTGCTCGGCGAGCTCCCCGGCGTGCTGGTAGCGGTCTTGGGCGTGACGCGACAAGGCGCGCTGGGCGATGGCGGCGAGCTCTTGGGGCACGGCGGCGTCGCCGAGGCGGGAGAGGTCCGGGGGCCCGGCGCGCACGGCGCGGATGACCTTCCGCCCGTCGTCGCCCTTGTAGGGGGGCTCTCCGGTGAGGATCTGGTGGAGGATCGCCCCCAAGGAGTAGACGTCCGTCGCCGGGGAGATGAGGTGCAGCCAGCCCTGGGCCTGCTCCAGGGGCATGAAGCTCGGGGTGCCGACGACGGCGCCGAACTGGGTGCCCGGGCGGTGCTCCTCGTCCTCCGCGAAGCCGACGGGCGCCTCCTCCACGGCGTCGCCGTCGATGGCGATGCCAAGGTCGAGGTGGGCGCCGTGGGAGTCGTCGGGCTCGCCGGGCACCGGGCTCACGACCTTCGCCAGCCCCCAGTCCATGACGAGCACCTGGCCGAAGCCCCCGATCATGATGTTGTCGGGCTTGAGATCGCGGTGGACCACACCCCGGGAGTGGGCGTAGGCGACGGTCTCGCAGACGGCGTGGAACATGTCGATGAGGCGGCGCAGGCTCAGCTCGGCCTTACGCCCGTCCTGGCCCGCCAAGGCGCGGTACTCCCGCAGCACATGGCTCAAGGTGCGGCCGCGGACCTCGGGCATCGTGAAGTAGGGGCGGCCGTCGGGCAGCCAGCCGAGCTCGTGTACGGGGACGACGCCGGGGTGCTGGAGCTGGGCGACGACCTGGGCCTCGTCGGTGAAGCGGCGCAGGAGCGTCGGGTTCTGCATCAGCTCGCCGCGCATGGCCTTGATCGCGACGCGGCGGTTCAGGGCGCGGTCCAGGGCCCGGCGCACCTCCCCCATGCCGCCTTGGCCGATGAGCCCCTGGTCCTCGTAACGCTCGGGGTTCTCCCGGCGGCGGTGGGCGACGGCGGTCTCCGTGTCTTCGACAGCGGTGTGCACCCAGGACTGGGTGCTGTCCGCGCCCTCACGCCGCCCGATGCCGCCCTCGGGACGGGACGGGATCGCCTCAGCGGCGCCACGCCCCGCCTCGCCGGGCTCCGACGCCGTCGCCTCAGCGTCTACGGAGGCCCCGACGAGGCCGATGGTCTGGCCCTGGAGGCTCAAGAAGAGCTGGATGAGGTCGTCTTGGACCTCGGGCGAGAGACCGTACTGCGCGGCGAGCTGGCCGAGCGGGCCGAGGAGGCGCTCGATCATCTCAGCCCCGATCCTCGATCTCGTCACCCGTCTGCAAGAAGAGCTCGATGTGGCCGTGGCCGTCGGCGCGCACGAGGTCCGGGCGCAGCTCGGGCAGGCGCAGCTTGCCGCGCAGGGTGCCCAAGGCCCGATCCCAGCTCTGCCGTAAGGTCTGCCGGTCGTCGCCGTCCCAGATCTCCTTCGCGACCACCTCCCAGTTCACCGGACCCCGCACCGCGGCGAGCTCACAGAGGATGCGCCCGGCGTGCCCGGAGATCGAGCAGAGCTCCCGGCCCTCCACCTCAATCCGGGCGATGTCGAAGTTTGTGATGATGCGCACCGGGGCGAAGAAGCGCCCGGAGAACAAGGTCGGGTTCACCGCGGCCGCCGCGAGGGGGATGCCGCTCACGGTGAGGGTGTGCGGGCCGAGGCTCAGCGTGCCGACCTGGAGCGGCGTCGGCTCGGCCCCGGCGGCGCGCACCATCCAGCCCTCCGAGGTCGACCAGAGGTGGGCGCTGGCGTCGGGCTCGTAACGCCCGACCAAGGCGCCGTCGGCGAGCAAGGAGTAGACCGGGCTTGAGAGCTCTTGGGGCGCCTGGCCGGGCAGAGCGACGGCGAGGAGCTCCTCGGGGAGCGCGATGGCCTCGACGGTGAGCGCGAGATCCGGCGCGAGGCGCACCACCTGGCCCACGACGAGGGCGACCTCGGTGGTCGGCGCCTTCCCGACCTGCAGGAGCCCCCGGAGCGCGAGCAGCCGAAACCCCCGTCCCCGGAGGCTCAGGAGCGCGTGGGCCTCGGAGACGCGGGGGTCGTCGAGGCGCAGGGTCGCCGAGGGCATACGCCCAAGAATGCCCCCCGGCGGCACGTCTACCGCGCGGCCGTCGGGCAAGACGAACCGCACGTGCGGGGTGAGGGCCGGGGGGTTTGGGGCGCCGCGCGGCGCGGCGGGCTCAGGCGAGCTCGGCATCCCCAGAGCATATCCCAAAGCGCGCCTCGCTCGTCAGGCGCGGGACATCTACGCGCCGCGGCTCAGTCTTCGTCCCCTTCGCCCGGCTCGACGAAGCACCAGCGCACCGAGGGCTGGCGAGCGCGCACACGCGTCTCCAGGCTGTTGATGGTCGCCGCGACGGCCTTGGCGCTGAGCTCCGGGGAGAAGCGCAGCTTCATCGCGACGAGCACCTCGCCGGGGCCCTGCTGCACGGTGAGCAGGCTGCCGACGCCGACAACGGACGCCTCCTCTTTGAGCAGCGCGCGGATGTCGGCCTCAATCGCCGGATCTGCGCTCTCCCCGACCAGCAAAGACTTGACCTCCACGGCCAAAAACACCGCCACGCCGACGAGCACGAGGCCCACGGCCAAGGAGCCCGCGCCGTCCCAGTGGGGGTCGCCGGTCAGCTCGGCGAGGCCCAAGGCGAGGAGCGCCAAGGCGAGGCCCAAGGTGGCCGCGGCGTTCTCGCCGAAGACCACGATGAGGTCGGAGTCCTTCGTCTGCCGGAGGTACTGCATGAAGGGCACCGCCCCGCGGCGCTCGTTCAGGGTCTTGATGTTGGAGTATGTCGCCCAGCCCTCGATGATCAGCGCGAAGCCCAAGGTGCCGACGCCGATGAGCACGTTCTCGACGGGCTCCGGGTGGGTCATCTTGTGGATGCCTTCGTAGATCGAGAACACGCCGCCGCCGGTGAACAGCAGCATCGCCACCATGAACGACCAGAAGTACAAGGATCGCCCGTAGCCCAAGGGGTGCGAGGCGTCCGGCGGCTGGGCGGCGCGGTTCACGCCGAGCAGCAACAAGAGCTGGTTCGCGCAGTCCGCGGCGCTGTGGATCGTCTCGGCGAGCATGGCGCCGGAGCCCGTGAAGAACGCCGCGACCCCCTTGGAGGCCGCGATGAGCAGGTTGGCGCGCAGAGACTGGAGGATGTGGGAGGTGTCAGAGGCCATGGTGCGCGAAGGATATCACCGGGCGAGCCCCGCGCGCGGCGCGTTATGGTGTTGTATGCGTTTCACCTGGATGATCTCGCTCCTCCTCTCCGCCTGCGCGCCATCGCCGCAGACCCGCCCCCTGCCCGACGCCGACGGCTTCGCCCAGTCCGTCGACGTGCGGATCACCGACCCCGCCGACGGCGCCGTGGTCACGAGCCCGTTCTCGATGTCGGTGGAGGCCGGAGACGACGTCGCCAAGCTGCAGCTCGTCATCGACGGCGAGGCTGTCGGGCGCCCGCTCTCCCCGGACGATCGCCGGGTGCTCGTCACCGCAGACCCCGGCCGACGCCGCGTCACGATTCAGGGCCTCGACCTCGACGGCGCCACGGTGAGCGAGGACACTCTACGCGTCACGGTGCTCGCCGAGGCGGATGAGGAGTACGTCGCCTTCGCGACACCTTACGACGACGCCGCGGTGTTCAGCCCCGTGCAGGTTGTCCCGACGGCGAGCGAAGGTGTGGCCGAGATCGAGCTGAGCCTCGACGGGGAGCTCGTGGCCGTGGTGTCGCCCGGCGACGTGACCACCCTGCGCACGGCCAAGCTCGGCGCGGTGACGCTCAGCGCCCGGGGCCTCGACGCCGAGGGCGCGACCCTGACCGAGACGAGCCTCGACCTCACCCTGAAAGCGCCGACCGCCGTCCCGGAGTCGGCGTTTAACCAGCGTATCCTCGACCTCATCGAGACCTACCCTACCGACGGCACCTACACCTACTACTGGCCCAGCGGCACGTCTTGGTCGGGGTCCACCCGCGACCTCTACTACCAAGAGACCCGCGTCGCCGACGACGGCGGCTTCTCCTCCTGCTACTGCTCCGGCATCACCTGGGAGCTCTACCTGCAGAGCTGGCAGGGCATCGCCGCCGAGCAGGGCCTCAACTACGACGACCTCCACGGCCTCAGCGTCTCCGAGCTGATGTCGATGCGGGTGGACTGGTATGTGCGGGAGCTCGACGGCCCGGGCCCCGACGTCGCCTTGTCGGCCCGGGGCCTGGGCGCGCGGGTGGAGTCCCTCGACGATCTGCGCCCCGGCGACCTCGTGCAGTTCTGGCGCACGAGCGGCAGCGGCCACACCGTCGTGTTTATGGGCTTTGAGGAGGACGACGCGGGCAACCTCACGGGGCTCCGCTACGTGAGCTGCCAGGGCGCCTCGGACGGCTTCGGGGTGAACACCGAGCGCTTCGGCGACTTCTCTGGCGCCATCGACCCCTTGCTCATCTACGCGGGCCGCGCCGCGATGCCCGACGCCTGGCGCTGAGCCGTGGCGCTGCCGCCGCTCTGCGCCACGGGCGTCGGCAGCCTCCCCGACCTCCGGCTGGATCTCGCGCTGGCCCGCGTGGCCCGCTCCTGCCCGATCTTGCCCTTCGCCCCGCAGCTCCCCCAGGCCGGGCCGGGCCGGGGGATGATCGCCGAGGCCCTGGAGGGCCCTGCCCTGCCGCCGGGCCTCACCGCCCTGCTCGCCGCCGCCCGCGCCGGGGCCTTCCCCCGGGCGCAGGCGCTCAAGTCCCAGCTCGCTGGGCCCATCACCTTGGGGATCTGCGCGCCCAAGGCCGGGGGGCTCCTTCACCTCGCCGACGCCGTCGGCGCCCGGGCCGCGGCCCAGGCGCGGGCGATCCACACCCTCGGGGCCCAGGCGGTGATCGTGCTCGACGAGCCTTGCCTCGGCCTGGCCTCGGCGCCGCCCCGAGCCGCCGTCGTCTCGGCGCTCCGCCGCGCGCTCTCGGCGGCCCGGGCTGAAGGCGCCCTCGTCGGGCTGCACTGCTGCTCGGCGATGGACCTCACGCTCCTCGACGAGCTGCCGCTCGACGTCTACTCCTTTGACGCGGATCACGGCCTGGAGGTGGCCCTGGCCCACCCGGCGATCGGGAGGCTCCTGCGCCGCGGCGGGGTGCTCGCGCTGGGGCTCACCCCGACGGATCGTGCGCCCTCCGTTGAGGGCATGGAGGCGCGGCTGCGCGCGGCGCTCCTCAGCTCGGGCTGGGGGATCGCCGAGCTAGGGCCTCAGCTCTGGCTCACGGCGAGCTGCGGCCTCGGGCTGTGCAGCCCCCCCGTCGCAGAGCGCATCATGGAGGCGACGGCGCGCCTCGCGCGACGGCTCGTCTCTGGATGTCACCCGGCGTCGTTTGTGGTAAGCCCGCACAAACACGTCGAATGACCCCTCTGGAGGCCTCGTCGCCTGGGCACCTCGTCCCCAACGGAGTCGCCATGTTGCTCGCGCTTCTTCCCGCCCTCGCCGCCGCGGGGGAGATCTCGGTCATCCTCAACGCCCCCGGCGCGGTGCTCATCGACGGGCAGCGCGTGGAGGCGAGCGGCGAGGGGGTCGTCCGGAAGACCAACCTCGCCGGGGGCGTGCACCTCGTGGAGATCTGGTCGGGCCGCAGCCGCATCGGCCAGCTTGAGCTCGACGTGCCCGTGACCCATGAGGCCCGGCTCATCTACGACGCGGGCGCGCTGCGGCTCCTCGGCGCGGGGCCCCTCGCCAACGCCCCCGCCAACGCGCCGAAGGACGACCGCGTCGTGGTGGTGAGCGGCGCCGGGCAGGCCGACGCCCCGACCGGCAGCCTCGCGATCAAGGGCGTGCCCCTTGAGTCCAAGGTCTTGATGAACAAGCAGAAGGCGACCTGGTCCCGCGCCGAGCTCGACTTCGTCTCGACGGGCCTCAGCCCGGGCCTCGTGGACCTCGTCGTGGACGGCCCCGGCGCCGTAGGTTTCGCCGTGCAGGTCGACGTGCGCGCCGGGATCCACACCCAGTGTGAGCTGGTGGACCTCGACCTGCGCTGCTTCTGGGACGGCCCCGCCCGGGACGATCGGTCGAGCCCCGGCCTCGTCATCGTGCGCGCGCCGACCTCGATGAACCCCGGCGTGGTCCCCCCGGTGCTCACCCCGACGCCGCCGCCGGTCGGCCCCGCGCCGGTGGTGCCGCCGCCGGTGCTCCCGCCGCCGGGGCCCCAGGCCATCGACGAGCAGGCCTTCAACGCCCTGCTCAAGGCCGTAGACGACGCCCCCTTCTCCGACGACCAGCTCGGCATCCTCAAGATCGCGTCGTCGGGCTACTTCACCTGCGCCCAGGTCGGCCTGCTCATCGACCAGATCTCCTTCTCCGCGGACAAGGTCGAGGCCGTGCAGATCCTCCGGCCCCACATCATCGACCCCCAGAACGCCCACACCCTGAACGAGCACCTCTCGTTCAGCGATGACCGCCGGAAGGTCATGGCGATGTTCCAGCCCTGAGGCCGATCAAAGACGGTGTAGACTTGGCCCGCGTGGAGGTTCTCAACATGCGGGACGAGCTGCCGATCACCGCCGTGACGGTGCACCCTGACGGGGCCTGGGTGACCCGCGTCGGCACCCTAAACGTCGCACAAGGCCGGGCCACGGCGCGCAGGCTGCCGCTGCAGCTCGACGAGAGCGCCATCGAGGCGAGCGTCGAGGGCGCCGTGGTGAGCGCGACCCAGCTCGGCCTCGACACCTTGGGCCAGGACCGGGGCGACGAGCCGAGCGAGCGCCGGGCGCTCCTGGAGGCCAAACGCGCCGTGGCCCAGCTTGACCAGGAGGCCAGCGCGCTCCAGTCCCTCCGGGCCACCTTCGCGGAGCTTGTCCCCGGCGGTCGCCGCAACAACGACCGCCGCGGGCCGCCCACCGCCGCCGGGCTTCAGTCGTGGGGCGCCGTCGAGGACGCCGTGGACACGCGCCTCGTGGACATCGACGCCCGGCTCGCCGAGCTGGAGCGCGCCCGGCGCGACGCCGTCCGGGTGGTCGAGGTGCGGGAGCAGGCCGCCCGGGAGGCGTCGAGCGAGGCCTGGTGGCGGCGCTGGCGGCCCTCCCGGGCGCTGACCCTGCAGGTGAGCGGCGTGGGCGACGGCCCGGCGCAGGTCACATTGCGCTACCGGGTGCCCTCGGCCTGCTGGACGGCGGC
>JAKLKD010000067.1 GCA_023150845.1 Myxococcota bacterium | reverse complement strand
ACCGGCGCGGGCGCGGGCGCCGGGGGAGCGGCGACCGGCGCGGGCGCCGCCACCGGGGCCGGGGCGGGCTGGGGGTGAGACCACATCGGCGGCGGGGCGTAGCTCACCGCCGGGGGGGTGTACGCGACGGGCGCGGCGTTGAGCCGAGGCGCGGCGCCGACGAGCTGGTTGAGCCCGGCGAAGGAGGTCTGCACCGTGCTCAAGAAGGCCACCTGGGCCTGAGCCATGGACTGCTGGAACGCCTGCTGGGCGTCCGCGGTGCGGGCCTGCATGTCCTGGAACGCCGCGAGCCAGGCGAGGGTCTCCACCCCTCCAGGCGCGGCCTGCGCGGCGGGGGCCGCGGCGTGCTGGGCGGGCACCTCGACGGGCACCTCCCGCACGACCTCTTTGATCACCTCCTTCACGATCACCTCCGGTACGAGTGGTGCGGGCTCAGGGTTGGGCCCGGGCAGGCCCGCCGCGCCGTTCACGGGCGGGTAAGGCTTGCCGAGATTGCTGCCGTTGATGGGCAGCGTCAGGGCCGCGCGCTTGACGCTCGCGGGGTCGATGGGCTCGCCGTAACCCGCCCAGAGCGCCCGAGCGTCGAGCGACACCCCGGCGGCGGCCAGGCGGCCGAGGCCGTTGATGAGCGTCGTCCAGCCGTTCTTGCCCTTCCGATCCAGGGCCACGGCGAGGTGCGGGCGCTCGCCGAGGATGCTGTCCACGAGGCTCGTGAGCACGGCCTGGGGGCCGACCTCGACGAAGATCGCCGCGCCAGCGTCGGCCATCGCGACGATCTGCTCCACAAACCGCACGGGGCTCGCGAGCTGGGACGCGAGGCCCTGGCGGACCTCGGCGGCGTCGGCGGCGTAAGGCGCGGCCGTGGCGTTCGCGTAGACGGGCAGGCTCGGCGCCTGGACCTCCAGCTCGGCCAAGAACGCGCCGAAGGGGCCCACGGCGTCGGCGACCACGGGGCTGTGGAAGGCCGTCGCCACCTTGAGCCGCTTGAAGCTGAGGCCCGCCGCCCCCAGCGCCCGCTCAGCGGCCTCGACGGCGTCGGTGGGCCCGCTGATCACGATCTGGCTGGGGCTGTTGTGGTTGGCGAGGACCACGTCGGGGTGGGCCACCAGCGCGGCCTTCACCTGCTCGACGCTCGCGGAGACCGCGCTCATCGCGCCCGGGCGCGCGGCGGCCTCGGCCATGAGCTCGCCCCGGCGGCGGGCGGCGCGTAAGAGCGCCTCCGTCGAGAGCGAGCCCGCCGTCCACAAGGCGCAGAGCTCACCAAAGCTGTGCCCCGCGGCCATGTCCGGGCTCACGCCCAAGGCCCGCAGCACCTCGGCCAGAGCGAGGCTCGTGGCGCCCAAGGCGGGCTGGGCCCACTCCGTGCGGGTGAGCTTGTCTTGCTGGGCGGCGCGGTCCTCGTCGGTGAAGACCGGGCGCGGGAAGACCACGTCGTGCAGGCGCTCGGCGCCCATGTGTACGCCCGCGGCGACGTCCCAAGGACGGATCGCCACGTCGAGGAGCCCGGCGACCTCGCCGCCCATCTCGACGAGCTGGCTGCCCTGGCCGGGGTACAAGAAGGCCACCTTGCCGGCCTTGGCGCCTTGGCCATAGGCCACGCCGTCGGGGGTCGAGAACGGCCCAGAGGGCAGGCGCGCGGCGGCGGCGCTGAGCTTCGCCCGGGCGTCGGCCTCATCCTTCGCGACGACGGCGAGGCGGCAGGGGGCGCTGGCGTCAAAGCTCCCGGCGAGCTCCCAGGCCCGGCGCTGCAGCGTCCCCGGCGCGTCGAGCTTGAGCCCGGTCGCGGCGGCGGCCAAGGCCTCGGGGCTCGCGGCGCTCAGGAGCAGCAGCTCCGTCTCTTGGGTGCGCAGGCGCTCCGCACGTTTGCCCGGCCCGGTGTACTCCTCCATCGCGACGTGGAAGTTGGAGCCGCCGAAGCCGAAGCTCGACACCGAGGCCCGGCGGGGGTGCTCCGGCCCGCGGATCCAGGGGCGGGTGCGGGTGTTGAGGTAGAACGGGCTCTTCTCCAGCTCCAGCTTGGGGTTGGGCCGGTCGATCTTGATCGTCGGGGGCAGGCGCTTGTGGGCGAGGGCCATCACGGCCTTAAACATGCCCGCCGCCCCCGCCGCGGCCTTGGTGTGGCCGATCTGCGACTTCACCGAGCCCAAGGCGCACCACTGGCGGTCCTGGCGGCCGCTGGCGTCGAAGGCGAGGCGCAGGCCCTCAAACTCCGCGGCGTCACCGGCCTTGGTGCCCGTGCCGTGGGCCTCCAGCAACTCGACGGTGTCCGCGCCGTAGCCCGCCCGGGCGTAGGCCCGGCTCAGCGCCTTGGCCTGGCCCTCGGGCACGGGCGCGTAGACGCTCTTGGCCTTGCCGTCCGAGGACGCGCCGACGCCGGTGAGCACGGCGTAGACGCGGTCCCCGTCGCGCTCGGCGTCGTCCAGGCGCTTGAGGGCGAACATCGCCATGCCCTCGCCCAAGAGCGTGCCGTCGGCCTTGTCCGAGAACGGGCGGCAGTCCCCGCTCTTGGAGAGCGCCGGGGTCTTGGAGAAGCACATGTACATGAAGATGTCGTTCATGGTGTCTACGCCGCCGCAGATCACCAGGTCCGAGTCGCCCAAGTAGAGCTCGTTCACCGCCATCGACACCGCGGAGAACGCGCTGGCGCAGGCCGCGTCGGTCACGCAGTTCGTACCGCCGAGGTTCAGGCGGTTGGCGATACGACCGGCGACGACGTTGCCCAAGAGCCCCGGGAAGGTGCTCTCCACCCAAGGGGTGTAGTGGCTGTAGATGCGGTCGCAGGCCTCCTGCACCTTGGACTCGGGCAGGCCCGCGTCACGCAAGGACTTCTGCCACACCGGGCGCTGGAGGCTCGACACCATCGAGCCCAGAAGCTCCTGGGCCGAGGTGACCCCGAGGATGCAGGAGATGCGGTCCTTGTCGGCGCTCTCGAACTGCCCGGCGCAGGCGTCGTCGAGCACCTTACGGGCGACGATGAGGGCGAGGAGCTGGGAGGTGTCCGTCGCCGGGACGATGTTCGGCGGCACGCCGAAGCCCATGGCGTCGAAGTCCACGGCGTCCAAGAACGCGCCGCGGTGGGCGTAGGTCTTGCCCGGCTTCGTCATGTCGGGGTCGTAGTAGTCCTCGATCAGCCAGTGCGACGGCGGCACGTCGGTGATGAGGTCACGGCCGGCGAGGATGTCCCGCCAGAAGCCGGAGTTGTCCTGGGAGCCGGGGAAGAGGGCGGACACGCCGACGACGGCGATGGGGGGCCTCGGGGCGGCGGGGCGGACGGGCATGGAGCGATCCTCGTCTTGAGCGCGTCAGCGCAGCGGTCGGGGGGCAAAGTGGAAGGCGGCGGCGGGCACAGGCGCCCCGGCGCTGCGGAGCTGGTGAGCGCGGGTGATGACCGCGGCGCCCTCCAGCAGGTTGAGCGCGATCTGGGCGGCGCTGCGGCCCTCCAGAGGCTCCAGGAACGAGCCGCGCGCCCAGTCGTTGAAGGCGCCCATCGCGGGACCACACCAGATCTGGTAGTCCATGCGGCGGTCACCCGCCCCGGCGATGGCCCAGCGTGAGGACTGCCCGAGGTACCAGCGGAACACGAGCGCCATCTTATGTTTGGGGTCGCGCTCGGCCCGGGTGACCTCTTTGGGCTCCCGCTTCATGAAGTAGGCCTTGGTCTCGTCCCACACCTGGGCGGCGGGCTTGAGCAGGATCTGCTGCTCGAGCTTCGTGCGCTCGGCGGCGGGGATGCTGTCCAGGCTGTCGTAGGTGGAGTAGAGCTCGTAGAGCTTGTGGGCGCGCACGCCGAACATCGTCCCGCGGCGGAGCACCTGCACCTTCACGCCCAGCTCAAACATGTCGGCGGCGGGGGCCATCACGACGTCGCCCAAGGCGGCCTGGGTGAGCAGGCGCTTGCCCTCGGGGGAGAGCCCGGCCTCGATGGACGCCTGGTTCACCGAGCCCGTCAGCACATAAGCCGCGCCCAAGGCGAAGGCGGCGGCGACGCTGCTCGGCGTGCCGAGGCCCCCCGCGGCGCCGACGCGGATCGGCCGGGTGTAGCCGTGCTCGGCGCTCAGGCGGTCACGCAGGGCCGCGATCACCGGGAACAAGGCGCCCAAGGGCTGGTTGTCGGTGTGGCCGCCGGAGTCGGACTCGACGGTGACGTCTTCCGCGATGGGCACCAGCCGGGAGAGCCGGGCCTCCTCCGCGGTGATCTGGCCCTTGGCGAGCAGCTTCTCGACGATCTCCGCCGGGGCCGGGGCCATGAACCGCCCCGCCGTCTCGGGCCGGGAGATCTTGGCGAAGACGTAGTTCTTGCGGTGGATACGCCCGGCGCTGTCTTGGCTCAGCCCGGTGAGGGCGTAACGCACGATGAACGGCGTGAGCCCCATGTAGGCCGCCGCCGACACCCTCCGCACCCCACGACGGAGGTAGAGGTCGACGACGGCCTCCTCCAGATCGGGCTCGTTGGGCGAGTGGATGAGGTTCGTGCCCCAAGACGCGCCGTCCTGACCCAAGGCGCCGATGATGCGGTCCAGGGCCTCGTTCACGCGCTCCAGCGGGAGCCCCGCGGCGCCGAAGAAGCCCAACATGCCGACCTTGGCCATGGCGATGACGAGGTCGGTGGTGGCGATGCCGTTGGCCATCGCGCCGGAGATGTAAGGGAAGCGGGTGCGGTGGACCTCGGTGAACGAGCGGTCCCCGAGCCACTCCGGGTAGAGCGGCGGCAAGGAGGCGAGCAGCCGATAGGCCCCCGCGCCGACGGACCCGCCGAAGCCGACCCCGACGCCGCCCGTGGTGGGATCCTGCACGACGACGATGGGCTCCCGCACACGCTGGACCGCGGCGACGAGGCCGTCAGCGGCAAAAACCGGGGGAGCGTCGCCTGGGGACCAGGCGCCGAGAGCGGGGAGAGCTGCGGAGGACATCCATTCACCGGGGGGTGCGGCCGCGACAGGTGCGACGCTCGATCACTGACACTTAACGGCCAAGAAGTACAGCTGACCGCCCCGAGGATGAGGCGGTCGCGTGATTTTATCGAATCGTAACAGGGTGTGCGGCCCTTGGGAGGGGGTGGTCGCGGTCGAATTCTGGCTTGCCGCCGAATCGTGAACGAATTAGGCGGCGCATTGCCCAACTTGACGCCCCCGCGATTAATGACGGTACTTGCCTATCTTGAGCGCCCGCCGCGTCGCCGCGGCGCGCCGATCAGAGGGTTCCAGCGGCGATACGGCGACGTAGCCCCTCCACGGTGCGCCGCAGGGCCTCCTCAGGGCCGACGGGTGGGTCGTAGCCGAGATCTCCGCGGGCCGCGCTGAGGTCATACCAGTGGGAGCTGGAGATCTGAGCCACGGTGAAGCGGGTGATCGGGGGCTCCCCGGACAGAGACAGCCCGCGCCAGATCCCCTCGATGATCATCGCCCCCGTCATCGCGAGGCCCTTGGGCACGCGCCGGGTGACCGGGGGGAGCTCCAGCGCGGCGAAGACCCCGTTGAGCCAGTCCCAGACCCGAACGGGCTCCAGGTCGCTGATGAAGTAGGGCCGCCCGGCGCTGGGGTGCCCGAAGCTCAGAATGTCTCCAGCGGAGACATGTGCGGCGGCGGCGTTGTCGACGTAGGTCAAGGCCACGCGGTTCTCGCCGTCGCCAAGGATCCTGAGCCGCCCGGCCCGGTGCCGCTGGATGAGCCGCGGCAAGAGGTGCGGGTCGTCGGGGCCGTAGATGAGGTGAGGCCGCAGGGCGGTCACCGCGAGGGTGGGGCTGTTGGCGGCCAAGGCGAGGCGCTCGGCGATGGCCTTGGTCTCGGAGTAGTAGAACAAGAACTCCTCGGCGTACCCGACGGACTCGTCTACGCCCTCCTCGTCCTGGCCCCGGAAGCTTACCGAGGGCGAGCCCGTGTAGACGAGCCGCGGCACCCCCGCCGCCCGGCAGGCCGCGACGACGTTCTCCGTGCCGGTGACGTTCACCGCGACGTAACGCTCCCGGGGGCCCCACATCCCGGCGAGGGCCGCGACGTGGAACACCACATCGACGCCCTCAAACGCCGCGGCGAGGCCCTCCCCCTGGCTGAGGTCGTGCTGGACCTGCTCCACGCCCAAGGCGTCTAAGGCGGGGTGGCGGCTCCGGGCGACGGAGCGCACCTCGTCGCCCCGGGCGCGCAGGCGCCGCGCGATGGCCTCGCCCAAGAAGCCCCCGGCTCCGGTGATGAGCGCGCGCATGGTCAGCTCCTTCGTTCAGCGAGCCCGAGCCGCCCAGGCCGCGAGGGCCGGGCGGTCGATCTTCGCGTTGTGGCGCCGATCCACGGGGAAGTTGTCGTAGAACAGCACCCGCGTCACGCGCCGGGCCTCGTCGTTGGTCTGGGCCAAGGTCAGCAGGGCCCGGGCGAGCTCATCCCGGCGAAGTTTGGGGGTCGCCTTGGGCTCGACGATGAGCACGGGCTCCCCGGCGACGCCGACGACCGCGGTGCGGGCCACGTCCGGGTGGGTGTTGAACAGGCCCTCCAGACGATCGGGGAAGATCGTGCCGCCGTCCTTGAGCCGCACGCGGTGGGACTTGCGCCCGCAGAACCACAGCCGCCCGGACTCGTCGAGGTAGCCCACGTCCCCCATGCGGTGCCAGCGGCCCTCGGCGTCGTCCACCTTGGCCACGGCGTTCTCTTGGGGCAGCTCCTTGTACTCCGGGCTCACCATCGGGCCGCGCACGGTGATCTCGCCGATCTCCCCTTGGGGCACAGACACGACGGCGTCCACCGGGCCGTCGCTGATGGGGATCACCCGCACGGCGACCTCGTCGATGGGCCGCCCGACGCAGGTGCCCGCCCCCGCCGCGGTCTTGGCGCCCGCCCCGGCGAGGATCTCCCGGCTCGCGATCACCGAGAGCGGCAGGGCCTCCGTCGCGCCATAAGGCGTGAAGATCTCGATGTGCTCGCCCACAAGACGCCGAAACGCCTCATGAATCGCCGGGGAGATCGGCGCCCCGAAGGTCAAGACCCGCTTGAGGTGAGGGAGCCGCAGGCCGCCGCGCTCCTCGCCGTGCTCGATGAGCCGGGTCATCACCGCCGGGCTGCCGACGAGCTGCTCGGCCTTGGCGTGGTGCAGCGCCGCCAAGACCGCCTTCGCCTTCGCCGTCGCGGGCTTAGAGAAGTTGATCTCGGGCAAGGTCACGGTCATGCCGAGGCTCACCGAGAACATCGCGAAGGGCAAAAAGCACGGGACGTCCGACTCTCCGGCCTGAATGCCCATCATCCGACCGATGAGCCGCGCCTGGGTGTTGAACATGCCGTGCGTGTAGACCACCCCCTTCGCGGGCCCCGTCGAGCCCGAGGTGAAGAGGATCGACGCCTCGGTCTCCGGGCGCACGTCGGCCATGGGGAACGGCCCACGCTCGGGCATCAGGCAGTCTTGGTACGACAGGCCCCCGAAGAGCCAGGAGCCGCCGCCGACGGTCATGCGGCGCTTCACGCTCCCAAAGCTCGACGAGAACACCCGGGAGAGCGCCTGCCCCGCCGGGATCGCGATGAGGGTCGTGGGCTGGTTCGCCGCGACACAGCGCAAGAAGCCGTCCCGGCCCATGCCGGGGTCGATGAGCACGGGCACGGCGCCGAGCTTGTAGAGCGCCATGCCGACCACAAAGAACTCGAAGCTCGGCGTGACGAGCATCGAGACGCGCTCGCCCCGGGTGACGCCCAGGCGCTCTTGCAGGCCCCAGGCCAAAGCGTCGCTGCGCTCGTGCAGGGCCTTGAAGCTGAGCGTGTCCCAGAGGCGGTGGCCGTCTTCAGGGTGGTAGTCCCCGGCCATCGACAAGGCGACGGCGTCGGGGCGGGTCGCGGCGTGCCCGGCAAGCATCGCCGCGAAGTTATGCTGACCCGCAGCGATCACGCGCCCTCCAGAAGCTCACGCACGGCGCTCACCACCCGCTCCGGCGCGTCCTCCATGACGTAGTGGCCCACGTCGTCCCAGGCCGTCGAGCGCGCCCAGGGCATCCGCCGCTCAAACTCCTGCCGGAAGATCGGCGAGAAGCACCAGTCGCGGTCGCCCCACAAGAGCCGCGTCGGCAGGCCCTCCAGGCGGCTGAGCCCCGCCTCGACCTCCTGCAGGGTCTTGTAGCTCGGGTGATCCGGCGACATCGGGATGTCCTGGACGAAGCGGTGAATCGCCACCCGATCATCCCAAGAGGCGTAGGGCGCGGTGAGCCCCGCCTTGACCGCCGCGGAGAGCGGTCGCTCCGTCGTGCGCCAGGTCGCCGCCCACACGAAGCCGTTGAACCCGCGCACCATGACGTCGCCGAGGAGCGGCACCCGGCAGGCCGCGATGGACGGCGGGATGTGGGGCGACGGGAAGGCCCCGGTGTTCGTGATCACCACCCGCTTGATGCGCGGGAGCTCCCGCAGGGCCGCGCCGAGGCCGATGGGCCCGCCCCAGTCGTGAACGATGAGGGTGATGTCCTGCAGGTCGAGGGCCTGGATGAGCCGCTGCACGTTGCCGATGTGGTCGGCGAGGCGGTAGCTCCAGCCCTGGGGCTTGTCCGAGAGCCCGCAGCCGATGTGGTCGGGGATGACCACCCGGGAGGTCTGGGAGAAGGCCGGGATGAGCGCCCGCCAATAAAACGACCAGGTGGGGTTGCCGTGCACCGCCAAGATCGCCGGGGCGCGCTGGGGCCCCTCGTCGAGGTAATGCATCCGGCCGCCGTCTACGTCGAGGCGACCGCCGGTCCAGGGGTAGAGGGCCGCGGCCTCCGCGCTCAGCACTACAGGGGAGTTGCTCACCAGTCCACCCTCATCATCGCGACGTTGAGTCCGCTGCCGATGCCCATCAGCGCGGCGGTCTGGCCAGCGCGCAGGCGGCCTTGCTCGACGGCCAAGGCGAGGGTGATCGGCACCCCCGCCGCGCCGACGTTCCCGAGCCCGGTGTACACCCGCAGCGCGCGGGCGTCGGGCAGGCCGAGGTTCTTGATCAGGGCCTCGTGGTTCGCCTTGCCGACCTGGTGTAAGGCGTACTCGGCGATCTGTGGGTGGTCCCAGCCGAGCTCCACCCGGCTCTGGTCCCAGGTGCGCCGGGCCAAGGCCACGCCCTCGGAGAGCAGCTTCGGGGGGTCGGTGACCATGCCCGTCTCGGTGCCCAGGCAGAGGCGGTTGTGCTCCGTGGCCGCCTGGAACACGCCGCCGCGCAGGCGGTGCCCGGTGCGGCTGTGCTCGGCGCGGCGGAGCACCATCGCCACGGCCGCCGAGCCCAAGGTCAAGGTCGCGAGGTTGTCGCGGTAGGTGGAGGCGTTGGCCTCGGGGCGGCGGAGGCGCTCCAAGGTGGACTCGGTGACCAGGCGGCTGCCCTCCCCCGCCACGACCACGCCGACCTTACAGACGCCCTGCTCGATGAGGTTCCCGACCACAGACATCGCGCTCATGAAGCCGAGGCAGGCGTTGCCGACGTCAAAGTTGAGGCAGGCGCTCTTGAGCCGGAGGTTGCCGTGCACGAGGCAGGCCACCGAGGGCTCTAAGAAGTCGCGGCAGACCGACGACGAGACCAGCACGTCCACGTCCGAGGCGGCGATCTTCGCCTCCTCCAAGGCGGACCGGGCGGCCAAGGTGGCGGCGTCGGAGGGCGCCACGCCCGGCTCCCAGAAGCGGCGCTCCTGAATGCCGGTGATCGCCTCCAGCCAGCCCGGACGGATGCCCAGGCGCTGGTAGAGCGGCGAGAGCGCGGCCTCGATCGCCGCGGTCGTCATGACCTGGGGGGGCAACGTGTAGGCGAGGGCCTCCACGTTGACCCGTTCGAACAGCATGGGGCGCTCCGGTACGCCCTGCGAACTAACCCAACCCCTCCGGTGACGCACCTCCCCCCTGGACAGGTCGTGTTGCCGCGTTAGAAACGTCGCATTGCCAACGAAAGCAACGGAGCGCCCATGAACACCCCCGAGGCCCAGCGCCACGCCCTGCCTGACCACGCCAACGAGCCCGACGACCGGGCCCTCGACATCGACCAGGTGGGCATCGTGGGCCTGTCCTACCCCATCTCGGTCTGGGATCGGGCGCGGAAGCTCCAGCACACCGTCGCCAAGATTGGCCTCACCGTCGGCCTGCCCCAGCGCTTTAAGGGCACCCACATGAGCCGCTTCGTGGAGATCCTCAACGAGCACCGCGGCGAGCTCTCGCTGGGCACGGTGCCGCTGATCTTGGCCGAGGTGCAGCGCCGCCTGAACGCCGACGACGCCTTCATCGACGTGGCCTTCCCCTACTTCATGGAGCGCCACGCCCCGGTGAGCGGCGCGACCTCGCTCATGGAGTACCTCTGCGCCTTTCACGCCGCGCTGCGCGGCCCGGCCTTGGAGTTCACCCTCAAGGTGACCGTGCCGGTGAAGACGCTCTGCCCCTGCTCCAAGGCCGTGAGCCAGTACGGCGCCCACAACCAGCGCGGGCTCATCACCGTCGAGGCCCGCTTCGACGGCATGTTGTGGATCGAAGACATCGTCGAGGCCGTCGAGTCCTGCGCCTCGTCCCCGCTCTACGCCTTGCTCAAGCGGGAGGACGAGAAGTACGTCACGGAGAAGGCGTACGAGAACCCGCGCTTCGTCGAGGATCTTGTGCGAAACGTGGTCATCGCCCTGCGCGACCGCGAGGGCGTGCGCTGGCTGCGGGTGAGCGCGGAGAACATCGAGTCCATCCACAACCACTCGGCCTACGCCCAGATCACCTGGCCCTCGGCCTCCCCGCCGCCGCCGAGCCCCATCGCCCGGCGCCGCGAGCTGCCCCTCGGCGAGTGGATCCGCCTCCAGCGCGTCGAGCGCGGCGTGAGCCAGCGTGAGCTCGCCGAGGCCATCGGCCTCTCCGCCTCGGCCCTCTGCCGGGTGGAGCGTGGGGAGCGTCCCCTGCACGCAGACGCCGCCTCCCGCCTCGCCCAGGCCTGGGGCCTCGACGAGGCCCGGGTGCTCCTGCGCGCCGGGGTGGTGCCCCCGGCCTTGCTCCGCCGCGTCGCTGAAGACCCCGAGGGCTTCTTCGCCTGGGCCCAGACCGGCGGCGAGACCTGAGCCGCCTAGGGCTCAGCCCTCGGGGGTGAGCGCCGCGCCGACCACCCAGCGCAGGCCGACGACGCGGCTCTCGCTGTTGTTGTGCGGCAGGATCGCCTCACCCTCGGCCATGGCGCCGACGTAGATGAACAGCCACTCCCCTTCGCCCCAAGGCGCCTGCCAGGCGCTCTGGGGCAGGGTGAAGCTGCCGTCGTTCGTCGCCACGCAGCCGACGGTCTCGAGCTCGTTGTAGTCGGCGTCGGCGCGCCGCACCATGACGAGCACCTCGTCCCCTTCGCCGCCCTCCCACTTGAGCTTGAGCTCATCCGGGGCGAGGGTGATGGCCTCGGCGTCATCGAGCTTGGGCGACTTGAGGGTCAGCGCCGCCGGGGTGCGGGCGAGATCCTCGACGCTCATGCCCTGGAGCGGGCCGTTGGCCACGGGCTCAAGGCGCCAGCCGCCTTGGGTGCTCAGGGACGACGCCCGGGGGCTCGCCTCAAAGAAGCCGTCGCTCGCTAAGGTGAAGCTCAGGGAGCCGCCCGCGCCGGAGAGGGTGGTCTGGTTGGCGCCGAGCTCCATCAGGCGCACGTCGGGGAAGCCCGGCCCGCTCACGCAGGCGTCGGCGACGCCGCCGAACACGTCGGCGTAGCGGATCTCTTTGGGCTGGATGAGCCCCCACCAGGCCGAGCCCCAAGAGGCCGAGCCCTCCTCCCAGTAGCCGCCGAGCAGCTCGTACCACTCGATGGCGCCCAAGGCCCCGGCCTGGCCGCTGCCGTCGGGCAGGTACCGGAAGGCGCCGTCGGAGACGACGACGGACTCCCCGGAGTCCACCCGCACATCGACATTGCCTTCAGCGCCCGCGGGCGCCACGACGACGAGCTCCGTCGCCGAGAAGCTCTGCACCTGGGCCTCGGCGTCGCCGAAGAACACCCGCGCGCCCTCGCTGAACTCCCCGCCGGTCAGGGTGACGACCGTGCCGCCCGCGTCGCTGCCGTAGGACGGGGTCGGCGCGTCGAGGCGCAAGACCTCAGACCAGCCAGTGTCTTCACCAATCTCAATCTGCCCTTTGTGGCAGGCGCTGGCGAAGAGGAGAAGGGAGACAAGAGCAGGGAGAGAGCGCGTCATGGGGTCCTCCGCGGGCGAATCACCACCCTGGCCCGCTCTACGCCCGGCGCTTGTGGATCATTCACTCCAAGAGGTGCGTCGAGAGATCCGCCTCATACGCCGCGCGGATCGCGGGCAGCTCGCTCAGCGCCTGCTCATAGGCCGCCTCGGCGATCTTCGGGCCCAGCCAGAACTCATGCGGCGCCGAGCGCCCTACCCGGGCGTTGAAGACGTGGTCGGCCAAGGCCGCGTCCCGGGCGCTGGAGCGGTGCATCAAGGCGAGCATCGAGCGCACGAGGTCGCTCACCCGGCGCAGGCCGGGCAGCTCAATGACCGAAGCGCCCTCCTCGATCACCCGGGGGATGACGTTGGAGGCGAGGATGAAGTCGGCCCCGGCGGTGTGCACGACCTCGGCGGGCACGTTCGCCGACACGCCGCCGTCCACCAGGCGGCGCCCGGCGTACTCAAAGCTGGAGAAGATCCCCGGGAAGCCCGAGCTCGCGCGGACCGCGTCGGCGAGGGTGCCCGCGGGGAGCACAAAGGACGACGCCGTGCGCACGTCTGAAGCCACGGCGAGGAGCGGGATCTCCGTCGAGAGCTGGTGCCGGGGCCCAAAGAGCTGGTCGATCAGGAGCCCGATGGGCACCGTCGAGACCGTGCAGCCGAGCGCCATCGGCAAGAGCGCGCGGCTCGCCGCCTCCAGCCGGTCGAGGCCCGAGGGCCCTGAGGCCACCCAGGCCGCGCCGACCACGGCGCCGAAGCTCGTGCCCGAGATGTAGTCGATGGGGATCTCGCTCTCGTGCAGGGCGCGCAGGAGGCCGAGGTGCGCGAAGCCCCAGGCGCCGCCGCCGCCCAAGGCGAGGCCGACGGCTTTGCCGGTGAGCATCCGGGCGAGGCGGTTACACGCCCGGCCAAAGGGCGTCTCGTCCATGCCGAGCTGGCGCACGATGCGGCTGCCGTTGTAGACCTCCTCGACGGACTTGTCGAAGGGCACCCGCACCGACTGCTCCAGGGCCTCGTGGGAGTCCGGGCCTTGGGGGCGTCGGCCGGGCACGGTGCGCTCCGCGGGGATGCCCCCGGCGGGCTGGCGTAAGGCGTGGATGAGGCGCTGGTGCTGGGCGAGGGTCACCGAGATGCGGGAGTCGCCTTGCTCGTAGAGGTGCACCACGGTGAGGATGCGGTCGAGCAAGGCCTGGTCGGGCACGGAGACCTGGGAGACGGTCACCAGGACGTGCTCGTGCTGGCGCTGCAGCTCGGTGCAGAGGCCCGCCGCGCCGCCCCGCTCCACGGGCCAGTAGATCGTCGGCAAGGCCCCGGGGAGATCGGCGCTGCGGGCGCGGATCCCGCCATACCAGCCCTCCGCGATGGGCGCGCGCAGGCGCAGGGCCGTGCGGTCCCCGTCGAGGTCGAGCACGGCGACGCTCGACCCACGCTCGTTCAGCGCGATCGCCGTGCCCAGGGAGAGCGCCGTCGCGCCGAGGCTCGGCACCGTCGTGTGGATGAGGTGGGCGCGCCCACGTTTGCCGTCCTGCGGCACCGGCACGGCGGCGGCCGTCGTCGCCCGGAGGCGCACGTGCAGGTGCGCGACGGCCACCCACGGCAGCACGAGCACCCGGCCTGAAGTGGCGGCCTCGATGAGGTAGGGCTGGACCGGCGGCTGCTCGTCCTCAAAGCTCTGGGCGCCCAGGAGCGTGCCCGCGGGGATGAGCTGGCCGAGGCGGCTGTTGGGCACGGCGCGGGCCGAGGCGACGCTGTGGGAGAGCCGCGCGGTGCCCCGGAGCATGATGATGAGGGACTTGTTGCGGCGCCCCGCCTCCAGGAGCACCTCTCCGGGGAGGCAGTCCCGGACATGCCCACACTGGAGGAGCTGCTCACGCCAGGCGGCGGGCAAGGCGCGCAGGCTCGGCTCTTGGCGGAGCAGCTCGTCGAAGACATCGAGCTGGTGCTCCAGATCGGCCAAAGATCCGATGAGATCGCGGATCTGCCAGGCGTCCTGCAGCGCCATGAGCTCGTCCACGTCCACCCGCATCAGCTCGACGGAGGTGATCGCCACGACCCGGGGCTCGCGATCCCGCGAGACGGCCCCGGCCCCAAACACGCGCCCGGCGGTGCCGCGACGGGGGTTGAGGCGCATGGTGTCCTCCACCTCGACCTCACCGCGCAAGAGCAGCACGAGGCTCCTGCCGTTGAGCAGAGGGGTACGCGCGGCGTGCTGCTCGCGGCGCGCCAACGCCAAGACGCGGTCTTGCTCCGTGGGGTCGAGGCGCGCCAAGAAGGTCGCCTCACGGATCCAGCGCTCCTCCGGGCTCAGCTCGATCATGAGGCCACCACCTGCTCTGCGCCGTTCTTCATGAAGGGAGAGTTTGACGAAGGCGCGGGCTTAGGTCAAGGTTGACCCCCGCCGCGCAGGAGAGACCGGGATGCGGACCCCCCTCACGCTGCTCCTCTCGGGGCTGTGCTTCGGCTGCACCGAGGCTGAGCCGCCGGGCGACCCCTGCCTGCCTGGGGAGTCGCCGACCCTCCGTTTGGGCACGGGAGAGCTGGCGTATGAGGCCCTCCCCGACGCTGGCGCGACGCTTGAGGTCATCCACGGGCCTCAAGGTGGCGTACACACCCTCATCGGCCTCGCGGCGACCTACGCCGACGCCTCGGACCTCTGGACCGCGCACCTCACCGGGACGATCGACGGCGTGCTCGCCGCCGAGGCCTTCCCCTACCTGGAGGCGCGGTGCAACGGCGGCGCCGGGGAGCTCCAGACCTGGGGCACGCTGCTCGTCTGGGAGCTGAGCCCCGAGGAACTCGACGGCGCGACCGCCGAGGTGCACGCCGAGGTGACCGACGCCGCGGGCGCCTCCCTCACCGCCACGCTCACCGCCACCCTCTTCGATCCGACGCTGGAGTAGAGCCACATGCGCCACGCCCCGACCGCCCTGGCCCTCATCACCGGCCTCACCGCCGCCACGGGCTGCAAGGACGCCCCTGGCGACGACAGCGCCGCCGTCGAGGTGGACTGCTCGACGCGGCCCCTCACCTTGCCCAGCGCCCGAGGAGAGGTCGGCGGGGCCTGGGATCCCATCAACGACCGCCTCGTGATGTTCGGCGGCGACCAGGGCGTGCCCGTAGACTGCCGCTCCCAGACCGAGTTTGTCGCCGAGGTCTGGGCCTTCCACCCCGACTGCGACAACTTCGCGCCCATCGTCGCCGAGGGCCCCAGCGCCCGGGGCCGCGGGGCCGTCGCCGGGGACGCCACCCACCTCTACGCCCACGGCGGCCGCTTCCGCGACGGCACCAGCGGCGCCTACACCCTCTACGACGACCTCTGGGCGCTCGACTACGCCACGGACACCTGGACCTTGCTCGCCGAGTCCGGCCCCGGCAAACGCACGAACCACGTCATGGTCGCCGCCCGGGGCCAGCTCTTCCTCTACGGCGGCAACAGCTCCACCGACGGCGCGAGCTTCAACCCTCTCTCCGACCTCTGGTCCTTTGACCTCAGCGCGGGCACCTGGACCGAGCTGCAGGCCGACGCCGGCCCCGGCGAGCGCCTCTTCCACGCCGCGGCGGTCTCCCCGGACGAGTCCACGCTCTACGTCTACGGCGGCGGCGACGAGCGCGCCTTCACCGGCCCCTTCTTCGGCGACCTCTGGGCCCTGGACCTCGACACCTTGACCTGGACCGAGCTGAGCGACGGCGGCGAGGACGACGCCCCGGCGGCGCGCATCTGGGCGGGCCTGCACGGCCTCGACGGCCAGGTGCTCCTCTGGGCTGGCCACGACGACGGCCGCCTGGGCAACACGAACGAGCTCTGGACCTTCGACCTCGGCGCCGGGGCCTGGACCTCGGTGACCATGGGCGACACGCTCAACAGCAGCGCGAACGGCTTCTGCGACTTCCCCTCCGACTTCGTGACCCCTGACCTCGACGCGCCAGAGCGCCGGAACGCCATGGTGAGCGCTCTGGACGACGAGGGCCGCCTGTGGACCTTCGGCGGCAAGACCGACTGCGGCATCACCAACGACGTGTGGAGCCTAGATCTCGGCGGGATGGCCTGGACGAGCCGCTCCAAAGCGACGACCGGCGAGATCTGCCAGCGCGCCTACGCCGAGTGTGAGACGCTCTGCTACTGATCGTTGAACACGTTCATTGAACGTGTTTATTGGGCAATCTGGTCCAAGGCGTGGATCAGCCGCTCGATGTCGTCGTCGGCGACGTAGGCCTGGGCCGAGATGCGCAGCCAGAGCGCCCCGTCGAGGAAGCTCACGGGCACCTCGACGCCGTGCTCATCAAAGAGCCGATCGTGGAGCTTGAGGGCCTGGGCCATCGACGGCGCGCCGAAGCGCGGCGGCAGCACGATCGCCGCCATCGAGCCGACCATGGCCTCCTCACAGGCCGGGACCGAGCCCGTCACGGCCTCGACGAGGCGACGACGCGCCCGGCGCGCCTGGGCCTGGTTCGCCGCCATGTGCGCCTCGCCGCCGAGCGCCCGCCAGAAGCGGAGCCCCGCCGGGGCGGCCAGCCAGGCGCTCACATCCCGGGTGCCGGTGAAGTCAAACTCCGCGGCGAGCCCCTGGCGGTAGCCGTGGCTGATCACCGTGGGGTGCAGCTCGGCGCGCTGGTCCGGGGCGACGGCGAGGACCGCGGCGCCTTTGGGGGCGAACAGCCACTTGTGCAGGTTGCCGACGACCCAGTCCGCGCCCAGCGCACGCACGTCGAGGGGGACCTGGCCAGGGCTGTGCGCGGCGTCGACGAGCACCCGGGCGCCCGCGGCCTTCGCCCGGGCCACCAGGCCCTCGATGGGCAGCACCACCCCGGCGGCGGAGACGATGTGGTCCACGACGACGAGGCTCGGCCGGTGCCGGACCAAGGCGGCGTCGAAGGCGGCGAGCACACCCTCCTCGGTGAGCGGGGGCCGCGGCAGGCTGACGTGCACGACCCGCCAGCCGCCCCGGACGCCGTGGTGGTGCAGGCTCTGGGCGACGGCGTTGTAGACGTGGGAGAGGCAGAGCACGACGGCGTCTCGGGGCAGGCGCACCGAGCCGAGCACGGCGTTCACCCCCGTCGTCGCGTTGTCAACGAACACGAGGCCCTCGGCGTCGGCGCCGAGGAAGGCCGCGATCTCCGCCGCGGCGCCGCGCACGAGCCCAGGCAGCTCCCGCACAAAAAAGCGCACGGGCTCGGCCTCAAGCTGGTCCTGAAACCCGCGCTGCGCGGCCATGACCTCCTTCGGGGTCGCGCCGAAGGAGCCATGGTTCAAGAAGCAGACCTCGGGGTCGAGGGACCACAAGGACCGGGGCGCGCGGGGGCTCACTTGGCCAAGGCCGCGTCAGCGGGGACGGCGGCGCGGGGCTCCGCGGCCTCGGCCTCGCCGAACATGCGCCGCCCGAGGTCCACCCCGCGCAGGGGCCGCTGGATGATGCCGTTGACCACGGCGCCTGAGGCCATGAGCCCGAAGAGGCTCGGCATGAAGCTCACCGTGCCTTGCACGACGTTGCGGTCGTCGCAGGAGTGCATGCCGTTGTCACCGCTGGGGCAGACGCAGTGGAAGGCGTCGGCGACGTCTTGGTCGAGCACCACCGGGGGCTCGTCGGACCAGACGGCGAGGATGTTCCGGATGTCGACGTCGCGGCGGCGCAGCTCCTTGCGGATCACCTTGGCGAGGGGATCGACGCGGGTGTGCGCGAGCTCGGAGAGCTGCACCCGGGTGGGGTCGAGCTTGCTCCCGGCGCCCATGGCGGCGACGACGGGCAGGCCCCGGCGGCTCACGGTCTCCAGGAGGTGCAGCTTCGCGGTGACGTTGTCGATGCAGTCGATCACCCAGTCCCAGCCCGGCGAGAGCAGCTCCTCCGAGGTCTCCGCGGAGAAGAACTTGGCGTGGTCGATGATCTCCGCCTTCGGGTTGATCAGGCGGCAGCGCTCGGCCATGAGCCCCGACTTCGGCAGGCCGACGGTGCGCCGGAAGGCGTGGAGCTGGCGGTTGAGGTTCGTGATGCAGACGTCGTCGAAGTCGACGAGGCCGATGCGGCCCACCCCGGCGCGGGAGATGGCCTCAGCGGCGTAGGAGCCGACGCCCCCGAGGCCGACGATGAGCACGCTGGCGCGCTGAAGCCGGGCCCAGCCCTTGCGGCCGACGAGGAGCTCGGTGCGGTGAAACGGGTGCATACGCGCCTCTCCTGGTGTGGGGGCCCTGTTCGGGCGGCAAATCCCTACCCTGTCCGTTCGGGGCCGTCACCCCATGAGCACCAGCCGCGCCGTGAGGCTCACGAGCAGGCCCCGGGCGAGCAGGCGCGGCGGGTACTCGGCGCGGGGGCCGGGTAGCACGCCGAGGTCCACGACCTCCAGGGCCAGGCGGCCGCTGGGCGGCGTGGGGGGCGTGGGCCAGCGCGTCTCGGCGAGGGGCTGGTCGTGATCCCCCGGCGGGCTCACCCCGGGGGTCAAGAACGCGAGGTGCCACCAAGGCGTGAGCCGGGCGAGCTCGGTGTCCATGCCCTCATGGGTGAACAGGGCCGGTAGGCGCGCGGCGACCTCACCGCCCAAGGCCCCCGCGACCGACACGACGGCCCGGGCCCGGTCACGCAGGCTCGGATCGGCGCTCAGGGCGGCGACCACCCGCGCGGCCCCCTCACCGACGCCGATGAAGATGAGGCGGTCGGCGGGGTCGACGAGGAGCGGCGCCAAGGCCTCGCAGAGGGGGTCGATGGCGAGGGGATCGAGGCGGTGGGCGCGCCCAGGGCCGAGGGCCTCGCTGAGCTCGGCGGCGAGCCCATCGGAGAGGCTGTCCCCCGCCGGGCCGACGACCACCCAGCGCGTGAGCGCGTTGCGCCTGCGCAGCGCGGCGAGCACGGGCTCCCCCCAGGCCGCCAAGGCGTCCCAATCGGCGCCGACGCCGAGCATCCCGGTCAGATCCCAGTCGGGGCCGAGCGACATGGGATCCTCATAGAGGGCCTCATCGGCCCCGCGCCCAAAGATCACCCCGACACGATCGTCCGGAGACTTGGCCTGGATCAGCTCCTCGACCAGCGCGCGCTCGTTGGGCAGCGCCGGGGCCACGATCGGGCTCGACGCGGGATCCTCAAGGCGCGCGGCGAGGGCGCGGGCGGCGGGGTTGAAGTAGACGTGGCGGCGCCCGGCGGAGAGCCAAGCCGCGTCGTCGCCGCCCGCCGCCTGAACCTCGCCTCGAAGCTGTGTAATCAACGTGATCTTAAACAGCCGCTCCCAGTCCAGGGCCACGGCGCTCGGCAGCGTAAGCCAGCCCGCGTACAGCGCGAGCCCAGCGCTCGTGATCCACAGACCGACATCCAAGGCGCTCATTTTGATCTCCGGAGCGTCATCCTGACCTCCTCGCGCAAGGCGAGTGTTGACAAGTCAGTCTAGCCCTTGTAATCATGCCGCGACGGCTTCTTATCAGAAGGCCGCCAACCCGAACCTCATGCTGTCATGGGCTCGGGTCTTCACCGCAAGAGTTCGAGAGGACGCTACCATGAACACCAAGCTCATCGCCCTGACCGTCATCGCTGGTCTCTCCTTCACCGCTTGTGGCGACAAGGAGGCTGAGAACGCCGAGAACGCTGAGAACGCCGAGAACGCCTGCAACGCCTGCAACGCCTGCAACGCCTGCGGCGCCTGATCCTTCGGATCAGCCCAAGCGTCGCCCTCGATCGGTCTCCGATCGGGGGCGCGTTTACTCTGGGGTGCCAAAACGTGGCGCTCCGCCCCGGGGACTCCGGCCCGCCACCGCCTCGCGCGGCCTGTCGCTCCCCACGTTAATGGTGCGGCATGGAACGGATCCTCAACGGTGTACTCTGGGCCTTGCTCCTCGGCATGGGCGGCCTCTTGGTGTGGGACCGCGCGAAGGACCGGCTCTTGCCAGCGCCCTTTGAGCAGCCGAAGACCCACGCCGCGGCGCTCGTGAAGATCGCCGAGACGGCCCCTGAAGAGCGCGCGCCCTGGATCGTCGAGCACTTCAAGCAGCTCCCCCTGCCGCCCCAAGGCCCCGCGCCTGAGGGCTGGAGCCCCCTGGAGGCCTCCCTCGACCCGGAGTCCTGCGGGGCCTGCCACCCCCAGCAGCTCGCCGACTGGAAGACGAGCTGGCACGCGGGCGCCATGGGCCCCGGCGTCACCGGCCAGCTCATCGACTGGGCCGACAAGCCCGGCCTCAAGCGCCAGTGCCTCTCCTGCCACGCGCCGCTGGATGAGCAGCAGGCCGTGCTGGAGGACGGCGCCGCGAACCCCAACCACCAGGAGGGCCTCGCGGCCTCCGCCGTGGGCTGCGCGAGCTGCCACATCCGCCAGCACACACGCTTTGGTCCGCCGAAGGACGTCGCCCCGAACCCCGAGGGCCCCCACGGCGGCTACGAGGCCAAGGCCGAGTTTAAGAGAGCCCAGATGTGTGAGAGCTGCCACGACTTCAAGGACGGCCAGAAGTCCTTGGAGGGCAAGCTCTTACAAGAGACCTGGGACGAGTGGCGCCGCACCCGCTTCGCCGCCGAGGGCGTGACCTGCCAGTCCTGCCACATGCCTGAGGGCCGCCACACCTTCAAGGGCATCCACGACCCGGAGATGGCGCGGGCGGCGTTCACGGCGACGACCAAGCTCGTGAACCCCGGCGAGGGCCTCCTGGAGCCCCTGCTCGTCGAGCTGACCATCACGAACGTCGGCGCCGGGCACCGTTTCCCCACCTACACGACCCCCCAGGTCACCCTCATCATCGAGCAGGTGAACGCCGCGGGGGAGGTCATCGAGGGCACCCGCCAAGAGGGCGCCGTGGCGCGCTACGTGAAGCCCGACCTGACGACGGAGATCTACGACACGCGCCTGCTCCCCGACCAGAGCTTCACGCTCAGCTACGCCGCCCGCCGCGACGGCGAGGCCGTGGCGCTCAACGCCCGGGTGGAGATCTGGCCCGACGAGGCGTATCGGCGCTTCTACGAGATCAAGCTCCGTAAGCCCGAGAACCACCCCCTGGGCGAAGCGGAGCTGCGCCAGGCGCTCCAGAACAGCCTCGACAGCCGCTTCGTCGCCTGGGAGCAGCGGCTCCCTCTGGAAGGAACATGAAGGTCGCCCTTGACGTGCTCGCGCGTCACTACGACGCCATCGCGCCCACCTACGACGCGGGCGGGGTGGAGCACAACGAGACGATGTGGCGCCACACCTCCACGAACGTCGTGTGTAACGACGCCGACATCGACCACGACGACGTGGTCCTCGATCTCGGCTGCGGCACAGGCAACGTCGCGCGCACCTTGGCGCCCCACGTCCGGCGGGTCGTCGGCGTGGACTGCTCGGCGCGGATGTTGGACCGGGCGCGGCTCGGCGCCCCCAAGAACTGCGAGTGGGTCTGGGGCGATCTCCGCCAGCCGCCCAAGGTCGAGGGGCTCACGATTATCACGGCGAACTACGCCCTCCACCACCTCGACCGCGAAGAGCTGCGCACGATCTGGCGCTGGGCCCAGCGTGTGTTGCCCCCAGGCGGCAAGCTCGTCATCGGCGATCTGCTCTACAGCGTACCGCCGGAGCAGGTCGAGGGCATCGAGGGCTGGATGGACCCCGCCTTGGGGGAGTACCACTCGGCCTGGGCGCTCATGAAGGAGCTCGAAGAGCACGGCTTCCAGGCGGTGCTCAAGGTGCTTCACCCCGTCATCGGAAACCTCACCGCCATGCGCCTCTGAGGGCGCGGGGGAGGTCGTATCGCTCGGCTCACGCTCCCGCTGCGGCTCGGCGCCGCGCTCGTGATCTTCGCCACGCTCAGCCTCACGACCGCCTGGGAGATGGGGCTCGTCGGTGAGGTCGCGATCGGCTGGGGACTCGGCGCGCCGCCGCCCGTCGTCGTGAGCTGGGACGGCCCCACCCTCGCCGACGGCGTGGCCCTCGGGCCGCTGGTGAGCGCCCAGGTCCGCCCGGTCGAGCGGCTAGATCTCTTCGGGCTCAGCCTGCCCGTCGCGGTGAACCACTACACGGGCGGGCCGCCGGACTGGCCCGCGCGGCTCTTGTTCGCGATCACGGGATCCTTGGCGGCGGTGAGCGCCCTCCACCTGGCCTTGGGCGCGGTGTTCATCGGGCTCTGCCACCGCTTCCTGCGCTTTCACGGCAGCTCGGAGGCCGCGCCCCTGGCCGCCTTGCTCTTGGCGACGGACTGGAGCTTCGTGTTTTACCGCCGGGCCTTGGGGGGCACGGAGCTCTTGCTCCTAGGCGCGGGCCTGCTCTGCCTCTGGTCGTTCTGGAGCCGCCGCTGGTCGGGCGGTCGCCACGGCACCGTCGCCTTCGCCGTCGGGGTCGGGCTCGGACTCCTGGCCAAGGCGACCTTCGTGGCCACCCTCGGCGCCTTGGGCGCGGCGATCCTGTTGACCCGCGGGGATCGCCCGGCGCGCCTGCCGCCGGATCCGCCGCGCTGGGCGCTCCTCGTCGCCTTGCCCGCGCTGCTCACCGCGCCGCTCTGGCTCACGGCGCTGCACCACCAGCTCGAGCCGATCGCCGGGCCCCAGGTCGTCTCCCATGACCTGCTCGGCCTGCAGCTTGACCGGGCGGCGCAGGGCCTGGAGGCGCTCTTCTCCGGGGAGCGCGGCCCGAGCCGCGAGGCGCCCTCTACGCTGGGCTGGTTCTTGTTGAGCCCCCTGCCCTTCTTTGAGTCGGCTTATGACGCCACGCCGACCCCGGTGAGCCCGGTGTGGCGGCTCATGGGCTGGGGCCTCGTGCTCGGCGGCACGGCCTGGGAGTGGCTGAGCCGGTCCAACTCCCCGTCTGGGGCGCTCCTGCGGTTCATGAGCGTCTACGCGCCGTTGCAGCTCGGCGCGCTCTGGCTCGCCAACCGCGACCTGCACCACCTCGCCCAGGCCGGGCCGAGCGTCATCCTGTGGTCGGCCTTGGCCCTGGACCGCCTCGCCGGGCTGCGGGGCGCGCCTCGCTCGGCCACCCGGGCGCTGTGGGGCCTCGTCCTCGCGGCGCCGATGATGGTCGGCGGGGTGCTCGCCCTGCGCGGCACGGACACGACCCTCGTCACCGGGAAGGCCCCGCACCTCACCACCTCGGGCCAGGCCGCCCTCGTGGAGGCTCTGCGCGCGGCGCCGCCCTGCACGATCACCACCGCGGACTACGAGCTCTACGGCCTCCTCGATCTGCTCACCCCGGAACGGCGGCTGCTCCACGCCTGGGGCGACATCTCTCGGCGCGCCGAGTCCCCCGACGAGGCCCTGGCCTCGCTCCTGCGGGGCAGCGTCGGCGAGTGTGTGCTCATCGTGCGGTCCTCGGCGCCGATGATCTACAACCTCCGGCCCAGCCCGAAGGCGATGCGCGTGGCCGCAGAGTCCGTGGGCCTAGAAGTGACCACGCTCACCGAGCTGAGCGACGGCCGGGGCGCCTGGGCCTGGCTCTACCAGATCAACGAAGGCGCAGCGGCAGCCCCGCCACCGTCAGCACCACCTGGTCCATGAGCGGCGCGAGGGCCTGGGAGGTCCAGCCGGACCAGTCCTGAAAGCGGCGGGCGAGGCGGTTCATCGGCACGATGCCCATCCCGACCTCGTTCGTGACGAAGATGACGTGTCCCTCGGCGGCGGCGACGGCGGCGACCAAGGCGTCGAGCTCGGGCCGGAGGTCGGCGTCTTCGCCCCGCGCCATGAGCAGGTTCGTGATCCACAAGGTCAGGCAGTCCACGAGCACGAGCTCGGCCCCGGCGATGATGGGCGCGATGTGTATGGGCTCCTCGACGGTCACCCAGCCCTCCCCGCGGTCCTCTTGGTGCCTGCGGATACGCTCGGCCATCTCGCCGTCGAGGGCCTCGGCCGTGGCGAGGTAGGTGCGGCGAGGCCCCAGAGACTCGGCGAGGGCCTGGGCGTGGCGCGACTTCCCGCTGCGGGCGCCGCCGGTGATGAGGGCCTTCAACGCTGCTCCTGGCTCAGAGCACGTCGCGGCGGCGCGACGAGGGGAGGATGTTCATCGCCTCGCGGTACTTGGCGACGGTGCGGCGGGCGCAGGACACGCCGCGGGCCTTGAGGAGCTGGGCGAGCTGCTCATCGGAGAGCGGGTTGTTCGGATCCTCCTTGGTGATGAGCTCCTTGATGTGGTGCTTCACCGCCGCCGAGGCGACGTCTTCACCGGTCTTGCTCGTGCTGGAGACGCCGGAGGAGAAGAAGTACTTGAGCTCCTTCACGCCTTGGGGGCACTGCATGTACTTGCCCGAGGTCACCCGGGACACCGTGGACTCGTGGACCTCGATCTCGTCAGCGACGTCTTTGAGCACCATCGGCCGCAGGTAAGCCTCGCCCTTCTCGAAGTACTCCTTCTGGCGATCGACGATGGAGTGCACGACCTTGTAGATCGTGGACTGGCGCCGATAGATGCTGTTGAGCAGAAACTCGGCGCTCTCCAGCTTGGCCTTGAGGTAGCGGCGCTCCTCCTTGGTCGCCGTGTCGTCGAGGAGCTTCTTGTAGAGCGGCGAGATGCGCAGCTTGGGCATCCCGTCCTCGTTCAGCGTGATCTTCCACTCGCCGTTCAGCTTCTCGACGGTGATGTCGGCGGTGATGAACTGGGGGTCGGCGTCGTTGTAGCCGCTGCCGGGCCGCGGCGTGAACTCGTCGCGGAGCATGCGGTGGTACTCGATGACGTCCTCGACGTCGAGCTCCATCTGGCGGGCGATCTCGTTGTAGTTGCGCTTCTCGAAGCCCTTGAGGTGCTTCTTGATGAGGGTCTCGAAGAAGGGGTCCTCGGGGTACTTCTCTTGGGCCTGGTAGAGCAGGCAGTGGACCAGATCGTTCGCGCCGCAGCCGATGGGGTCGAGGCCCATGACGACGAGCTGGCCGCCTTCGGCGTCGTCCATGTCCACCTCGGCGGCCTCGGCCACCTCGGCGAGGGTCATGGCGAGGTACCCGTTGGGGTCGAGGTTGTTGATGATGACCTCGGCGGCGACGGCCTCCTCCGGGGTGCAGCTCTCCAGGCGGAGCTGATCGTGGAGGTGCTGGTAGAGGCTCGGCGAGGTGGAGTGTGTGGCCTCAAAGGACGGCAGGTCGTCGTCTCGGCCACCTCCGCCGCCGCTCTGGTTCCAGCCCTTAAACGCGAAGTGCTCCTGGAGGAGCTTCTCCCAGAAGCCGAGGTCGTTGGGGTCCGCCCCGGCGGCGAGGTTGCCCTGCTCTGCGGAGTCGCGCTGCAGCGCCTGGGCGCGCTCGTCGAGCTTCTGGAGGCCGTCGCTCATCTCGTCGTCGACGTGAACGTCGCCTTCGAGCATGACGTTCTCGGTCATCTCCTCCTGGACCTGCTCCACGAGCTCCAGGCGGCTCAACTGCAGGAGCTTGATCGCCTGCTTGAGCTGGGGCGTGAGGCTGAGCTGCTGGCGAAGCCCAAGCTCGGGCTTCATCTCAAGACCCATAGGTTCCTTCTCGACGCGTGGTCGGGCGTGCCTCCTGATCTTGGCACGAAAGTTGAATGGAGCACAAGCCCCCTCCCCCAACCGTCGTCCGGGGGCCTCTGCGGCGCGGCGCCCTGCTCAGAAGTCCTCTCCGAGCCAGCGCGCCCGGGCGCGGGGATCCGCGGCGACCTCGGCGACGGGGCCGCGGATCAGCACCCGGCCTTGATCGATGAGCACGACCTCATCGCAGGCCCGGAGCGCCTCCCGCGCGGCGTGGTCCGTGAGCAGCACGCCGAGGCCCTGGGCGGCGAGGCCCCGGAAGCGGCCGACGAGCTCTTGGGTCGCCACCGGATCCACCCCTGCGAAGGGCTCGTCGAGGAGCAGGACTCGGGGGCGCGTGGCCAGGCAGCGGGCGATGGCGAGGCGGCGGCGCTCCCCGCCGGAGAGCCCCGCGGCGGCGCTCTGGGCCAAGGCCGTGAGCCCGGCCTCCTCCAAGAGCCGATCCGCCTCCACCGCAGGGGCGCCCCGGGCCTCCAGCGGGATGAGGAGCTGCTGGCGCACGGTGAGCCCGGTGAACAGCGCCGATCCTTGGGGCAAGTAGCCGAGCCCGCGGCGCGCGCGCTCATGGAGCGGCCCGGTGAGCGGCGCGCCGTCGAGGAGGAGCTCCCCGGCGTCGGGCTCGATGAGGCCCACGATGAGCCGGAAGGTCGTCGTCTTGCCCGCGCCGTTCGGGCCGAGCAGGCCCACGACCCGTCCTGGCGGCACCTCAAAGGAGACGTCGTCTACCACCAGGCGGCCGCCGAGGCGCCTCGTCAGGCCGCGCACGACGAGGCCCGGCGCCCCGCTCATCGGGGGCTCGGATCGGGGAGCACGAGCTCGCAGCCCTCACACTCCAGGCGCTCATCGTCTAGAAAGAGCACCACCCGCTCGCCGCGCAGGGCGTGCTGACCGTCGGTCACCGTCGGCGTGCCGGTGAGCGTGAGCTGCCCCGTGCGGAGGTCCAGCTCACCCTGGGCGCCGCTCGCGCGCCAAGGCGGCCGCCGCAGCTCGACGCCCCCGGTGGCGACGGCGCGCTCCATCTTGCCCGACTCGCCGTAGCTGAGGCTAAGGGTCTCGCAGCGCAGCTCAAAGTCGCCGCGGTTGACGAGCACCTCCCCCTCAAACCGCGCGGCGCGGGTCTTGAGATCCCAGGTGGACCTCGCCGCCGACACCCGCAGCGGGCGGGCGCCCTCGACCTCAAAGGCCACCTCCTCGGCGGCCAAGGCGCCCTCGTCATCGAGGCGCGCCCGGGTGGCGACGGCCTCGCCGAGCCCCGGGGAGAGGGCCCGGACGTCCTCCA
>JAKLKD010000413.1 GCA_023150845.1 Myxococcota bacterium | reverse complement strand
CAAGAGCGCCGCGAAGGCCGAGGCCCCGCCGCCCTCAGCCGCGCAGCCGCCGCAGCCGCCGCCGTCCCCGCCCTTGTCGCCGCCGCCGCTCGTGTCGTCGCCGCCCGGGGCGCTGTCGTCCGACGGCAGGTCCGTGTCGCCGGGGGAGCCGCTCCCGTCGAGGCCGAAGGCCTTGAGGTTCAGGGTCACCTTCACGAAGTTGGGCCGCACGAGGCGGTCAAAGGTGACGAGCAGGGTGTCGCCGTTCCGGGACACGCTGGGCCGCATCGCCCCCTCGGGGACCTCAAACTGCGTGACCTGGTGGCTCTCCAGGACGTTGAAGTCGGCGTCGAGCACGGCGAGCCAGACGTCGCCCGTGTCTTGGCTCCAGCCCGCGCTGTCGCTGCGCGCCATGCCGACGACGATGAGGTGCTCGTTCACCCGGATGAAGCCTTGGGGCCAGTACGCCCGCTGCCCCGAGGGCGCGAACTCGACGTCGTGGCGCTCCAGCACCGCGAGCTCGGCGTCAAGCTCGTAGAGGTAGAGCTTGTTGTTGTTCTGGCCGTTGGTGACCAAGAGCACGCCGCCGGTCTCCGGGTCGTGCAACATGCCGCCGCCGTTGATGAACTTGATCTCCGAGTTGGTCGTCTTCTTCGTGATCGCGCCGGTCTTGTCGACGTGGTGGAAGATGCTGCCGCCCATGCTGGAGAAGGCGACGAGGCGGTGATCCCCGCCGCAGAGCAGGGCCATGTCGTTGTGCGCCGTGCCCGCGGTGCGCTCCTCGACGGCGCCCTCGTGCAAGAGCGACCAGTCCTCAGCGTAGCCGAAGGCGTACGCCGAGTCGTTCGGCGTGTCTAAGCTCGCCGAGGCCGAGTGAAAGTAGGTGCCGTCCGAGCAGCGCATGATCGCGTTGTCGATGAGGTAGGTGCGCCCGGTGAGGCCCACGAGGCCCTTCTCGTCCCAGACGAGGTCCTTCGTGATCGTCGTGACGCCGTAGTCGCCGCCGAGTCCGATGGTGAGCCACCAGGTCTCGTCGTCTTTGGGGAAGGTGCGCACCCAGTTGGCGCCGCGCTCCAGCGCGACGACCTCACCGATCTCGGTGACAAACTCCTGGGCGGCGGCCAGCGGCGCCCAGAGCAGGAGGCTGAACATCATCCTGACGCTCCTCAGCCCGCGCTCAGGCGGACCTCCGCAGTCTGCCCGCGCTCTCCTCAAAACGCAAGCCGCTCCGAAGTGTGGGCGTCCGGCGTTATGTCAAATTCGAGGCCGCTCAGGGCGTCGTGGAGAGGCCTTGAAGCAGGGACCGGAGGGCCGTCGTAGGCAGGCCCCGGGCCTCGCCGTCCTCGATCCAGGTGCCCAGCCCCGCGAGGGTCTGGGGCCGCACCTTAGAGAAGTGGGCGCGGAGGTAGACCTCCATGTTCACCGGGGCGACGAGGGGGGCGAGGCGGGTGACGAGGCCGACGACCCAAGGGCGCAGCAGAGACGGCGTGAGGCCCGGGGACTTGCCGCGCACGGCCCCGACGACGTTCATCGCCTCGACGGCGGCGGCGCAGAGCGTCGGCAGGCCCTCGGCGCGCAGGCGGTCGAAGCGCCAGCCCGCGAGCTCTAAGGCGGCGATGGCCGGGATGAGGCCCGCGGAGCCCAGGCCCGCCGTCCAGGCCACGTCCTCCGTCGCCTTCGCGGGCACGCCGCCCGCGCGGAGCTCCGCGGCCAAGGCCTCGGCCTCGGGGCCCTCAAACAGCGCCGGGCTGAGCGGCGGCGGCCACCAGAGCGTCTCTTTCGGGCCCTCCTCCCCGGGCAAGGGTGAGGACCAGCCCATCAGCGTGATCATGCCGAGGTTGAGCCGGGCGGCGGGGACATGCTCCAGGAGCAGCTCTCGGTCGTGCAGGCCCGGGGTGAGCAGCACGATCGTCGCCCCGGGGACCGCCGCGAGCAGCTCCGGCAGCCAAGGCTCCCGCAGGGCTGGGGAGGCTGTGCAGATCCAGACCCGCTCCCAGCGCCGCGCGGCGAGCTCTTCAGGCCGGGTGAAGACCCCCGCGGGCCGCCAGAGCGCCTGGGCCTCGCCGTGGCGCCGCACGGGGTAACCCTCCTTCGCCAGAGGCACCCAACGAGGCCGCACATAGACCGAGACCTCTTGCCCGCCCTTGGCGAGGGACGCCCCATAGATCTGTCCAACCGCGCCTGCGCCGACGATGAGTGTAGCCATGCCAGGAGCATCCCTCGCCCCGTGGGCCCTGTCAACGGCGATGGCGCGGATCCGCAAAAGTGAACGTTCAACGCGGACCAAACCGGAGGGCTTGGGTGGAGGTCCGAGGCCTTGTTGGCGTCTACCGCGCCTCCTTAGGCGGTGCCGCGCCCTGGGCGGCGGGAGGGGTCCCGAGCGGGCGGCGAGGTGGACGGAGGCGGTGCTGGGCGCGGGTGTGGCGCCACGGCGGCGGGTGCGGGGGAGCACGAGGCGCTGGCGATGGGCGGGGCTCGGTGGCGGAGCGTTGAGGGCAGTGGGTGGGGCGGTGGGGGGCTGAG
>JAKLKD010000412.1 GCA_023150845.1 Myxococcota bacterium | reverse complement strand
ATCACCCACGTCGACGGCAGCGCCCGCATCCAGACGGTGAACCGCGAGCAGGATCCGCTCTACTACGACCTCATCAACACCTTCTACAAACGTACGGGCTGCCCGGTCATCATCAACACCTCGATGAACGTGCGCGGCGAACCCATCGTGAACACCCCTGAAGACGCGTGGCGCTGCTTCATGCGCACAAACATGGACTGCCTCGTGGCCGGGCCCTACCTCTTGATGAAGGAGGACCAGCCCAAGGTCGAGCTCAAGAGCGCGGCGGAGGAGTTCGGCCTCGACTGAGGCGCGGCGGCCTCAGAAGGTCGGCCACGACCGCAAGGTGGTGCCGGTCCAGGTGACGCTCCCGGCGCTGCCGATGGAGTCCGTCACCGTGGCCTCCCCCTCCAAGGCGCCGAAGAGCTCGTCGCCGTTGGAGAAGCCCTCGACGACGAAGTACACGCCGGGGGGGTTCTTGACCTCGTAGCGCAGGTCGAAGGACGACTGGGCGTTGGCCTCGGCGTAGACGATGGAGAGCACGGGGAAACGCCCGGCGTTGTGGATGTCGCCCTTGATCTCGATGATCGTGTTCTCGGAGCGTGATGAGGTGCCGCCGTTCGCCCGCAAGTAGCTCGTGGCGCCGCCGGTCCAGTAGCCCTCAAGCGCCGACCACTCGTTGCCGTTGAAGGTGGCGATGAAGCTCGCCTCCTCGGGATCAAAGACCTGCGCGGGCCCCGTGTCGATCCCGTCGTCGCTGTCGCCGGTCACCCCGGTGTCATCGTCGCCGGGGTTGGTGTCCTCCGGGCGGCCATCGTCGTCTTTGCCGCCCGAGCAGGCCAAAGCCAGCGCGCCGATGATCCCGATGAACACGCGCGTCCCGCGCCCCGAAGAACCGCTCCAAGACCACATCATGCTGCCCTCTCGTTGAGACCGCTGCATCATAGCCACAGACTTCGGCGGGCCGCGCCAAGGTTGTGCTTGGAATCTCCCGAAGGTCTGCTATGCTGAACGGCTAACCACCTCCGTCGCCCGACCCCTGGAGGGTTCTGTGCTGCTCATCGCCCTCATCGCTCCCCTCGCCCTCGCCGAGGACTGGCCTCCGAACGCCACCATCACCGAGGCCGCGAGCCTGCAGGTCACGCCGCAGGGCCTGGACGCCGTCTCGGCCTTGGTGCCGACGCTCCTCCCCGAGCAGATCGCCATCGGCGACGTCAGCGAGGCGGGGGGCACCTGGTGCTTCAACTACGAGTTCAGCCTCTCGAACGCCTGGGTGAGCATCGAGGTCGTGGACGTGACGATCACCCCCGGCGCCGGGGTGCTCAACCTCGACGCCGACCTGCTGATCGGCCTGAACGACGAGTCCGACCCCTTCGAGATCTACCTGGAGGTCGCCTGCATCGGCGATGACTGCCCGGCGTATGTCGAGCCCTTCCCGGTGAACGTCTCGACGACCATCGGCCTGGAGGTCATCACCGGGGACACCGGAACCCCCGTGCTCGACGCGACCATGGGCGAGATCGCGGTGAGCTACTCCGACATCTCCAAGGCCATCCAGGGCCAGTGTACGCTCACGGACATCATCGAGTTCTTCCGGGACTACCTGGGCCTCGACTTCTACGACTTCATCCTGGGCCTCGTCGAGGGCACCATCCAGGACACCATCGCCGACATGGGCCCTGAGCTCGAGGGCGCCATCGAGGAGGCCTTCTCCAGCGCCACGATCAACGAGCAGCTCGACCTCAACGGCGTGACGCTCAACGTCGCGCTGCAGCCCCAGGACGTGATCATCGACCCCGCGGGCGTCGAGGTGCTGCTCTCGGGCTCGATGAGCGCCGATCCCGCGGCCTGCGTCGCCGCTTGGGATCCGGGCGGCTCACCCCGCTCCGACACCCCGCGCCCGCCGATGAGCGCGCTCGTGCCGGGCACCCACATGGGCCTCTTGCTCTCCGATGACTTCGCGAACCAGGCGATGTACTCGCTCTGGCGCGGCGGCCTGCTCTGTTACGAGCTCTCCGGCGACGAGCCCCTGCCGATCAACACGAGCCTCCTCGGCCTGCTCGCGGGCGACGCCTTTGACGAGCTCTTCCCCGAGACCGGCGAGATGATCATCGCGACGCGGCCCAAGGCCCCGCCGACGGTGGTCTACGACGGCGCCCACGACCTCGGCCTCACCGTGAACGACCTCGGCCTGCACTTCTACGCCGAGGTGGACGACCGCATGGCCTTGGCCTTGGCGATGGACCTCGACGTGAACGCCGGGGCGGACCTGCTCTTTGACGGCATCACCGGGGACCTCGCCGTCGAGGTCGCGCTCAGCAGCGACGACGTCGTGGCCGCGGTCTCCCACAACGAGCTCGTCGTCGGCACCGACGAGGCCATCGAGCAGAACTTCGCCGGGGTCTTCGACTCCTTGCTCGGCACCCTGCTCGGCAGCCTGCTCTCGGACCTCGCCTTCGCCTTGCCCTCGTTCTCCGGCGTCGGCCTCTCCGCGATCAACATCGACCCCGCCGGTGACGCCCGCGACTGGCTCGGCCTCTACG
>JAKLKD010000066.1 GCA_023150845.1 Myxococcota bacterium | reverse complement strand
ACTTCATCGACGAGGGCCAGCGCCCGAACGTCGCCCCGGTGGAGGTCCCGCGCTCGACAGGCAAGGGCCGCCGCCGCCCCACCGTCGATGAGTCGCCGCCGACCCCGCTCTCGAAGCAGCGCTCGGACACCATCCTCGCCATCGGCCTCGACGACGACGCGCCGGTGCCCCGCTCCCGGCCGACGCCGCCGCGGCCGCTGGACCAGAGCGAAGAGTCCCTGGAGGGCCCCGCGCTCTTGGAGGCCCCGCTCAACCGCCGCAGCGACTCTCCCGTCGAGACCCGCGAGGTGGATCCCCCGACCGTCGCGCCCCAAGAGGGCCCACCTCTGCCGCCGCCGATGCCCTCGAAGGTGGAGCGCCGCCCCCAGCCCCAGGCCTTCGTCGCGCCGCCGCTCATCCCGACCGCGGCCCGACCGCCCGCCGAGCCCGACGACGCCTCCAAGAGCAAGGCCGAGGTGGTCAAGCTCCCGCCGAAGGGACAAGGCCGCCGCAAGGCCGAGCCCACCCCGGTCGAGCTGAGCGCCGACGACTTCTCGCCGATTCAGCCGGATCCAACGCCCGTCCCCGTCACGCCCGTCCCCGTCGTCGAGAGCGCCCCGCCGCCGGTCCCGCGCCGGAACGGCAACAACGCCGTGCGGGTGGGCATCGCCGTCCTCGCCGGGATCGCCGTGGCGTTCTTCGGGCTCTGGATCACGAGCCCCAACGAGCGCCCACCCAAGGCCCCCGCCGCGCCGGTCGCCCCCGCCGAGGTCACCCCGCCGCCCGCTGAGGTCCTCCCGCCGCCCGCCGAGATCCTCCCGCCGCCCGTCGAGACGCCGCCCGTCGAGCCCCCGACGGACGCCGGGGTCGAGGCGCTGCCCGTCGAGGCCCTCGGGGATCCTCCGCCGGGGGTGAAGCCCGAGGTCGTCGCCCAGACGCCGGTCCCCGCGCCCCAGGCGAGCCAGCCCACGAAGAACCCCGACAAGGGCCCCCGCACGCCGAAGAGCACCCCGCCGAAGGTCACCCCGCCCGTCGAGGAGCCCAAGGCCATGGTGGTGGTCCCCGCCACGCCCGAGCCCCCAGCGCCGACCTCCGGCGCGGTGAAGCTCAGCGTCTCCGGCGCGGGGGCGGATCGGGTGGATCGGGTCCTGCTCGTGAAGGGCGGCCAGCGCTGGGATCTGCGCAGCGCCCCGGTCGTCCCCGTCGGGTCTTACCCCGTGACGGTCTTCTTTAAGGGCCAGTCGGACACCTCCGGAGCCGGCGTGATCCAAGTCAGCGGCGACACCACGGTGAGCCTGCGCTGCTCGGCGCCGGAGGGAGGGGACAACGCCGCCCCGGACTGCAGCGCCAGCGCCGCTCGCGACTGAGCCTGTCGGCTTTCGCGCACGCTCGGCCGGATCGGTGGATACTCTATAGGTGCGCCGTCTCCGTTGAGGGCGCCCACACCCATGCCCCCTCGGGAGGAACCATGACCCGTCTGATCTTCGCCGCCGCGCTGCTCTTCGCCTCCGCCCCCGCCTTCGCCTGCGCGGGCGGCAAGTGTGGCGACGAGTGCTCCAAGGCCACCAAGACCGAGACCGCCAAGACCGAGACCCCCGCCGCCACCCCGGCCAAGGTCGAGGGCGAGAAGGTGGTCCTCAACGTCACCGGGATGAGCTGCGTCTCCTGCTCGAACAAGGTCACCGCGTCGCTCAAGGCCGTTGACGGCGTGAAGTCCGCCACGGTTGACGTCGCCACGGGCAAGGCCGAGCTCGTCATCGACAACAAGAAGACGAACGCCGACGCCTTGGCCAAGGTCGTCACGGACTCCGGCTTCAAGACCACCGTCTCGACGCAGTGATCCAGCCCGCGCGGGGTGTATGCTGAGGGTGTGCGCACCCTCCTCGCCCGCCCTCCGCGCCGCGACGTCCACGACGCCGGCCTGCCCGTGCCGCCGCTGGGGCTCGCGTACCTCGCCGCGGTCCTGCAGCGGGCGGGGCGCCCCGTCGAGCTGATCGACGCCATGGCCTTGGGCTGGAGCTGGGCCCAGTTTGAGGCCGAGCTCAAGCGGCGCCGGCCGGACGTGCTCGGCCTGAGCGCCATGACCCCGACGGCGGACCTCGCCTGGCGCGCCGCACGGATCGCCCGGCCTTATGTCGGCGCCGTCGTCTTGGGCGGCCCCCACCCGACCGCGCTCGGCATGGCGAGCCTGGAGGAGTGTGAAGACATCGACCACGCCGTCGTCGGCGAGGGCGAAGAGACGATCTTGCCCTACCTCCGCTGGCTGGAGTCCGGGGCCCGGGGCGCCCCGCCGCCCGGCGTGCTCGCCCGCGGCCAGCCCTTCGTCGAGCGTGTAATCCTCGACCGCGTCGAGAGCATCCCCTGGCCCGCCCGAGAGCTTTTGCCCGAGCGCCGCTACCGCTACCTCATGGCGACGCGGCCGGGCTTCGCCACGATGATCACCTCCCGGGGCTGCCCCTTCCGCTGCACCTTCTGCGACAAGTCCGTCTCGGGGAGCCGCTGGCGGGCCCGCCCGGCGGAGGACGTCGTGGACGAGCTCGCGGGCCTCGCCGCCCGGGGTGTCGGCTTCGTGAACCTCTACGACGACAACTTCACCTTGGGGCGCCGCCGGGTGGAGCAGATCTGTGAGGAGATCCTGCGCCGGGGCGTCGACATCCACTGGAAGGCCGAGGGCCGGGTGGACGGCGTGGACCTCCCCCTGCTCACCCTGATGCGCCGGGCGGGCTGCCGGGTGGTCGCCTATGGCGTCGAGAGCGGCAACCCCGAGACTCTGGCGCTCTTGCGCAAAGACGTCACCGTCGAGCAGACCCGCGCCGCCTTCGCCGCCACCCGCGAGGCCGGCCTGCGCTCCGTCGCGTACCTCGTCTTGGGGGCGCCCGGCGAGGACCGCGCCGCCGTGCGGAGTACCCTGCGGTTTGTCCAAGAGATCGGCGCCGACTACGCCCAGTTCTCCTCCTTGGTGGCGCTGCCGGGCACGCCGCTCTTTGAGCAGCTCAGCGCGCCGACGGTCGGCGACGTGCGAAACCCCCTCGACGGCGACCTGCGCCGCCCGGCCGTCACCGATCTGCCCCCCGATGAGCTCGCCGCGCTGATGCAAGAGGCGTGGCGCGGCTTTTACCTCCGCCCGCGGCCCATCGCCCGCCTCGCCCGTGACGCCTGGGCGTCGGGATCCGGCGGCGAGGCCCTCCGGTTGGGCGCGGCGATGCTGCGCTTCTCGGCGCGGCCCACGGCGTCAAACCCGCCTGATGAGCGCCTCGGATGGGCGCTCCGCCGCCTCATGGCCAGCGCGGCCTGAGCGCCGGGCGCCGCCAAAAGTTGTGTCAGCCGTGCGCCGAGTGCGCCGAGCGCCTTGCCCCGAGGCGCGGGCCGGGGCAAGAGGGCAGCCCTACGAATCAAGAGTGCTGAGGAAGGTATGCCCGAGCTACGCAACATCGCGATCATCGCCCACGTCGACCACGGCAAGACGACCCTGGTGGACGGCCTGCTCCGGCAGTCGGGCACCTTCGCCGCCCACGAGGTGCACGGCGATCGCATCATGGACTCCATGGACCTGGAGCGGGAGCGGGGCATCACCATCCTCGCCAAGAACACCGCGGTCCTCTACAACGGCGTCAAGATCAACATCGTGGACACCCCAGGCCACGCCGACTTCGGCGGCGAGGTCGAGCGTGTGCTCAAGATGGTGGACGGCGCGCTCCTGCTCGTGGACGCCTCCGAGGGCCCCCTCCCCCAGACCCGCTTCGTGCTCCGTAAGGCGCTTGAGGCGGAGCTGCGCGTGATGGTCTGCGTGAACAAGATCGACCGCCCCGACGCGCGTATCCAGGAGGTCTTGGACGAGGTCTACAGCCTCTTCATCGACCTCGACGCCTCGGACGAGCAGATCGAGTTCCCCGTCATCTTCGCCTGCGCCCGCGAGGGCTACTGCTCCACGGACAAAGACGTCAAGGGCACGGACTTCAAGCCGCTCTTCGACGCCATCGTGGACTACATCCCCGCCCCCAAGGGCAAGGCCGACCACAGCCCCCAGTTCATCTTCACCCAGCTCGGCTACGACCCCTACGTCGGTCGCTTGGCCATCGGGCGCCTGGTGAACGGCACCCTGCGCAAGCGCCAGGACATGCTGCTCGTCGGTGAGCACTCGAGCACCAAGGTGCGCGTAAACCAGGTCTACACCTACCAGGGCCTCCGCCGGGTCGAGCTGGAGGGCGACGCCGTGACCGGCGACATCCTCGCCGTCGCGGGCATCGAAGACCTCAACATCGGCGACACCCTCACCTCCATCGACGACCCGAAGCCCCTGGCCCGTGTGCGTGTGGAGGAGCCGACGATCGGCATGGTGTTCTCGGCGAACAACGGCCCCTTCTCCGGCCAAGACGGCAAGCTCGTCACCGCCCGCCAGATCCGCGAGCGCCTGGAGAAGGAGCTCCTGCACAACGTCGCCCTGCGTATGGAGGAGACCGACGGCCTCGACGCCTACCGCGTCTACGGGCGCGGTGAGCTCCAGCTCGCGATCCTCATCGAGCAGATGCGCCGCGAGGGCTTTGAGCTCTGCGTGAGCAAGCCCGAGGTCGTGATCCGCGAGGTGAACGGCAAGCAGCACGAGCCTTACGAGCTCGCCCAGCTCGACTTCCCCGAGCAGTACATGGGCATGATCACCGAGTCGATGGCCCTGCGTAAGGGCCGGATGACCGAGATGAAGATGTCGGGCTCGGGCCGCGTGCGCATCGAGTTCCGCGTGCCTTCGCGCGGCCTCATCGGCTTCCGCGGGTCGTACCTCAACGACACCCGCGGCATGGGCATCATGAACACCATCTTCGAGGGCTTCGACGAGCACGCGGGCTACATCCCGTTCCGCCAGAACGGCTCCCTCGTCGCCGACCGCACCGGGGAGACGACGGCTTACGCCTTGTTCAACCTCCAGGCCCGCGGCGCCTTGTTCGTCGGCGCTGGCGTCGAGGTGTACGAGGGCATGATCGTCGGTGAGAACACCCGCGAGAACGACATGAACCTCAACGTGTGCCGCTCCAAGCAGCTCACGAACATCCGCACCACGTCGGCGGATGAGAAGCTCGTGCTCGTGCCGCCGCTCAACCTCACCCTGGAGAAGGCGCTGGAGTTCATCTCTGACGACGAGCTCGTCGAGGTCACCCCGCACCACATCCGCATGCGCAAGCGCATCTTGCCCGCGAACATGCGCTCCGTCGTGCGTGGTGAGCGCGCCGAGGCCGCCAAGAAGAAGTAGACTGGTGGGGCAGCTCCCCGCGCCTTGAGGTCCCGATGCGCCACCTCGTCTTGGTCTCCCTGCTCTTCTTCGCCTGCAAAGGAGATGACGACGGGGAGACGCCCGCGGACTCGGTGAAGGGCGGCGACGTCGATGACAGCGCCTCCACCGGGGACGATGACTCCGGTGGCGACGACTCCAGCGGCGGTGACGACTCCAGCGGCGGCGACGACTCGGCCCAGCCCGACGCCGACGGGGACGGCTCCCCCGACGCCTTGGACTGCGACGACGAGGACCCCTTGGTCTACCCCGGCGCCGCCGAGGCCTGCGGGGACGGCCAAGACAACGACTGCGACGGCCTGCTCGACTGTGAGGACGGGCAGTGCGCCGCCTCGGCGGCGTGTGGCGAGCTCGACTGCGAGGACGGGGTCGATAACGACGAGGACGGCCTCGCCGACTGCGACGACGAGGACTGCTGGACGAGCTGCCCCACGGCGCGGGTCGTCTCCCGGGTGACCGGCGGCAACCTCACCGGCCTCGTCGACATCACCCGAACGGGCGCCGACTCCTCGTTCTACTCCAGCTTCGTGAGCATGGAGGCCTTTGAGCGTGTGTCCGAAGAGGCGGGGCTGCTCGTCGCCCGGAGCGTCGAGGGCTCGGCCCGGATCTACATGAGCGGCGCGACCTTCACCTGCATGTTTAACGTCGACACCGCCAGCGCCAGCTTCTTGTGGACCCAGACCCGCAGCGGCCAGCGCTCCTGGACCTATGACTCCTCGCGGGGGAACTGGAGCTTCCACGGCTCAGAGGAGACGACCACGTCGAGCTCCGCCGCCGGGGAGATCGTGCGCACCGGGCTCACCGTGAGCGAGGGCTGCCCCTTGCCCATCGAGTCCTTGTTGCCTACCCAGCTCGGCCGCGGCGCCCGGGTGCCGGGCCAAGACATCACCTGGTACGCGGGCACCATCACCGGCTCCAACGTGAGCACCGTGTCGAGCTACGCCTCCGGGGACACCTTCCGCGCCGTGCTCACGAGCACCTTCACGGCCTCGCCGATGTTCAGCAACGGCAGCTACGAGCTGACGGTCCCCCTGGAGTAGCCCCGGGGCGCTCAACGCGTGGGCGGCGGATCCTTCCGGATCTCGTGGTAGTCGCTGTCGGTGTTCACCGACCAGAGGTCGTGTTTGGCGCCATACAGGTTCTCGACGGCGAGCAGGGCCGTGAGGATGCTGTGGTCGGCGTTGTTGTACTTGAACATGCCGTAGCGCCCGACGGCGTGGAGGTTCTTGAGGCCACGAAGCTCGGTGACCAGCTTCTCTAAGTGCGCCTCATAGCCGCGGTTGTAGACCGGGTAGGCCCGCGGCACCCGCACGACCGTCGCGTCGATGACCTTGCCGCCGCGCAGGAGCCCCGTCGCCTGAATCTCGCGGGTGCCCAAGGCGATGAGCTCCTCCTTCGACATCTTCCACAGGGCGTCGTCGTCGCTGCAAAAGTACTCGAGCCCCAAGGCCGTCGTGCGGGGGTCGGGCACCATCTCCGGCGACCAGTTGCCGAAGTTCTGGATGCGGCCCAACAAGAGGCGCTTGTCGTGGACGTAGATCCAGTTGTCGGGGAAGAGGTCGGGCTTGTCGATGATGAGGTCGATGGTGAGCAGGTGCCGGAAGCGCAGGCGGCGGGCGGCGTCGAGCACGTCCTCCTTGGGCAGCGGGCGCAGGCCCTGCACGAGCAAGGTGAGCGGCATCGACGAGATCACCGCGTCGGCCTCCATCGTCGCCTCGACGCCGTCGGGGCCGTGGTAACGCACACGGCGCACCACGCCGCCCTCGTGCTCCACCCCCAAGGCCGTGTGGCCCAGGCGCACGTCGCCGCCGCGGGCCTCAACGAGCAGCTTCATGCGGTCGTACATGAGGCCGGGGCCGGTGCGGGGGTAATAAAAGCGCTCGATGAGGGAGGTGACCTCCTCCTTCTTGGCCCCCGGGCGCAGGCGCCGGGCCGGGCGCAGGAGCGCGTCCTTCACCGCGGTGGAGAGCTCCAGGTTCTTGATGCGTTGGCTGGCCCACTCCGCGCCGATCTCGTTCGTCGGCAAGCCCCAGACCTTCTCGGTGTAGGACTTGAAGAAGATGTCGAAGAGGCGGTCGCCGAAGCGGTTGGAGACCCACTCCTCAAAGTTGTCCTCGCCGCCCCGGGGGCGCAGCCGGGCCCGGGCGTAAGACGCCACGCAGCGGGCGGACTCCACGGGCCCGAGGTTGCGTAAGGCGTTCGTCGCGCGCAGGGGGTAGTCGAAGAAGCGGCCGCCGTAGAAGATTCGGCTCAGGCGCGGGCGCAGCAAAAAGTCTTCGCCGAGCACCTCCTCCCAGAGCCGCTGCACCTCGTCGAACTTCGTGAAGAAGCGGTGGCCGCCGAGGTCGAAGTAGTAGCCCTTGTAGTTCACCGTGCGGCTGATGCCGCCGACGGCGTCGCCGCGCTCCAGGACGACCACCTCGGCGCCCCGTTTGCACAGGTCATACGCCGCCGCGAGTCCGGCGGGGCCCGCGCCGAGGACGATGACCTTCATGGTTCGCGCGCTCCGATCTTTGGAGAGGTGCTGGCAGCATCCTACACCTTCAGCGCCTCGCCGTGGGCGCCTCCAGCGGATCCTGCGCAGGCTTGACGAAGGGGTGACCGCCGCCCGGGCGCCGACCCCCGATCGTCTAAGGCGCCGCCTCTTCGCCCCAGCGCGCCTCGGGGTCGAAGTCGTCGGCGGGAACGGTCTGTAAGTAGGCGTAGATCGACCGCTTGTCCTCCTCGGAGAGGCGGCTGTAGCTGTCGCGGACCTTCTCGTGCATCACCCAGTCCTCCCGGGCGAAGCTGCCGTCGGGCTTCTCCCCGGTGGTCAAAAAACGCACCATGTCGTCCTCAGTCCAGGCGCCGATCCCCGCCTCGGGGTCGGGCGTGAGGTTCGGGTGGATCTCCAGCTTGCCGAGGTTGGCGCCCCCCGCGAGATACCGGCCGCGCCGCATCCGCCCGATCTTGCTCCGGGGGGTGTGGCACTGGTCGCAGTAGGTCACGGCCTGGACGAGGTACTGCCCGCGCTGCTGCGGATCGGTGAGGCCGGGCTCGGGGCTGAGCGGGCCAGGGCGGAACTCCATGATCCGCCAGAGGTTGAGCGCGCCGGGAAAGGCGTAGATCGGCTTGGGCTCATGGGCGCGCTCAGGGGCCTGCACGGCGGGCTGGGCGCTCAGGTACACCCAGAGGGCGTGGATGTCGGCGTCGGTCATCTTGGTGTAGGCCATCGTCGGGAAGGTCGGCCAGTACAGCCGCCCGTCCGGCGCCCGGCCGTCCCGCATCGCGGTGAAGAAGTCCCCTTCGGTCCAGGCGCCGATGCCTTGCTCCAGGTCGGGGCTGATGTTCGGCGCATAAAAGGTGCCGAAGACCGTGGGGTTGTCGCGCCCACCGCCGAGGTGGGGCAGGCCCGGCACGCTGTGGCAGCCTACGCAGCCCGCGGCGTGGTAGAGCAGCTCGCCCTGGGCGTACACGGCGGGGTCAGCGGCGGGCTCGGCGGCGGGCTCGGCGGCGACGGTGACGCCGACGGTGACGGCGAGCAGGGCGATGATCAGGCGCATAGAGACCTCCGCGGAGCAGTGTAGCGGAGCGCGCGCTATCGGGGCGTGTGCGTCTCTCGCATCCGCAGCGCGACGATCAGGCCCGAGGCCGCGGTGACGCCCACCACCGCCCACAAGGCCGCGGAGAGCCCGAAGGCGTCGGCGACGAGGCCCGCGAACAAGGCGCCGATGGCGTATCCGAGGTCGCGCCAGAGCCGGAAGGCGCCCATCGCCGAGGCCCGCCAGGAGGGCCGCGCCACGTCGCCGATGGCGGCCAAGAAGGTCGGGTAGACCATCGCCGTGCCGAGGCCCAGGAGCGTCTGCCCCAAGGCGAAGCGGGGGATCGTCGTCCCGCTGAGCACGAGGGCGACGCCGAGGGCCTGGGTCCACATGCCGAGCACGATGAGGCCCTTTCGCCCGACCCGGTCCGAGAGCGCCCCGGTGAAGAGCTGCGTCGCCCCCCACACCGCCGGGTAGAGCGCGGCGAGGGCGCTGATCTCGCCGAGCCCGAGGCCCGCCGCGGCGAAGACCAAGGGGAAGAGGCCCCAGGCCGCGCCGTCGTTGAGGTTGTTCACAAGCCCGGCTTGGGTCACGGACGAGAGCTCACGGTCGGTCAAGGTCGTGCGCCAGAAGACCTCGCCGGGGCGAAGGGCCTGCTCCCCACCTCCGAGGGCCGCCTCCTGCGCCGCGTGGCCGCGGGTCTCCCGGGCGAGGCCCCAGGAGAGGCCCAAGCCAAAGGCGACGTAGACCAGGCCGAGGGCGAAGGGCTCCGGCCGCAGGCCAAACCGTTCAGCGACCCAGCCCGTCGCCAAGGCCGAGGCCGCCACGGCGAGGTAGCCCGCGAGCTCGTTGAGGCCCATGGCGAGGCCACGCTGCTTGGGCCCGGCGAGATCCACCTTCATCGTGATCGTCGTGGACCAGGTGAGCCCCTGGCTGACCCCGAGGAGGGCGTTCGCGGCGAGGATCCAGCCCCAGGACGGCGCCCACATCAACATCGGCGGCACAGGGAGGGCCACGAGCCACCCGGCGATGAGCACGGGCCTGCGCCCCCAGGCGTCGGCGAGGCGGCCCGCGAGGTAGTTCGTGAGGGCCTTGCTCACCCCGAAGACCCCGATGAACGAGAGCAGGCCGACCTTGGCGCCAAGCCCGAGCTCCTCTTGCGCGATGGCCGGGAGCAGGCCGCGCTCCATGCCGATGAGCGCCCCGACGAAGGCGTTGATCACCACCAGCAGCACAAACTGCGGCAGGTTCTCACGCAGGCCGAGGGCGGGGGCGGTCACGCCGAGGCCACGACGGGCACCCCCGCCGCGCGCCAGTCGGCGGGCCCAGCGTGCAGCCGCGCCGCGGTGAAGCCCGCCGCGCGCAGGGCGGAGACGGCCTCGATGGCGAGCACACAGTAGGGCCCGCGGCAATACGCGATCACCTCCACACCCTTGGGCAGCTCATGCAGCCGAGCGCGGAGCTCGGCGAGGGGGATCGACCGGGCGGTCGGGAGGTGGCCCGCCGCGTACTCCTCCGGGGCGCGCACGTCGAGCACGGTCACCTCGCCGGACAGGGCCCGGGCCAGGAGCGCCTCGCCGTCCACGACCTCCAGCGCGTCCCGGGAGGCCAAGAAGGTCTCGGTGATCTCGCTCAGCTCCCCCAGCCGGGCCTCGGCGAGGCGGCGCACGCCGAGGACCAGTCCCTCGACGCCCTCAGCGATCCGGTAGGTCACGAAGAGGCCTCGCTTCTCGGCCTCGACGAGCCGCGCCGCCCGGAGCACCTGCAGGTGGGACGAGGTGTTGGCCACGGACAGGCTGGCCTGCTCGGCGAGGGACTCGACGGTGCGGGGACCGTTGCTGAGCAGGTCCAGCAGCTCCAGGCGTTTGGCGCTGGCGAGGGCCTTGCTGACGCGGGCGAGCTGCTCGTACACGGCGTCTTTGAGCTCGCGGGGGGTGAGGGCGCTCATGGGGTCTCCGACCGAGAGTATTCAATATTTCTCTTGAATACCCCCAGACCCCCTCCAGGTCAAGGATCCAGGCGCCCGGTCGGCCCGCGCCGAGATCTGTCCACCGCCTCTCCGGATCCTTGAGCATCGCCTCTCCGGATCCTTGGGCATCGCCACTCCGGAGATCGCGCCACCGCCTCTCCGGAGATCCTGTCACCGCCTCTCCGGATCCTTGCGCTCCGCCACTCCGGATCTCCTCCCCTTCGCCTCTCCGGATCCTTGGGCTCCTCCTCTCCGGATCCTTGCCCGGCGAGCCGCCTCCAAAGGGCCGCTCGGTCGAGACAGCCCCCGCCATAGCCTCTCCGGAGGGCCCCGCTCCGCCGATCCGGAGATCGACCTGCGCCTGTCCGCCGCCCCGACGCGCCGCCGCGCCGAGGCCGGAGCTCCCCCGACACGCCGTTGACCGCTTGCTCCGACTGGCGGACCGCGCACCAGACTGTGGCCACCTCCGCGAAATCGATCCGGATGAGGATGCGCCTTCGCCAACTCGTGCTAAAAGTGACTCATCCTTCTCCTGTCCAGTCCCGGTGCCGGATGAGCGCTTCTCCCCTGATCGCAGTGTGTAGCGTCGGCGCAGCCGAACAGATCGCGCCGCTGGTGATGGGCGCCGCCTGGCAGCTTGGCCTGGAGGGCTTCAGGGTGCTCATCGTCGAGCTGGGTGAGCTTGGGCTCACCAGCGGCGCGCTGGGCGACTCGGCCGATCGGCCAAGCTCAGGCGCCTGGGCGCTCTTGCGCGGTGTCGCCGCAGGCCCCGACGTTGTAGACCTCGGCCCCGCCCTCGGCCTGCCTGGAGATGAGCGAGGCGCCGTCGGCCTCGTGGTGATGGAGCGCGCCCCCGGCGCCGAGCTCCTCGCCGCCCGCGATGACGCGGCGATGTCAACCCTTCGGGCCCGAATCAGCGCGCTCACGCTGAGCGCCGGCCCCCCCGACCTCACCCTGGTCGTGCTCCCCGCTGGGGAGACTGGCTTAGGCCGCGCTTCGCTGATCAGCCTCGTAGACGCCGGGGTGTTCATCGCGCTGGAGAGCCTCGGCGACATTCGCGCCTTGGCGGATCTCGCCCAGGAGGCGCTGCGCGCCCGGCCCAGCCCCGTGCCGACGCTGCGGGTTGAGGTCCGCCGGGGCGCCCACGACGGCGACGAGCCCTCGCCGGGCTGGATCTCCCGCTGGCACGCCACCGCTGACGTGGTGCTCGCGCCCTTGCCCCGCTCGACGAAGGGGCTGGTCAAGGCCCTGCGTGAGCCCGTGCAGAAGGGCCGCCTCGACAACCTCGCCAAGGAGCTGCGCCGCCGCGCCGGGGTCTTCCACCACGACCTCGCCGAGCGTGTGCGGGAGGCCGAGGCCGAAGACCTCGACGGGGTGCTTGAAGACGCCTTCTTCGCCCTACGCGCGAAGGACCCCAAGGCCGCCCGGGCGCTGTTCGACGCGGAGATCGTCCCTCAATCCGGCACCTTACTCGCCGGGGTCGCCGCCCTGCGCGCGGTGATGCGCTCCCCGGACGTCGACTTCGCTGAGCTTCGGCACTACGCGAACCAGGTCGTGCAGAAGCAGCGCTGGAACACCCCGACGCCGCTCTCTGAGGACATCCTCAAGGCCTTCGACCGCCTGCGGGCCACGCTCAACACCGGCGCCGTCGTCACGCGCCCGGGCCGTGTGCTCATCGACGCCGCCGACGCCCTCTGCTTCTCCGCGGCCTGGCGCCGCCTCATCGAGCAGCCCTACGAGGAGCCCACGAAGCAGGCGCTACACCTGCTCATGCTCGCGGCCACCCTGGACCTCAACTCCATCGACCGCCTACGCCTCGCCATCGTCTACGCCCGCCACGCCCGGCTCGCCCGCGACACCAGCAACTACCGCCTGGCCAAAGAGAACCTCGAGCGCTGTAAGCCCTACGTCGCCGAGGAGCTCTGGACCAACTGCGCCAACGCCGTCTTGAACCAGTTCGCCCTCGTGAACGAAGACGAGCACATCTGGCATGACGTGCTGCAGGTGGCCACCGAGGCGATGACCTTCGCGCCAGCCTCCTCCCACTACGCGCTCGCCATCGCGTTCGCGCATCTCGGTGACCGCTACACCGCCGAGACTCACCTGTCCAAGTCGATTGGGCTCATCCCTCGGTTCTTGGGGATCGCCCTTCGTGACCCGGACATGCGTCCGCTCTGGGAGAACGCCGGCAGTCCCTACTACGCAGGACGCGTCCCCAAGTCGCACATACACTGACTGAGGACTTCGCTCCATGCGCTCCCTGCGTCTGCTCCTGCTCGTTCCGCTCACCGCTTGCGCCGCGCCTGAGCACGCTGAGGCCCCTGACTTCACCTGGGCTTGGCGGGCTGAGGTCGGCCAGCCCATCACCCTCGCCCCCGCGCGGTCGGGTGCGCTCTTGTGGAGCGTCGTCGACGCGCCCGAGGGCTCGGCCCTGTGGTCCCTCCCCGCCGTCGAGGGGAGCACCTTCACCTTCACCCCGACGGAGCCCGGCGAGGTGACCCTCTCCGTGGAGCGCTGCGAGGCCTCTGGCTGCGCCTGGGGCACCGTCTCGGTGCAGGTCGCCGCGGCCCCGCCGTCCAACCAGCGCCTGAGCTCCGGCGGGCTCAGCGGCTTCGGCGGCATCAAGCTGCCGACGACGGCCCTCGACCAGGCCCCCGTCGCCGCCGCCGCCGCCACGGTGATCGGCCGCCGGATTGAGCTCGACGGGACCGCCTCGACGGACCCTGACGGCGACACCCTCGTCTACTCTTGGACCGTGGTGGGCGCGCCCGCTGGGGTGTCCGTCTCGGATGTCGTCATCAACGGCGCCGACCAGCCCCTCGCCGAGCTGCAGGCGCCCAGGGCCGGTGAGTACGCCTTCCAGCTCAAGGTGACGTCCAAGCGGCGCTTCTCCGTCGTGAGCCTCAAGCCGGTCAAGGTGCGTGTGCTTGAGGACTGGGACCCGCTCCCGGACTAAAGACCTTGTCCGCGGCTCATCCCCAGCGGATCGCCAGGGCCCCCCAGGCGTAGCTCACCCCGGCGCTGGCCAAAACCGCCAGCTGCCCGGGGCGCAGACGACCCGACGACACGCCGAGCTCCAGGCTGAGGATGGGGTCAAACTGGCCGATGTGGCCGACCTGCTCCAAGTAGGTGCTCTGCTCCAGGCCGAGGCCCAGCTCATCGAGCACGGCGACATGGGCGCTGCGCTTCATGTGCAGGATGGCGAGGTAGTTGATCTGCTGAGGCGTGTAGCCGCTGCGCTCGGCGGCGCGGCGGATGACCCGCATAAAGTTCGGGTGGCTGCGCTCGGCGAGGCGGGCCTTCATGGCGTCGACGTCGTTCACGTCGAGCATGGTGTCGCCCGGGGCGAAGGGCGCCTCGCTCAAGGGCAACATCGTCCCGCCCGCCCGGACGTTCACGTCGTCGGCGAAGTCGCCGTCGGTGATGATCTCCGACTCCAAGAGCAGGTTCTTGTCCAGGCCGCGGCGCAGCAGGATGGCCCCGCCGCCCGCCGCCAAGGTGTACATGAACGACACCCGGGGGTTCTTGTAGTCGATGAGGTCGCCGTTTCGATACCCCCCGGCCAAGAGCACGGTCTTGAGGGAGGGATCGTCACGCATGAGACCCCGGGCGACCCGCAGGGCGGAGATGGTCGTGCAGCAGCGCTGGGCGAGGTCCAGCGCCCAGGCGTTCTTCGCGCCGACGAGCTGCTGAATCTTGATGCCGGAGACCATCAGGGGCCGCTCTTTGTACTCCTCGGAGATGGAGAGCACACAGTCGATCTCCAGAGGGTCTACCCCCGCGGCGTCTAAGGCCCGGCGCGCGGCCCGGGCGCCCATCTCGCAGGGGTGGTCCTCGGGGCCGGGCACCGGCTTCTCCAAGAGGCCGAACTTCTCGGTGATGATCCGCTCGGGGATGCCCGAGGCCTCGGCGAGCTGCGCCGCGGTCATGCGGGGCGCAGGGAGGTAGGTGCCCAGGCTGAGCACCCCGACAGGGACATGGTTCAAGGGGACTCCAAGGCCAGCTCGGCGGGGCCCAGCGCGGCGGGGCTCAGCGCGGCGTGAAGCGGAGGTACACGTCGGGCGCCGGGGCGTCGGCGTGCCAGACCTCCTCGGTGAAACCTACGCCGCTGGGGTGAGGCTGGATGCGCACGAGGGGGCCCAAGGTGGTGCGTGGGGCCCAGCGCACGCCCGGCCCAGACTCCAGGGCCAAGGCCAAGAACGCTGCGTGGCTCGACGGGGCGGTGAACTGGTGGACCTCGAGCTCGTGGTGCTGCTCGTTGTACGCGTAGACGCAGAGGTCCTCGTACTCAAGCTCACCGGCGGCGTTGCTGATGAGCTCGTGGACCTCGACGAAGGCCCCCGTCCGGCCGCGCCGGGCTGTACACTCGCCGGTCACCGGGGCCTCGTGCAGCCGCCCCTCGACGCGCCACTCGCCCAACATGAAGTTGAGCCGGGACAAGGCGGCCTCGGCCTCGGCGGCGGTCACCTGCGCTCTGCGCTCGCTCATGGGCACCTCGGGGGCAAGGAGGGACTTCTAGCCGATCCACACGCGCCGGGCGAGGGCCTCAGCCCGCCAGCAAGGCGTCGAGCATGGCCCCGGCCACGTCAACCCCGCCTTCATCCTGGGCGTGGGCGAAGTAGCAGGGGGTGTTCACCTCAAGGATCCACGCCTGGCCGTCCTCCGCCCGGTGGAGCAGGTCTACGCCGCCGAAGCGCACGTCCAGGGCCCGCGTCGCCGTCACGGCGAGGGCCGCCAAGCCCTCGGGGAGCGGCTCATGGTAGGCCGCGGGGTCGTCCGGGGCGCGGCTGCGGAAGTCGTCGGGGGGCAGGGGGTTGGGGTAGCTCGCCACGGCGCGGTCACCGACGACGACCACACGCCAGTGTGTCGTGTTCGGCAGGTACTGGATGAGGGAGGGGTTCAGCCCTTGGCTGCGGGCGTGGTCCACGAGCGAGAACAAGGCCGCCAAGGAGTCCACTCGGAGCGTGCCGACGCCGCCTTCGCCGCCGCCGAACTTAACCACCAGCGGCAGTCCGCCCAGGCGCTCCGCCCAGGCGCGCAGGCTTGCCCGGGAGGTCGAGATGGCGGGGATGGTGAGCGGCACGGGGAGCCCGGCGCGCTCCAGGGCCCAGGTCTGGTTGAGCGTGAGTTGGTAGGGGCTCGTCATGTAGAAGCTCTTGACCCCCGGGGCCCAGAGGTGCTGGGTGACGAGCCCGGCGCGGGTGGAGACGGCGGCGCGGTAGAGCAGGTCCCCCGGGCGCAGGCGGCGGCAGGGGTGGAGGTCGAAGCGCCCGGCGTCTACGGGGCGCCAGTCGAGGCCGCGGTCAATGGCGGCCTCACACAAGAGGCGGCGGGTGGCCTCGGGCACGCCGTCATCGACGAAGGCGAAGCGCCGGATCGCCGCCGGGCCCTCCATGTGGGCGCCGTGCAGAGGCGCGTAGACGAAGAAGGTCAGGGTGAGCTTCTCGCCGACCGCGACCGGGGCGGCGTCGTGGCGGCTCGTGGGGTCCACGTCGCCGTCCGCGGTGAAGCCGAGCCAGAGGGTCAGGCGCCCGGCGACGGAGCGGACGTGCACGGGCTGGGGCTCGGCGTCGGGGAAGCGGGTCTCGCCCCCGGCCTCGGCGGCGTGGAGCGTGAGAAGGGCCGTGGCGTAGAGCGTGAGGTCACCCTCGACGTAGCGGTCCTCGTGGGGCGGGTGGCCCTCACCGACGGCGTATCGCCGCAGGCGACGGACCACGAGGGAACCAGGCGGGGCCCCCAGCGCGGCGAGCACCCGCGCCTCGACGGCAGCGAACGCCGGGCGCGGCGGGAGGTCGGCCCAGGCGCCATAAGCCGTCGGCTCCAGCACCTCATCACGCAGGGCGTCGGCCAGCTCCGCCGCCTCGGCCTCCCCGCAGAGCTGGTCCTCAACGTAGAGACGAGGCGCGGCGCTGACCCGGCGCAGCATCTTCAGATCACCTTGGGCGGGCGGGCCGTCGTCTCGGCCTCCGTCGAGACGTCCGCCTTCTGGTACTGCTCGGTGTGACCGGCGCCGCGGTCGCCCTTGCCCTTCTCCTCAGCGGTGGCCTTCTGCTGCTCCTCCGCGATCACCTTCACCTTCTGCTCTTCTCGGCCGCTGCCGGTGACGTGCTCGCGGGCCTTCTCACGCTCCTCGCTTCGTGCGGCGCCGTCGTCCTCGCTGACGCGGGACTTCATGTGCTCCTCCGAGATCGCGCGGTCACGCTCCGCCTTCTCGCGCTCCTCACGAGCGCCAGCCTTGTCAAGGGTGAGCTCCTTCTGGGTCTGTTCGATCGCCATACATTCCTCGGGCCTGGGGTTTGGGCGCAGTTTACGGCATCGAGCCGCCGCAGCGCGCCAAAAAACGCCGGGAGGACCGACGGAGGCTCAGGGCGCGCCCAGCACCAACGACACACCTTCAGTCCCCGGCGCCACCGGGCCGACCACGGCGGAGGTCACGTCGTCGGGGCTGCGCTGCATCGGATCGCCGGAGCGGGAGACCTTGGCGCTCACCCAGACCTGCTCGGGCCACTCGCCGCCCTGGATGAGGTCGGCCTCGCTGAGCGAGAACTCGTAGGGGAGCTGCCAGCTTGGCACACGTTTGGCCGCCAGCGGCAGGCCGCCAGGGGTCTCCGAGCGGCGGACGTAGACAAAGAGCACGCCGCCTGGCGCCACGTCCCCGGTGACCGTGCCCTTGACCTTGGCCGGGCCGGCCTCGGCAGCGGGGCGCTCCGAGGGGGTCGGCTCGCTGACCCCGCCGCCCGCGCCTTGGGCGGCGAGCTGGGCCTTGGCCGCGGCGAAGGACGCCAAGAGCGCACGGGCGTTCTGGCGGTCGTCGGCGGGGGCAGTGGGGTCATCGGCGAGCCCCTGGGCGATGGCCTCGGCCTCCACGAGGTCCCCCTGGTTCGCCCGGGCCACGGAGAGCCAGAGCTTGGCCTCGGACTGGCCAGGGGCGCCCTTGAGCACCTCACGGAGCTGGACCTCGGCGGCGTCAAAGCGGCCGATGAAGATCTGGAGCGCGGCGAAGTGGGTGACGACGCCGGGATCAGCGGGGTTGATCGCCCTTCCCCGGTCGAGGAGCGCCATGGCCGACTGCAGGTCTTGGCTCTCGATGGCGACGCGGGTGAGGAGGTTGATCGCGTCGAGGTCGTTGGGGTTGGCCGCCAACGCCGCCTGAGCGGCCTCCACCCGGGGATCGACGGCCCCGCCGCCGCCGCCGCCGAGGTCCTGGTTGCCGGTCATCGAGCCGCCGTCGCGTCGGGGGGCCATGGCCTGCTGGAGCACGACGCCCGAGAGCACAAAAAACAGCAGGGTGCCCGCCGCCCAGGCCCAAGCCCGGGAGCCGCCGCCCCGCTGTGTGACGGGGGCCGCCGCCGCGGCCGCGCTCACCGGGGTGTCGATCTCACGCAGCACCGCGGCGGCCTGCTCCACCAAGGCCGCGCGCTGGGCGGCGTAGTCCGCGGGGTCGAGCTTCGCCTGATCGGCCTCCAGCTCCCGCAGGGCGTTCATGAGCACCTGCCGCCGCACCTCCAGGTTCGGAAGGCGTTGGTCGCCCTCCGCCCGGGCGCCGCCCCGGGCCACGAGCACAAGCCCACCCACGAGGCCCAAAACGAGCACGGCGAGAGGCGGACCCCAGGTCGCCCAGTCGAAGGTCTCCATCAGCGCTCCAGCTCGTCCAGCACACGGCGGGTGTAGGGGTCGTCGCCCTCGGTCTTGGTCGCGGGGGCGGGCGGCGCGACGGGGTCTTTGCCGCGCTTCACGGAGGACCACCAGGCGAGGCCACCGAGGGCCACGAGCGCCAAGGGGCCGAGAAAGATGAGGTTGTTCACGCCTTCAGCCGGGGGCTCCAGGAGCACCCAGGTGCCGTAGCGGCCGACGAAGTAGTCGACGATCTGGGCGTCGCTGTAGCCCAGGCCGACGAGCTCCCGGGTGCGAGCCTTCATCGCGACGGCGGCTTCAGCGCCGCTGTCGGCGACGCTGAGCCCCTGACACACCGGGCAGCGCATGCCCTTGGACAAGGCGTAGGTGCGCGCCTCCAAGGTGGCCTCGTCGGTGACCGGCGGCCCGTCCGGCGGGAAGCCCACCCCGGCGCTGTTGTCCGCCTCCCCCGCGACCTCGATGAGCGCGGGCTCCCCTTGGACCGTGGTGCCGCCGGGATCCACCACCGGATCTTGGGCGAAGGCGGCGCCGAGCAGCGCGAGGCAGAGGGTCATAAGCTCCCCAAGACGTCCGAGAGCGCCTTGGCGCTCACCGGGCCGACAAACTTCCGAGCGATGCGGCCCTGCCGGTCGATGACGTAGGTCTCAGGCACCCCCGCGACGCCGTAGTCGATGGCGACGCGCTGATCGAGGTCCAGGAGGTTCGGGTAGGCGCTGCCCCGGCGCTTGAGGAAACCCCGGGCGGCCTCCTCGGTGTCGCCGTAGACCACGCCGTAGAAGGCCACCCCTTGCGGCGCCCAGCGCTGGGCGGCGGCGAGGAGCTCGGGGTGCTCATAGGCGCAGGGGGTACACCAGCTCGCCCAGAAGTTGAGCACGACCGGCTTCCCCCGCAACTCGGCGAGGCGGACGGGCTGGCCGTCGAGGTCGGTCAAGGAGAACGACGGCGCCTCACGGCCCTCCATGACGTTTGGCAGGGCCTTGGGATCTCGCCCGAAGCCCGAGGCCAGCACCACGACGAGCGGCGCGACGACGAGGAATCCCGCGCCCAAGACCTTCCAGTTCATCAGCGCTCCTCACTTCGCCGGACGGGCGGCGCCATCATCACCGGGGGCGACCTGCGCGGCGCTGGCGGCCACGACCGCACGACCGCGGGGCCAGAGAGAGAACAAGGCGCCGCCGAACATCACCAGCCCGCCGAGCCAGAGCCAGGCCACGAGCGGCTCGACCATCGCCCGCACCGAGGCCGTCGTGCCGTCGGCGCTCACCCGGACCAAGGAGAGGTAGAGATCCTCCTTGAGCCCCGAGCGCACGGCCGGGGTGCCGATGGGCTCCCGCATCTGCTTGTAGTGGTTCATCTTGGGCTCCAACACGCCCAAGGTGCCGGAGTCGCTGAGCACCGTGACCGTCGCGACCTGGGCGGTGCGATGGGGCTCGGTGTCCGTGCGCATCCCGTCAAAACGTAGGCGGTACCCCTCGAAGCTGACCTCTTGGCCCACGGTGAGGGGCAGGTCCCGCTGCACCTTGAAGGTGGACGACGCGGCGATAGACACCGCCACGATGATCACGCCGAGATGCACGATGTAGCCGCCCACCCGCTGCCGAGCTCGGGCCGCATAGGCCAGAAACGCCGTCGGCAAGGACTCACCGAGGCTCGTCACCCGGGCCTGGGCGGGCTCCAAGAGCTCATGTACGGTCACGACCAAAGCGAAGGCCGAAGCCGCGAAGGTGGCGATGGCCCAGGGACCGGCCTGCAGGACCGCGCCGATCACCGCGCCCACCGCCGCCGCCCGCAGGGGCAAACGCAGCCGCGACCAGGCCCGGGCGCCGGTGGTGTTGCCCCACGGCAGGCTCGGCCCGACGCCCATCAAGAACAAGATCCCGACGCAGACCGGCAGGCTCATGCGGTTGAAGTAGGGCTCCCCGACAGAGATGCGCTCCTCCGTGAGCGCCTCCTTGATCAAGGGGAACAGCGTGCCCAAGAGCACGGTGAACGTGAAGGCCACAAAGAGCAGGTTGTTCAGCAGAAACGCCGACTCCCGGCTCACCACGCCCTCGTCCGTCGCGGTGTCGCTGGCGGTGAGGGCGTCCATCCGGGCGGCGAGCAGCAGCACCGAGGCCACGAGCACCAGGGCGATGAAGCCCAAGAACACCGGGCCGATGGACGACTGGGTGAAGCTGTGCACGGAGTTGAACACCCCGGAGCGCGTCATGAACGTGCCCAGGAGCGTCAACAGGAAGGTCGACATCGCGAGGGTCAAGGTCCAGCCCTTGAGCTGGCCTTGGCGCTCCATGACCATCGCCGAGTGTAAGAACGCCGTCGCCGTGAGCCACGGCATGAAGCTCGCGTTCTCGACGGGGTCCCAGGCCCAGTACCCACCCCAGCCGAGCACCTCGTAGCTCCACCAGCCGCCGAGCAGGATGCCCAGGCTCAGAAACGCCCAGGCGAAGAGCATCCAGCGGCGCAGGAGCCGCATCCAGGTGGCCTCCAGCCGCCCGGCGAGCAGGGCCGCCGCCGCCATCGCGTAGGGCACGGCCATGAGCACATAGCCGAGGTAGAGCGACGGGGGGTGGATGATCATCAACAGGTGGTTCTGCAACAGCGGGTTCGGCCCCGGGCCGTCCGTCGGGATCACACCCTCGGTGGCCGCGAAGGGGTTGGCGACGCCCGCGACCAGAAACGCGAAGAACAGCCCCACGCTCAGGAGGCTGCCCAAGGCGTAGGAGGCGTGCTGGGGGTCGTGATCCCGGACGTGCCGGGTGAACGCGAGGGTGCCGCCGCCGAGCACACAGCCCCAGAACAGGATCGACCCGTTGAGGCTCGACCACAAGGAGACCAAGGTGATGTGCAGGGGCGTGGCCCGGCTGCCGACCTCGGCGACGTAGCTCACCGAGAAGTCGTGGGTGACGAGCGCCACCTCCATCAAGATCGTCGCCGCGATCATCAGCGCGCCGAAGGCGTTGGCCATGAAGCGTGTGATGCGTAAGGCGTCGGCGTCTTTACGCGCGCCGCCGACGAAGCCCGCCACCGCGCCGACGGCGCAGGCGCCGAGGCCCGCGAGCACGAGGGTTCGCCCGAGAAGAGAGATCACTCCAAGCCCTCCACCGTCTTGTACAGCTCCTTCGTCTCCACGCCCTCTTGCGGGGCGCGGTACTCGTTGGAGTGTTTGACCATCAGGCGGTCGGTCTTAAAGACGCCCTCTTTGGTCATGGTGCCCTCGACGACCACGCCGATGCCCTCACGCAACATCTGCGGCGGGGCGCCTGTGGCGTGAACGGTCACGTCGGCCTGGCCGTCGGTGACGACCATCTTGAGCTCTTGGGCGCCCTCGTCCCACTGCAAGGTGCCCTCCTTCACCAGGCCGCCGAGGCGGATCTGCGCGCCGTAGGCGTCGTCCCCGGCGGCGTAGAGCTCCCGCGGCTCCCAGAAGTAGACGAGGTTCTCGCTCATGTCGACGCTGGCGATGCCGCCCAAGGCCAACAAGGCCACGAGCACCGAGCCCACCAAGAAGGTCCGGCGCTGGCGTGCGCTCAGCCCCCCAGGGGGCGTCGCCGCGGGCGAGCTAGGGGTGGGTTCACTCATGGGTTGCTCCGCTCACGCACGAGGAGAGAGACGGTGTAGGCCGCGAGGGTGAGCCAGGTCGCGCCATAAACGACCCAGACGTACTCCCAGCCGCCTTGAATCATGCCGGTCAAGAGCCACCTCCTTCGAGCTGAATCGCCGCCGCCGCCGGGGGCAGGTCCGGGGCCTCGTCCTCCCGGCTGAGCTTGGCGTAGGCCAGCCGCCAACGACGCGCCATGAAGAACACCGCCAAGAACAGCATCCCAAACGCCGCCACCCGCAGGGGCGTCACCATGGGGCTATCGACGGTCTCTGGGCTCGAGAAGGGCTGGTGGAGGGTCTTCCACCACTTCACCGAGAAGTAGACGACGGGCACGCTCACGAACGCGAAGATCGTGTACACCGCCGAGGCCACGGCGCGCTGGGCCGGGCGGGTCAGCATCGCGCGCAGCACGAGCACGCCGATGAACGACACCGCCATGATCGCCGTGGTGGTGAGCCGGGGATCCCAGGTCCAGAACACGCCCCAGGTCGGCTTGGCCCAGACCGCGCCCTGAAAGAGCAGCAGCAGGTTGAGCACCACGCCGACCTCGACGGCGCTCTCGACCATGGCGTCCCAGCCGCGCCGCCCCGTGCCTAACGAGCCCACGGCGGCGACGAAGGCCACGAGGTAGACGACGAGCGCCACCCAGGCCGTCGGGACGTGGGCGTAGAGGATTCGGCCGACGTCGCCCATCATGGCCTCGGGCGGGGCCACGAAGAGGCCCTGATAGTGGCCTACGGTGATGAGGGCGAGGCCCAGAAGCCCAACCCAGTTCTCCCACTTCATTCTTCCACCACCTTGGCGAAGAGGAGCCCAGAGAGGCTCCAGAAGATGAGGTCAAAGCTCGCCAGCACGATCAACCAGCTCGACATCTGGCCCATGGGGTCACCTTGCAGCACAAGGGACGTGGACTTCACCGCGGCGACGAGGGCCGGGACGATGAGCGGGAAGAGCAGCAGGGGCAACATAAGCTGCTGGGCCGCGACCCGCGCGGTGAGCGCCGCGTAGAGCGTGCCCGGCCCGGCGAGCCCAGCGGCGCCGAGCACGATGGGCGGCAGGAGCCACTGGAGCCCCTCCGCCGCCGAGAGGTCAAAGAGCACCGCCGCCACGGGCGTGATCAACAGCGCCAAGGCCACGAGCAAGGCCGTGTTGGCCAGGGCCTTGCCGAAGTAGATCGCCCGGTGGTCCACGGGCAGCATCAACAAGGCCTCCAGGGCCCCGGCCTCGGTCTCGATCCGGAACGACTGGGTGAGCGTCATCGTCGAGGCCGAGAGCAAGGCCAGCCAGACGTAGCCCGCGGCGTGCTGCTGGAGCGTCTTGGTGTCGGGCCCGACCGCGAAAGAGAACAGCAGCAGCAAGGTGACGGCGTAGGTCCCCATGGCCAAGAGCCGGGCCTGGCCACGCCACTCCACGAGCAGGTCCTTCTGAATCACCGCGACGATCTGCCGCACCAGGCCAGGCCCCGAGAGGATCATCGCCCACCCCCGTGCGCCGCTTCCCAGGCCCGCGCCGCCTGGGCGCCGGAGCCCTCCCAGCGCACCTGGCCCTGGTCGATGAGCACGCCACGATCACACAAGGCCCCGGCCCGCTCGACCATGTGGGAGGCCATGATCACCGTCGCCCCCGACGCGCTCAGCTCCCCGACGAGGCCGTCCACCATCTTGAACCCCTCGGGGTCGAGCTGGCCGTAAGGCTCATCCAAGAGCGCGAGGCTCGGGCGCTGCATCAGGAGCCGGGCGAAGGACAGGCGCTTCCGCATCCCCGCGGAGTAGCCCCGCACTGGATCATCGCGGAGCTCCAGGCCGACACGCTCCAGGAGCGGCTCAGGGGCGTCGTCCCGGCCCAAGAGCCGGAGCTGGGCCCGGAGGTTCTCCCGCGCGCTCAGGTCCTCGTAGACCCCAGGCGTGTAGGTGAGCAGCGCCACGCGCGCCCGCACGCCGACGGGGTCCGTCGCGACGTCGTGGCCGAAGACCTTCGCCCCGCCGACCGACGGCGCGATCAGGCTCGCCAAGATCCGCAGCAGGGTGGACTTCCCGCTGCCGTTCGCCCCGGCGATGAGCAGGCGCTCGCCCTGCGCCACCCGGAGGTTCACCCGCGCGAGGGCCCAGCGCCGCCCATAACGGCGGCCCAAAGCGTTCGTCTCTACGGCGGGAGGCTCCATGCGCTGCCCCGTAACCGGGCCCACCTGATTGAGCCCATCCAGCGGCGCGGCGTGCGCGGGGGGCGACATCCCGCCGCAGGGCCCAAGGATCGTGGTAAGGATCCAGATCCACCGCCGCCTGAGGTGCTCTTGAGCGAAACCCCGACGCCGCCCTCCCGCGCCCTCGGCCCGCCGATCCCGGGCGAGCCGGGCATCGTGAGCCTCGTGCCCTTCGGCCTCGGCCAAGACAAGCCCCACCACTTCCGCGAGATGTGGGAGGTGCTCTCGGAGAACTCCGACAACCTCCTCTACGCCTGGAACATCCTCAAGCACGGCGTCTGCGACGGCTGCTCCTTGGGCCCGCGCGGCCTGAAAGACGACGTGCTGCCCGGCACCCACGTCTGCATGTCCCGGCTCAAGCTCCTCCGGAACAACACCATGGGGCCCTTCGTGGCCGCCGACGTGCTCGACATCGGCCGCCTGCGCAAGATGAACGAGCGGGAGCTGCGGAAGCTCGGGCGTGTGCCCTTCCCGATGATCTACCGCCCCGGCGACCGCGGCTTCACCCGGGTGAGCTGGGGCGAGGCCCTCTCCCTCATCGGCGAGCGCCTCGGCAAGACCGCCCCGGAGCGCCAGGCCTGGTTCGCGAGCTCCAAAGGCATCACCAACGAGACCTACTACGCCTTCACCAAGGCCGCCCGGGCGATGGGCACCAACAACGTGGACTTCTGCGCCCGGCTCTGCCACGCGGCCACGGTCTCGGGCCTCAAGTCCACCATCGGCGTCGGCGCCCCGACGATCTCGCTCTCGGACCTCATCGGGACCGACCTCATCCTCTTGTGGGGCACAAACCTCGCGAACAACCAGCCCGTCTCGGTGAAGTACCTCGCCGCGGCCAAGGCCAAGGGCGCCCGGGTCGTCGTCATCAACCCCACCCCCGAGAAGGGCCTAGAGGGCTACTGGATCCCCTCCAACCCGGCTTCAGCGCTGTTCGGCACCCGCATCCAAGACGACTACGTCCCCGTGCGTGTCGGCGGCGACATCGCGCTGATGAACGCCGTGCTCAAGCTGCTCGTGTCTTGGGGTCGGGTCAACGCCGAGTTCATCGCGGCGCACACCGAGGGCTACGAGGCCCTCGTCAACCACCTCAACACCCTGGAGATGCCCGAGCTCATCGCCCGCTCCGGGGTCTCCTTGGCCAAGATCGAGTGGCTCGCCACCTTGATCTCCCGGGCGCAGAGCTTTGTGACGGTCTACTCCATGGGCCTCACCCAGCACCGCTTCGGCACCCAGAACGTGCAGGGCGTGGTGAACCTGCACCTCAGCCAAGGGGCCATCGGGCGTCCCAACGCCGGGATCTTGCCGATCCGTGGGCACTCCGGCGTGCAGGGCGGCGGCGAGTGTGGCGTCACGCCGACGACGCTCCCCGGCGGCTTCGCCGTCAACGAGGTGAACGCCGCCCGCTTCACTGAGCTCTGGGGCTTTGAGGTGCCGACCACCCCCGGCCTCACCACGGGCCCGATGCTCGAGGCCGCCCACGATGGCGGGATTGACTTCTTGTACAACCTCGGCGGCAACCTGCTGCAGACCATGCCCGATCCGGCGTGGGTCGCCCGGGCCTTTGGCCGTGTGGCGCTGCGGGTTCACCAAGACATCGTGCTCAACCCCTCCACGCTCCTCGACCCCGGCGAGCTGCTCGTCGTGCTGCCCGCCCAGACCCGCTACGAGCAGCGCGGCGGCGGCACCTCCACCTCCACCGAGCGCCGCATTCGTTTCTCCCCGGAGATCCCCGGCCACCCCCAGGTGGGCGAGAGCCTGCCGGAGTACGAGATCCCCGTGCGGATCGTCTGCGCCGCCCGTCCCGAGCGCGCCGCGGCTTTTGAGTGGTCCGACAGCGCCGACATCCGGGACGAGATGGGCCAGGTGATGCCGGTCTACGCGGGAATCGAGAACCTGCGCGAAGAGGGCGACTGGATTCAGTGGGGCGGCCCCCAGCTCTGCGTCAACGGTGACTTCTCCGGCATGCCCAACGGCCTGGCGCGGTTCACGGCCCTGGAGCCCCCTGGCTCCGAGGTGCCAGACGGCTGGTTCGTGCTCACGAGCCGCCGCGGAAAGCAGTTCAACAGCATCGTCTTTGAGGAGGAGGACCGCGTTCAAGGCGGCCGCGCCCGGGACGAGCTGTTTATGTGCCCCGAGGACGCCAAGCGCCTCGGCGCCAAGGAGGGCGATCGCCTCCGCCTCAAGAACAACCACGGCGAGTTCGTCGGGACCTTACGCCTCTCGCCCATCGTGCAGGGCACCGTGCAGGCCTACTGGCCCGAGACGAACCAGCTCCTCCCCCGCCGCTGGGACCCGATCTCCTTCGAGCCGGATTACAACGCCCCTGTCGAGGTTCAGCGCGCCTGACCCTCCCAACACAGGCCATTTTTTGACCGGCCCTCCAAACCGATCCGTGGCCCCGCTCCGCTGAGGAGTTAAAGGGCGCGACATCGCCACTCCCCGTTCCGCTTTCAACCTCTCGAAAACTCTCTCGGAGAGATCATGGTCAACAAGGTCATCCTCATCGGCAACCTCGGCGCGGACCCTGAGCTGCGCACCACGGGCGGCGGCACCGCCGTCGTCACCCTTCGCCTCGCCACGGCTGATCGGAAGAAGGCCGCCGATGGCACCTGGACCGACCACACCGAGTGGCACTCGGTCGTCGTGTTCGGCCGCACCGCGGAGCAGGTGAACCAGTACTGCCGCAAGGGCAAGCAGCTCTTCATCGAGGGCCGCATCCAGACCCGCAAGTGGCAAGACAAAGAGGGCCACGACCGCTACACCACCGAGATCGTCGCCGACAACGTGCGCTTCTTGGGCGGCGGCGGCGGCGCTGGCGGCGGTGAGGTCGGCGGCGACGAGGGTGGCGGCTACAGCGGCGGCGGTGGCGGCGGTGGTCGCAGCGGCGGCGGCGGTGGTGGATACGGCGGCGGCGGCGGCGGTGGTCGCGG
>JAKLKD010000411.1 GCA_023150845.1 Myxococcota bacterium | reverse complement strand
ACGTTGAGCTGGCGGGTGCCCGCGCTGGCCACCGGGGGCGTGGTCGGGCGGGGCTGCGCGGGCTCCACAGGGGCCTGGGCGGCCTCAGCGGCGGCGGGGGCCGGGCGCAGCATGTAGAAGCCCGTCGCGACGAGGGCCGAGAGGGGCCCAGCGAGCTCACGGGGCGAGATGCCCGCACGATCACAGACCTCCCGGAGCGGGGTGTGGGCCCGGGGGAGCTCCAAGAGGCGCCGCAGGCTGTCCGAGACGGGAAGCTCCAGGGCCCGGGCCGCCGCCGCGCGCTCGACGAGCACATGGTCGAGGCGACGCAGCACCAGCTCCGGCCGCTGCAGGCGCAGGATGGTGTCCCAGAGGATCGAGGCGATGGAGATCCGGGCGCTGCCGTAAGGCGTGAAGCCCGCGGAGAAGGTGACGCCCCCCTCCCACATCGCCAGGATGAGCGCCCGGCGCGACTCGGGGTCGATGGGGTCCCCCTCGTAGATCGTCGCGAGGAGGCCTTGGCTGGAGACCTGGACCACGCCGCTGTGGCGCCGGGCCCAGAGGCCGACGATGAAGTTCACGGCGTCGGGGTCGGGATCGCCGGAGGTCTCGGGGTCGTCGAGCTCCGCGGCGCCGCCCTCGTCGGGGATACGCCAGTCCAAGAGCGGCAGCACACCCTCCAGCACGGCGTAGGGGCTGCCGAGCTGCACCACGGCGGGCTGCATCGAGCAGGCGCGCAGCTCACTGAGCCAGGCGCTCAGGTCAGGGCCGGACTGGGGGTCGAGCAAAAACACCCGGGCCTTGGGGCGAACGCCCAGGCGGCGGGCGGGCAAGACGCTCGCGTAGCCGCCGCGGGGGGCGCCATCGACGAGCAAGAGGTCACAGGCCTGGGCCTCCCAGGCGGAGAGCGCCTCGTCCGCCGAGCTCGCGCGCCGCACGGGCAGGCCCGCGCGCGACAAGAGCTGCACCATGGCGTCAACGCGCCCTCGATCATCACCCAAGATGAGCGTACGCAGCTGCCGCAGCTCAGGCCCCTTGTCGTTCGACCTCATGCTGTGCTCCTTACGGGACGCGGCGAGGATGGCGCGCAGCGGCGAAGCCTCAACCGCCCCAGAGCGCGGGGCGCTTCCTGTCGTCAATCGACTATTTTCCACTGGGTCCGTCCTGGTCCACGCTACGTCGCTTCAATCGGCGTCATGCCGGCCCGTCAATGTAGCAGGAACTTGTGGGATCCCGCATTAACCATCCATTACAGCCATGTCAGTCCTCTCCCTGTCCGACGATCAGACCGAGATCAGACCTTGATCAGCCCCTGGTCACGCATCCAGTTGAGGGTCTCCGCGAGGCAGGCCTCCAGCGGGCGGGTCTGGTAACCCAGCTCCGTCACAGCCTTTTCACAACTGTAACGGCGATTTCGTGAGCTCATCCGGGCGAGGGCCGGGGTGATCCTCGCCTTTCGCCGCCCCAGCCAGGCGAGCCAGCCCTCGATGACGGCGAAGCCCCGGAGGGTCGTCTCCCCGACGACCCGCGCCGGGGCGACCCCGCCGACGCTCGCGGCGATGGCGGCGTAGAGCTCCAAGAAGCTCGGCGTCACCCCGCCGAGCACATAACGTTGCCCTGGGCGGCCTTGGGTCAAGGCGCTGACGTGGGCGGCGGCGACGTCGGGCAGCGCGCAGACCGTCGTGGCCCCGCAGGGCACCACGGGCGGCCCGCCCCGGCGGACCTGGCTGAACATCCCGCTCGTGTGCCCGCTGAGGTCGTCCCGGCCAAAGACGATGCCGGGGTTCAAGGCGATGACCTCAAGGCGAGCGTCGCTCAGGGCGAGGCGCTCGGCCTCAAACTTGCTCTCAAGGTAATGCAGGCCCTGGCCGCCCCAACGCCAGGGGGTCTCCTCGTCGCCGAGCTCCCCCGGCGCCGCCTCCCCCAAGGCGGCGATGGACGAGGTGAGCACGAGGCGGCGGGCCCCGGCGGCGGCGGCGGCGTCGAGCACGGCCCGGGTGCCCTCGACGTTCACCGCGCGCAGGGCGGCGGCGTCCTTCGCGGCGTAGGAGACGAGCCCCGCGGTGTGAACGACGGCCTCTACGCCCCGGGCCGCGGCGGTGAGCGTCCCGGGCTGGGTGATGTCGCCCCGGGCGAGGCGGCAGCTTGTCCCGGCGAGCAGGCCCGGTCGCTCCAGATCCCGGACGAGCGCCGTCACCTCATGCCCCGCGCCGGTCAGCGCCCGGGCGATCGCCGCGCCGAGCTGGCCTGTTCCGCCGGTCAGGAGAACCCGCATGATGCCCTCTAGGTGGTCAACCAAGACCTATCGTGAACCGTGGGTGAGGTCACCCGTCGAGACGCGCCGCTCAGCGAGACAAGAGCGCGACGGTCGCGACGACGGCGCCCGCCTCGACCCAGCCCCGCTCCGGCAGCGCCACGACCACGCCGGGCTCCGTCGCTCGCAGGCGCTCCACACGTTGCCCCTCCAGGCCGCGGATCTCGGCCAAGGCGTCCCCGGCGGCGAAGCGCCCGCCCGGCGAGATGAGGGGCCGCAGCACCCCGGCCGCGCCGCAGCGGGGCCCGG
>JAKLKD010000065.1:33120-45964 GCA_023150845.1 Myxococcota bacterium | reverse complement strand
AAAGACGCCGACACCGACGACGGCGGCGTGAGCGACGGCGTCGAGGTCAACACCGACGGCACCGATCCCTTCGACCCCGCGGACGACCTGCTCGACACGGACGAGGACGGCCTCTCCGACTGGAACGAGACGAACGTCACCGACACCGACCCCGAGGTCGCCGACACCGACGAGGACGGCCTCAACGACGGAGACGAGGTCAACGACCACCGCACGGATCCCCTCGTCGCTGACACCGACGAGGACGGCCTCGACGACGGTGACGAGGTCAACGACCACGGCACGGATCCCCTCGTCGCCGACACCGACGAGGACGGCCTCAACGACGGGGACGAGGTCAACGACCACGGCACCGACCCGCTGAGCGCGGACAGCGACGCCGACAACCTCAACGACGGAGACGAGGTCAACGAGCACGGCACCGACCCGCTGGACGCCGACAGCGACGACGGCGGGATCAGCGACGGCGCCGAGCTGCTCGTGGACGGCACGGACCCCCTCGACGAGTCCGACGACCTCCTCGACAGCGACGGCGACGGGCTCTCCGACTGGTCCGAAGAGAACGTCTACGGCACGGACCCCGACCTCGCCGACACCGACAGCGACGGCCTCGACGACGGCGATGAGCTCCTCGACCTCAGCACCGACCCCCTCGTCGCCGACACCGACAGCGACGGCCTCAGCGACGGGGACGAGGTCAACACCCACCAGACCGACCCCAACGACGCCGACACCGACGACGGGACGGTCAACGACGGCGACGAGCTGGACGCGGGCACCGATCCCCTCGACCCCGACGACGACCTGCCCGCCGATGAGCCCGTGGACGGGGTGACGAAGGGCGGCGGCGGCTGCGCGAGCTGCGGGACCAACCCCCAGCCCCCGGCCTCTGGCCTCGTGGGCCTCGTGGCGCTCTTCGCCCTGGTCGCACGCCGCCGTCAGCGCCGCTGAGCGCCCGGGGCGAGGCGTCTCACCACCGCGCCTCGCCCAGCCGCACCATGTACTGGTCGCAGCGCACGCCCAAGGGCAGGCTCACCTTCGACCGCGCGACGCCTAAGGCCGGGATCGGCCCGACCGAGGCGCGGAGCTGGTCCTCGCCGCACTCGACGATCACCTCGGCGCTGCGGATGGGGCGGTCCACGAGGCTCTCGGCGCTGATGTCGACGGTCACCCGGCCGTCGCTCCAGACCTTCGCGACCCCCTGGATGTCGAGCCACTTGGAGATGTCGAGCTGGCGGTCTGGGTCCCCCGTGCGCGGCTTGAGGGTGAGCTCGTGGAGGTCGGGATCGACGGTGACGGTGAACTGGCCGGAGACGTTGAGGCCCAAGAGCCCGGCGCTCTCGTCGCTGGCGCACTCCTCACACACGGCGATGGTCACGCCCTCCACCGCGTAGCCCCCGAGCCACACCCGGTCGATGAGCATCACCTGGGCCCGGCGCTCGCCGTTCGCGGTCTGGAGCACCACCTCCGGCGCGCCCCGGGGCACGCTGAGCCCCAGCACCCGCTCCAAGGTCTCGCGGTCGAGCGTGGTGAAGGTGGCCCCGGTGTCAAACATCAAGGTGAGGTCGTGGGAGCGGTCCCCGTGCTCAAAGCCGACGGGGATACGCAGGCTGCGGCCCTCGCCCTCATACGGCAAGGAGATCTCGTCCTCGTCAGAGGGCTCCCGCGCCCGGACCGGCGGCGGCGTGACCTTGGGCTCGACGACGACGGGCTCGGCGTAGGACGGCGGCGAGCCCGCGATGGCCGCCGGGCCGTCCCCCAGCCAGCGCCCGAAGGCCTCCGCCGTCGCCGCCACCTCCATCGCCGTCTCCGTGCCCCAAGGCGCGGCGAAGAAGCCCGCCCCGGCGCCCATGGCCCGGCTGCGCTCCCCCGGGAAATAGATCGGCAGGCCGAGGATCAAGAGCAGCGGCCAGAGCACGCCGCCGGTGAGCTGGGCGCGGAGCGTGCCCCCGAACATCGCGCCGAGCCCGATCGACGGCAGCACCGCGACGCAGATCGCCGAGAGCGTCAAGGGCAAGACCGGGGCCTCCCGGGACAAGCCGAGCCCGATGAGCGAGCCAAAACCCGCCGCCGTGAGCGCGATGTGCACCGGGAGCGCGGCGATGAGCAGCGCGGCGTTCGACATGCTGACGCTCCTAACGTGGTCACGAGATCGGGCGGACAAGACAGGTTACGCTCGGTTCTGATAGTTTATCTTCCGGTCACCCCCCATGACCGGGCCCGACGCCACCTCCCCTCCCCGGGGCGGTCGCCGCTGGGCCACGCACCCCCTCTCGCGCCGTCCTCACCGGGCGGCCCCGGAGCGCCGCCTTGCCCGCCGTCACCTGGTTCTGCGTCGACATCGAGTGCTCCGGGCCCGTGCCGGGGCTCTACGACATGGTGTCGCTCGGCGCCGTGGTCGTGAACGACGCGGACGACGGCGCCTTGAGCCTGGGCGAGTCGTTCTACATCGAGCTCCGCCCCGAGGCCGGGGTTGACCCCGAGGCCATGGCGGTCAACGGCCTCGACTACGCGCTCCTGCTCCGCGAGGGGGTGCCCCGGGGCGAGGCGATCCGTCAGCTCGCGGCCTGGGTGAAGGCCCAGACCCGCCCCGGCACCAAGCCCGTCTTCGTCGGCCACAACGCCCCCTTCGACTGGAGCTTCGTCGCCTGGTGTTACGCCGCGGAGCGCCTCCCGAACCCTTTTGGCTACAAGGCCTTTGACACGAAGGCGTTCTCCGCGGGGGTGCTCGGTTTACACTGGCTGGACACCAACAAGGAGAACCTCTCCGTGGCGCTCGGCCTGCCGGACGAGGACCACGGCAAAAAGCACCGCGCTGATTACGATGCGTGGTATCAAGCTCTGATCCTCAAGGGCCTGCTTGAGCGGCAGCGAAGCCCGCGGACCTCCTCCCCGACGGAGTAGCCTTGCAAGAACGCGACGCGCACTACCTGCACGAGCGAAAAGGCCTCACGGCGGTGCTGTCACCGGCCTTGGAGCGCCCCCGCGCCTTGTCGTGGATCGGCAACCAAGAGCGCCTGCTCGTCGCGACGGAGGAGGGTGAGCTCATCGAGGTGGACGTCGTCTTCGGCTCTCGCACCTTGCCGCACACCGTCGAGGACCCCGCGGAGATGAGCTGCTCCCCTGACGGCCAGAAGGTGGTCGTCGTTGAGCGCGCCAAGAACATCAGCCTGCGCCGCAGCTCCGATGGCCAGAAGCTCGCGGAGCTGCACTTTCCGCTCCTCTCCGACATCACGATCACCTGGTTTAAGCGCGGCGAGGGCTGGGGCGTCGCCGTCGCCGGGGATGACCTGGAGGGCCGGAAGGTCGTCCTGCTCCCCGACGACTTCTCCAAACACAAGGTCGCGAAGATCCCGCCCCGCGCCGCCATCGGCGTAGACGCCGTCGGGGCCTTGCAGTATGGCCGGGTCACCCAAGAGGGCGTGTCCATCGTGTCCTTCGGCAAGCCCCTCGCGCTCGGCGCGCCGAGCCGCCACCGCCTCCGGTTTGGTGGCGGCGGCCTGCTCATGGGCATGGCTGAAGGCGGCGTGACGTTGTGGCCCGGCGTCGATCGCCCGCCGCGCACCATCATCGCGTATGACGTCTCCGCCGCCACCCTCGACGTGAAGGGGGAGCAGGTCGCCGTCGGCACCCGCACCGGGGACGTCTCCTTGTCGAGCGCGAGCACCGGCGCCTTGGAGCGCGCCCGGCCCGGCAAGGTCGGCGGCCACAGCTCCGCGGTGCGGGCCATGGCCTTCTCCGCCCGGGGGCGCTGGCTCGCCACGGCGGCGGACGAGCTGCGGGTCTGGACCTTCTGAGCCCCGCTCAGGCCAAGAAGCGCCAGAGACCCCAGATCGCCAGCGCCGGGGGCGCGGCGTAGACCACCAGCCAGATCGTCCCAACGGCGGCGGCGACGGCGGACCAGCCAAAAAACGCGAGGCGCTCCTCGGAGGTCGCCGGGCCCGTACGCTCGTCGGCGCCGACCTTCTGGCGCAGCTCCCCCACCCGCAGGGTGATGAGCTCGTTGTAGTCCTGGCCGTAGAGGCGCCGCGACCGGCGGCCCCGCACGAAGGCCGCGAAGGTGTCGAGGGGCATCAGCATCAGGCCCGTGCACATGCCCGCGAGGTTGATGAGCCAGGCCGCCCGGGCGTCGCCGCAGCCCGAGCCGATCTCCCAGGCCGAGATCTCAAACTCGCCGCGCCAGTGCGTCGAGGGGTAGCCCGTGGCGATGTGGTTGAGGTCGTGGTACCGCACGGCGTAGACCCGCCCGGCGGTGTTGGGGATCCAGAACGGGATCGGGCCAAGCATAAACTTGACCCAGTCGTCGCTGTAGCCGCCGTCCGGGGCGAAGCCGGACTCCTCGAAGTAGCGGCTGAGCGCCGCAGAGACAGGCAGGTCGTCGGTGAGCGCGGTCGTCATGATGCGGATCCTTGTGTGGGGTTCAGCGCGACGGTCTCGGGAGACGGGAGGAGCACGCCGAGGAGCTGGTGCTCCAAGGCGAGGCGGAGCTGGCCTTCGGCGGCGGCGCGGTCGGGGGAGAGCCCGTTGAGCCAAGACGCCAGGGCCATGAAGTAGGCGGCGAAGGCGTTGGCGGCGGCGACGAGGGGCAGAAGCTCAGGCCGGGCGAGGCCGCGGGCCTGGGCGGCCTCAAACAGCCCGGCCATCTGGAAGAGGAAGGGCAGGTTGAGCTGGTGCATGCGCTCGGCGGCGGGGCCCTCCAAGAAGAGCACCCCCCGCACCAGAGACCGGGCGAGGCGGGTGTCTTGCTCGTAGAAGCGCATAAAACACGAGAAGATGTGCAGCAGCGCGTCGAGGAGCTCGGCATCGGGGGGCAAGGTCTGGAAGGCGTTGTTCACGACGGCGCCGAGGCGGTCGGCGAAGAGCATCGCGAGGAGGTCCTCTTTGTCCTTCGCGTAGACGAAGACCGTGCCTTGGGCCACCCCGGCGCGCTGGGCGATCTCCCGCACCGTGGCGCCCTCAAAGCCGCGCTCGGCGAAGAGCGCCCAGGCCGCCTCACGAATCCGCGCCTCCTTGTCGGCCTTGTTCTGGGCGCGGAGACCGCTCATCGGGTGACCCTTGGGCTCAATTGAGCGTGCTCAACTTTGAGCGCGTTCATTTTTGAGCGTGCTCATTATTTGCCTCAGCGCCGGGCGGACGTCAAGGGCCGAGCGCGCTGAAGATCCTGGTTCCTGGGTGAGATAGAGTGCCCCCTGGAGGTGCCATGACCGACTTCATCACGCCGTCGAGCTTCGCCGAGGGCGGGCCCCTGCTGCCCGAGGACGCCCTGGGCCACGACGCCTTCGCCCGCACCCTGCTGCGCCATGTGCGCCAGGCGCCCGTCGGCACGGTGATCGCGCTCCAAGGAAGCTGGGGGCTCGGCAAGACCTCCGCCTTGGCCCGGGTCGCCAAGCTCACCCACCAGGAGCAGCTCCCGGGCTTCGCCGACGGGGCCCTGTGGATCAACCCCTGGCAGTACGGCACCGCGGACCTGCTCACGCCCCTGGTGCTGGCCCTCGTCGAGCGCGGCGTGCGCGCCGTAGAGGGCAAACGCCGGGAGCGCGGGGCCCTGGAGCGCGCCGCGGGCAGCCTCGCCTTGGCGGGCTTGAGCTTCGGCGCCAAGGCCGCGAGCCTGAGCCTCCCCGGCGGCGTGCTGTGGGACAAAGGCGGCGAGGAGCTGCGGAAGGTCGCCCAGGGCTGGCTTGAGCCCAAGAGCGCCAGCGGCCCGCCCTCGGACCCCGTCGCCCAGATGGCGGCGTCGTTCCGGGAGCTCGTCGAGGCCGCTTTAGACGCCGACCAGCTCGCCGTCGGCGGCCGCCTGCTCATCTGTGTGGACGACCTCGACCGCTGCTTGCCGCCCCGGCAGGTCGCGCTCTTGGAGGCGCTGAACTTCTTGACCTCGGCGGGGGCCCCGGCGAGCTTCCTCGTCGCGCTCGACCCCACCCTCGCCCGCCAGGCCGTGCGCGCCCACTACAAGACCGACGACTTCGACCCCGATCGGTACCTCGACAAGATGTTCCACCTCCGGGTGAACCTCCCCGGCGTCGGCCCGGAGCAGCTCCGCGCCCTCATCAAGACCCGGCTCCGCGAGGGGGTCACCGACGACGACGGCGAGCGCAGCCTCGGGGCCCGGCTCGTCGCGCGCTTCGGGGAGCACGCCGGGCAGCTCGACGAGCTCGGCCCCCAGGCCTTGACCGTGAGCGACCTGCGGAACCCCCGCCTCGTGGACCGCGCCTTACGGAAGCTCCGGGTGCTCGTCGGCACCGCCGGGGCGCCGCGTCGTTTCGGCGCCGATGAGGCCCGCCTGCTCTTGTGGTGGCTCGCGGTCACCGAGCGCTGGCCCGCCCTGCGCACCGCGCTGCAGGAGGCCGGCGAGAACGAGAAGGAGGCCACCCGCCGCTACGAGCAGATCGACGGGCGCTGCCGGGGCCAGTCCGCCCAAGGTCGCCTGCCCGCGTCCGTGGAGCGCCTGCCCACGCCCGAGCAGTCCCCGGAGCTCGCCGAGGCCTTGGGCGCGGTGCGGCTCAACCCCCGCGACGCCGCGCTCATCCTCTTGCAGCACGACCGGGCGCTCGTCGCCGCCGGGCTCTGAGCGCTAGCCCAGCTCGACCTGAACGTTCGTGACCAGGGCCCGCAGGGCGCCCAGGGTGGTCTGGGTGTCCGGCGAGCGCACGATGGCCCAGCCTTCGCCCTCGTAGCCGTCGCTCTTGAGCTGGCCGACCCGGGGGAGCTGGTGGTCCACGACGTAGGCCCCGGCCTGGGCCTGGGCCGCGTCGACGCCGTGCACGGCGCGAACGGTCTGCCCCCGGCCTTGGCCGCGGAAGAAGCAGACGCCCACCGACGCCACCCGCTCGGGCATCTCAAAACGCTCAAAGGTCATCAGCTCGGCCCACTTCGCCCACATGTCGACGCCGTGGGCGAGGCCCATGAGCGGCATGAGGTGAACGCCCGGCGGACGCGCGCCGACCTCACTCACCACGGCGCGGCCCGAGGCGAGGTGGAACCACTCCATGTGGGAGAGCCCGGTATAGATGCCCAGGGCCTTGAGCGCGGCGTGGTTGGTCGCCTGGAAGGCCTGGGCGTGGGGCGGCAGGGTCTCCCGGGGCAGGAGCACGCAGTACTGCATCCAGGGGTTCTCCAGCACCTCCAGCGGGCCGGGGAGGTAGTAGCTGGAGCTGGACCAGACCGGCACCCCCTTCACCGAGACGGTCTCGAAGGTGTGCTCGTCACCGCGGATGAACTCTTCAGCCTGGGCGGGGTTCGAGGGCGAGACGTGGAGCGCCTCCAAGGCGTCCATGAGGCTGCCGTCGTCCAAGGCGCGCATCGTGGCCTTGCTGCCCATGCCCGCCGGGGGCTTCACGACGATGGGGTAACCCACCTGGGCGATGAAGCGCCGGGCGTCTTCAGCGCTCTTGAGCAGGGCCTGCCGCGCGACGGGGAGCCCCGCGGCGCGCAGCACCTCCTTCATGCGGTTCTTCTCGCGGAAGTTGAGCGCCACGGCCTCGGTCATGCCCTCGACGCCGAGGCGATCCCGGGCGGCGCCCAAAGGCACCTGCATCTGCTCCAAGAAGCCGATGAGGCGATCGATCCGGCCGAGCTTACGCTGGAAGTAACGACCGGCCTCGACGAGCTGGTCGGGATCGAGGCTGTCGCGCACCTGGTAGTGCCCGACGATGCGCCCCCGCACCGAGTCGGGCACCCGCTCCAGGGGATCGTGGCTGATGAGCGCCACCTGGGTCTCGGGGAGGTTCAAGAAGCTCAACAACGCCCGGAGGGTGTTGCCGGTGAAGTAGGGCGCGACGAAGACGACGTTCATAAGGATTGGCCTCGCCGCCGCCCCTTAGCGGCTCACGCGCCGCCGGGCCAGGGCGCGCTTCAGCCGGTTAAACCCTCCCCTCGTCCCCCCTCCGAGGTCTTCCATGAGCTTCCCCCGCGTCCGGATGCGCCGCCTTCGCCGTGATGACTGGTCCCGTCGCCTCGTCCGTGAGCACCAGCTCACCGTCGACGACCTCATCTGGCCCACCTTCGTCATCGAGGGCCAAGGCCAGCGTGAGCCCGTGGCGTCGATGCCCGGGGTGAGCCGCCTGAGCATCGACCTGCTCGTCGAGGCCTGCCGCGAGGCCGAGTCCCTGGGCATCCCCGCCGTGGCGATCTTCCCGGTGATCGACCCCGCGCTCAAGACCCCCGACGGCGAGCTCGCCGCCGACCCCCAGAACCTCATCTGCCGGGCCGTGCGCGCCGTGAAGGCCGCCTGTCCCAACCTCGGCGTCATCTGCGACGTGGCCCTCGACCCCTTCACCACCCACGGCCAAGACGGCCTCGTGCGTGAGGGCTACGTCGTCAACGACCAGACGACCCAGGCCCTCATCCAGCAGGCCCTCGCGCAGGTCGAGGCGGGCTGCGACGTGCTCGCGCCCTCGGACATGATGGACGGCCGCATCGGCGCCATCCGCGACGCCCTGGAGGCCCGGGGCCACGTCAACGTGCGTATCCTCTCCTACGCCGCGAAGTACGCCAGCGCCTTCTACGGCCCCTTCCGCGACGCCGTGGGCAGCAAGAAGAACCTCGGCGGCGGCGACAAACGCACCTACCAGATGGACCCGGCGAACGGCGACGAGGCCCTGAGGGAGATCGCCCTGGATCTCGCTGAAGGCGCCGACATGGTCATGGTGAAGCCGGGGATGCCTTACCTCGACGTGGTCGCCCGGGTGAAGGACCGCTTCGGCGTGCCCACCTTCGCCTACCAGGTGAGCGGCGAGTACGCGATGTTACACGCCGCGGCCCAGCTCGGCTGGCTGAGCCTGGAGCAGGTCGCCATGGAGAGCCTCCTGGCCTTCAAGCGCGCCGGGGCCGATGGCGTCTTGACCTACTTCGCCCTCGACGCCGCCCGCTGGCTCAAGCGCTGATCGGGCGCCCGGCCGCGGCCTCTGGCCCAGGCCGTGCCGATGCGCCGCAAAGCGTGGTCTAAGTCTGCCATGATGCTCGCCGTAGCCGCTGAGGTGCCTGTGCGTAACGTCGTCTTCGTCGCCCCGTTCCCGATGCCCGCCACCCTCCGCTTCGCCGCGGGGATCCGCTCCCTCAAGGACGTGCGCCTCATCGGCCTCTTCCAGCAGCCCCCCGCGGAGATGGCCGGCTGGGACTGGCTGCACATCGTGCCCGACGGCTTGGACCCCGACGTGCTGACCCACGCGCTCCAGGCCCTCACCCAGAAGTTCGGCCAGATTCACCACGTCGCGGGCATCTTGGAGAACATCCAGGAGCCCCTCGCCATCGCCCGGCGCCGCCTGGGCATTGAGGGCACGGACCTCCAGACCGCGACCCGCTTCCGCGACAAAGGCGTGATGAAGGACCACCTGCGCGCCCACGGCGTGCCCTGCGCGCGCCACGCCCGGCTACGCGGGGAGCAGGACGCCTGGGACTTCGTGCGCCAGGTCGGCTTCCCCATCGTCATCAAGCCGCCGTCGGGCGCCGGGGCGAAGGCCACCTGGCGGGTGCGAGACGCCGACGAGCTCCGGGGCGCGCTCAGCTCCTTACGCCCGAGCCCCCAGAACGAGATCCTCGCTGAAGAGTTCTTGCGGGGCCGGGAGTTCAGCTTCGAGACGATCACGCTCAACAACCGCCCGGTGTTCACGAGCATCTCCCGCTACCTGCCTACGCCCCTGGAGGTGCTGGAGAACCCCTGGATTCAGTGGGTCTGCCTGCTGCCCCGGGACGTGAGCGGCCCGGAGTACCGCGACGCCCACGCCTTGGGCCAGCGGGTGATTGAGGTGATGCGGCCGGGCTTCGCCGTCACCCACATGGAGTGGTTCCGCCGCGAAGACGGCAGCCTCGCCGTCGGTGAGATCGCCATGCGCCCGCCCGGCGCCAACATCAGCGCCATGACCGGCCTCGTGCACGACGTCGACTTCCACCGCGCCTGGGCCCGCTGCGCCATCGACCACCAGTTCGACGGCCCCTGGGAGCGGAAGTACTCGGCGGGCGTGGCCTTCTTGCGTGGCCAAGGCCGGGGCCGCGTCGCCGCCCTGCGCGGGGTGGACGAGGCCCAGCGCCTCATGGGCCAGCACGTCATCGAGGCGAAGCTCCCGACCGTCGGCGCGCCGAAGGCTGATGGCTACGAGGGCGACGGCTACGTCGTCGTGCGCCACCCCGACACCGCCGTGGTCGAGCGGGCGCTTGAGATCCTCATCCAGACCGTGCAGGTCGTCTACGCATAAGCCCTGGGCGCCTGGACCCCACGAGCCCTGAGATTGGGCCTTCTCTCCACAAGGCCCCGATCTCAGCCCTTGAGATCGGGCCTTCTCTCCCCAAGTACCGAGAACAAGCCTGCTGATCGGCCCTCTCTCTCCACTTTGGACCTAAACACCCCTCGTGATCCCGTGTTTCTCTGGCGCGGCGCACCCACGAGCCTCGTGATCGGGCGGGTCGGCAAAGATCCGCCATCACGAGCCCTGAGTTCGGGCGATCTCTCCACCAAGCCCCGATTTCAGGCCTTGAGATCGGGTGTTCTCTCCCCAAACCGCGAGAACAAGCCCTGCGCTCGGCCTGTTCTCTCCACAAGCTCTTCTCTACGGACGCCACGATGCGTGTCTGCGTGCTGCTCACCGCCGCCTCCCCCGACGACACCGCCACGGCGGCCTACGACCCCGCGGCGGAGCCGGAGCGCTGGCTCGACGGCCATGAGGTCACGGTGGTCTCGCTCCGAAAGGACGAGGCCAAGACCCGGCTGCCGGAGCTCATCGCTGAGGGCTTCGACCTGTTCTTGAGCCTCTGCGACTCCGCGATCCTTGAGCCCTTGGCCGGGGTTGAGGTCCACGAGGAGCTCACCCGCCTCGGCGTGCCCTTCACGGGCTCGTCGCCCGAGAACTACCGATTGACCCGGGGCGAGGTGAAGCGGCGCCTCCGTGACGCGGGCCTGCCCACCCCGGACTGGGGCTTCGTCTTCTCCCCGGAGGACCTCCCCGCGGCCCACGCCGTGCCCCTGCCCGCCATCGTCAAACACCACGACGGCTCCGGGAGCATCGGCATGGGCCGGGACGCCAAGGTCACCGACGCCGCCCAGCTTGAGGAGCGGGCGCTCACGATGCTCCAGGCCCACGGCGGCGCCTTGGTGGAGGAGTTCGCCGGGGGTGAAGAGCTGACCGTGCTGAGTGTGGCCGACACGGAGGCCCCCGACGGCGTGTTTGTCTACCCGCCCTTCGTGTGCAGCTTCCCGCCCGGTGATGAGCTCAAACACTTTGAGCTCAAGTGGCAGCAGTTCAGCGGCCTCCGCTGGCGTCCTGACGACGACGCGGCGCGTGTCTCCGAGGCCACGGCCCTCTGCCGCGCGGTGTTTCACGCCTTGGACACACGCTGCGCCCTGCGCTGCGACCTGCGCGTCGACGCCCGGGGGAGGCTCACCGTGCTCGACTGCAACTTTGACTTCGGGGTGTTTTACCCGCCGGGGTACGAGGGCTGCGCCGACCAGATCCTCCACCATCACCCCGAGGGCCACCGCGGCTTCTTGCGCCGGATGTTCGCCCTGGCGCTGCGCGGCGACCCGCTCAGGGCACGATGAACAGGCTCACCGAGGCGTCCCAGCCCTGAAGGGTGTAGCAGTTGGAGTCCGCGGCGGCGACCATGAGGTAGGCCGTGTTGACGTACCGTTGGCTGCCTAAGGTCACGTTCACGGTGAAGTCGCCCTCGGTCGAGGTCGGCGCGCACTCGTAGAACCACTCGCCGCGGGTGTCGCTGAACGTCGCGATGCTCACCTTTCCGGTGCGGGGCACGACGAGGCCGGAGACGCTCAGCTCTGTGTCCGGTGCCACGGCGGCGCAGGGCAGGCCGGGCTCCACCCAGACGCCCATAAACAAGAACAGATCTTCGGGGCACTCCGACCAGTCCATCGCCGCCGGGGCGGGCTCGGCCTCGTTCTGTGACTCAAACACCTCCCCTGCGTAGGCGAGGCCGTCGCTCAGCTCCAGCAGCTCATCAAACGCGATGGGCAGGCTCATGCCCAAGGGGTCATCAAACTCGACGTGCAGGTGCGGGCCGCTCGACCAGCCGGTGTTGCCCGAGAGGCCGATGACCTCCCCTTTGCCGACGAGCTGGCCGGGCTCGACCAAGGCGCCGTCGAGCTGGAGGTGCAGGTAGTGGCTGCGGGTGCCGTCGCCGTGATCGAGGATGACGTAGTTCGCCTGGTCGGCGCAAGACTCGTCCCCGCAGCCGGTGTTGGAGTCGTCCCGGGCGGCGAGCACCCGCCCGGCGCGCATCGCCGCGACCTCGCTGCCCTCGGGGGTGTTGAAGTCTACGGCGTAGACGTCCTCGTCGCTGTGGGAGTAGTAGCCGTGGTTGCCTTGGGTGACGTCGTAGGCGTCCCCCGCAGGGAAGGGCAGGCCCGCGGGCTGCACGCTGAGCGACCAGCACTGCCCGCCGCGCGAGACCGTGCCTAGGCCGCAGGCGTCCCCTTCGGGCCAGCACAGGCCGTCTACGTCGACGGTGCCTTCGCCGCACTGCAGCGTCGGCACACACTCTCGGCCCACGTCGACGGTGCCCTCCCCGCAGCGCCCACGCGCGCAGGCCGGGAGCGCCGCGCCGACCATGACCCACAGCCCAACGCGCCAGCGCTTCATACCGATGAACCTCTCGTGTTGGCCCGCGGCGTGCTGCCAGGGGCGTGGCCTTGAGGATCATACTTGCAAGCAGACCTCGCGCGGGCGTTAATTCGTCGGGCCAACCAACGCCCGGAGCCCCTGTGAACGTCGTCTTCCTCTCTCCGTCGTACCCCCCCGAGATGCGCGAGTACACCCGCGGCCTCGCGGAGGTGGGCGCCAACGTGCTCGGCGTCGGGGACGGCCCGCCGGATCCCCGCATCCGGCCCTACCTCGCCGAC
>JAKLKD010000065.1:0-33063 GCA_023150845.1 Myxococcota bacterium | reverse complement strand
CCCGAATCCTCGACGAGGAGGACGTGATCCGCCGGGTGACGGCCTGGCTGCGCGGGCGCTCCGTGGACCGGGTCGAGGGCATCTGGGAGGTGCTGACGCTCCTCGCCGCGCGCCTGCGGGAGCGCCTGGGCATCCCGGGCATGAGCGTGAGCACGGTCATGGGCTTCCGCGACAAGCAGCTCATGAAGGAGCGCGTCGCGGCGGCAGGCCTCCGGGTGCCCATCGCCCGGCGGGTGCGCACGGCGGCGGAGACCTGGGCGGCGGCGGAGGAGATCGGCTTCCCGCTGATCCTCAAGCCCATCGCCGGGGCCGGGAGCGCCGACACCTACCGCATCGAGAGCGCCGCGGAGCTGGAGCGGATCCTCCCCCGGATGAGCCACGTCAGCGAGGCGAGCTGCGAGGAGTTCGTCGATGGCGAAGAGTTCACCTTCGACACGGTCTGTGTGGAGGGCCAGCCCCGCTTCGTGAACGTCGCCCAGTACCTCCCCCGCCCCTTGGTGGCGCGTACGGAGGAGTGGATCAGCCCCGTCATCGTCACCGTGCGGGATCTCAAGCAGCAGAAGCTCCAAAAGGGCATCGAGCTCGGCATGGGCGTGCTCAAGGCGCTCAACATGGGCACGGGCTTCACCCACATGGAGTGGTACCTCAAGTCCAACGGTGAGGTCGTGTTCGGCGAGATCGGCTGCCGCCCCGGCGGCGCCCACCTCGTCGACCAGATGAACTACACCTGCGACGTCGACCTCTTCCGCGAGTGGGCTCGGGCGGTGTGCTGGCGCAGCTTTGAGGGCCGCACCGAGCGCCGCTACAACGTGGCGATCCTCTTTAAGCGCGCCTTGGGCCAGGGCCGCATCACCCGCATCGACGGCCTCCAGGAGTTCTTGGCCCGGTCCCACCCCTGGATCTGCACCGAGCAGCTCCTGCCGGTGGGCACCCACCGCCGCGACTGGAAGCAGACCTTGCTCAGCGACGGCTTCATCATCCTGCGGCACCCCGACTGGGACCGCACCGTGCAGCTCGCCTTCGACGGCGCCAAGAACGTCACGATGTACGCTGGGGGCTGAGCCCCCGAGGCGCCGCGCTCAGCGCGGGGGGCGCTCGCCGGAGAGCAGCTCCCCCGCCCGGCGCAGCCAGGTGCCCGCGCGGCGCACGGGGCTAAAGCCCGTGAGGTGACGGCGCACGGCGCCGCGGACCTGGGCGCGGAGCAGCTCCGAGAGCTTGCCCTCGAGCTCGGCGCGTACGCTCTGGGCGGCGTCGATGCGGGCCTCCTCGATCTGCTCCAAGAAGCTGATCATGCCGAAGCAGAAGTTGGACTGGTGGTCCAGCGTGCGCCGCTGGTGCTCCACGAGCACCGCCAGATCCTCCCAGGTGGGCGCGACGCCCGCCGCGCGCCGGGCCTCAAACCAGGCCTGCAGCTCCGCCTCGCGGGTAGCGTGGGCGCGACCCTCCTCCATGAGCCAGTTGATCATCGCCGCGTGATCCATGACCTCTCTCCGTCTCGCGCGCCGGGGGTAGACCGACCCGCAACGAGCCCTTTAGCCCATGAGCCGGGCGACGTCGCGCGCCTCCCTACGAACCCCCGCCGCGCAATGTTAGACCGACAGTGGCCCAGCGCCCAAGACCCCCGCCTCAACGGCCCGATCGCCGATCCGAGGTCCATGATGCCCCAACGCCTGACGTTCCCCCTGACGCTCGCGGCCCTGCTCCTGTTGGCGGCCTGCAAAGACGCGCCGAGCGTCGTCGACGACACCGGCCCGGCCCCCGACGACAGCGAAGCGCCGCTCGACGCTGACGGTGACGGTGTCCCCGCGCCGGAGGACTGCGACGACGGCGATCCATACGTCTCGCCCAACGCCACGGAGACCTGCGACGGCCAAGACAACAACTGCGACGGCGCGACCGACGAGGGCCTGGGCCAGCTCGTCTACCCCGACGGCGACGGCGACGGGTACGGCGACGAGGGCGGCGCGGTCACGGCCTGTGAGGTCACCGAGGGCTTCGTCGCCGAGGCCGGAGACTGCGACGACGGAGACGCGGCGAGCTTCCCGGGCGCGCCCGAGGCCGACTGTGAGGACCCCAAGGACTACAACTGCGACGGCTCCGTGGGCCAGGCGGACGGCGACGGCGACGGACGCTCCGCCTGTGAGGACTGCGACGACAGCGACAGCACGAGCTACCCCGGCGCGCCGGAGACCTGTGACGACCGCGACAACAACTGCGACGGCGCCGTCGACGAGGGCCTACTCGTCACGGTCTACGCCGACGAGGACGGCGACGGTTACGGCGACCCCGCCGCGCCCCTCACGACCTGCGCTCCCCCGGCGGGCACCGTCGAGAACAGCGCCGACTGCGACGACGACGACGCAAGCGTGAGCCCTGTCGCATCTGAAACATGCGACAGCGTCGACAATGACTGCGACAGCCTCACTGATGACTCCGACCCGTCCCTCGACCTCTCCAGCGCCACAACCTCCTACGCCGACGACGACGGCGACAGCTACGGCGACCCGGCCACCGCCGAGACCGCCTGCCTCGTCGACGCCGGGCGTGTGCGGCGGGGGGAGGACTGCGACGACGGCGACGCCCAGGTGAACCCCAGCGCAACCGAGGTCTGCGACGGCGGCGAGGACGATGACTGCGACGGCCTCAGCGACGATGACGACCCCAGCCTGAGCGCCGCGAGCGCGAGCGCCTGGTACGCCGACGATGACGGGGACGGCGCCGGAGATCCTAGCGCCCGGGCGACGGCCTGCGTCCAGCCGAGCGGTTTTGTGAGCGGCGCGACGGACTGCGACGACGGGGATCGGGCCATCTACCCCGGGGCCAGCGAGGTCTGCGACGGCCTCGACAACGACTGCGACGGCCTCACCGACGACGACGACCCCGGCCGCCTGCTCGCCTCGACGAGCCTCTGGTACGACGACCTCGACGCCGACGGCTACGGCGACCCCAGCGCCTCCACCCAGGCCTGTGAGGCGCCGAGCGCCGCCGTCGCCGATGACAGCGACTGCGACGACGGCGACGCTGCGGTGAACCCCGGCGCGACGGAGGACTGCGACGACCTCGACAACGACTGCGACGGCGTGGTGGACCAGGTGGTCTATTTTGAGAGCGGCTTCGACAGCGGCCTGCCCGCGGGGATCGTGCTCAACGGCAACGCGGCCTGGATCCGCGCCGGGAGCGACGGCATGGTGCGCCTGACCGCTGTGGACTACTACCTCGTCGGCGACGCGCTCCTGACCGACCTCATCCCCGCCGACGACCTGGAGATCACCTTCCGCTTCATCACCGGCGGCGGCGACGGCGCGGACGGCCTCGCCTTGGGCCTCCTCGACCCCACCACCCCCGACACCGCCATCGGCGTCTACGGCGAGGGCCTCGGCCTCTACGGCCTCACGGGCTACGCCGTCGAGCTCGACACCTTCACGAACTACCCCAAAGACCCCGACAACAACCACATCGCGCTCATGGACACGACCACGCTCACGGCCTTCGTGAGCAGCTCAAGCATCCCCAACCTCGACGACGGCACCGAGCGGGAGCTGGGGCTCATCAAGTCCGGCGACGACTTCACCGTCACCCTGGACGGGTCCACGGTGTTCACCTACACCCTCACAGGCTTCCCCTACAGCGAGGTGCGGATCGCCCTGTCCGCCTCAACGGGCGGGTTGACCAACTACCACCTGTTTGATGACCTCAAGGTGATGTGCCCTTGAGCGGGTGGTGGGGGTTGCGGTAGTCTAGAAGCAGGCAACGTTAGTGTTGCTTTGTCTGCGCGCTGAATGCCGTGTGAGGACCTGATGCGTGTCGAGCCGATTATTCACCTTCCTATGCGGCGAACTCTGCGATTTTTCTCAGGCCTCATTTGTGGCACCCTCGACGGCGCCAGATTGAGGCAATGCCGATAACAACGATTTTGCTGTAATCTTTCCGCCCGGTCAGCCCCACAGCCCCGCCACGACGACACCCCTCCGCCGTGGCCCTCGGCGCCGCGCGGCCAGCCAAAGGGCCCCGAGGCCTCAGATCCCGTCTACACTGGCCCCCGCCTCAAGAACCGCTCCACGAAGGATCCTTCCGATGCGAAACGCCCTCCTCGCCACGCTCACCTGCCTCACCCTCATGGCCTGCAAAGGGGACGACACGAGCCCGCCTGAGGAGACCGGCGTGCCCACGACGGACAGCGACGCGCCGACGGATCAAGACGCCGACGGCTTCCCCGAGGACGAGGACTGCGACGACGACAACGCCGCGGTGAACCCCGACGCCGCTGAGCTCTGCGACGGCCAAGACAACAACTGCGACGGCGCGGTGGACGAGGACGTGACGACCGTGGTCTACGCCGACGCCGACAACGACGGCTACGGTGATGACTCGACCGCCGCGGAGGCCTGTGAGCCCTCGGAGGGCTACGTCACCCTCGGCGGCGACTGCGACGACGCCGACCCCGCCTACAACCCCAGCGCCGCCGAGACCGCCTGTGACGACCCCAACGACTACAACTGCGACGGCTCCGTGGGCTACGCCGACAACGACGGCGACGGCTTCGCCGCCTGCCAGGAGAGTGACGACGGCGACGCTGGGGTGAACCCCGACGCCGTCGAGATCTGCGACGAGCGCGACAACAACTGCGACGGCGCCATCGACGAGGGCGTGACGACCACCTCCTACGCCGACACCGACAGCGACGGCTATGGGGACGCCGACTACCCCGTCGAGGCCTGTGAGGTGCCCGAGGGCTACTCGACGGATGCGACAGACTGCGACGACGCCGACGTAGCGGTCAACCCCGCCGCTCAGGAGATCTGCGACAGCCGCGACAACGACTGCGACAGCCTCATCGACGACGACGACGACAGCGTAGACCTCAGCACCGGCGCCACCTCCTACGTCGACGCCGACGCCGATGGTTACGGCGACGCCGACCGCCCCACCCTGAGCTGCGCCACCCCGGCGGGCTCGGTGTCCAACGCGGCGGACTGCGACGACGGCGACGCCGCCGTGAGCCCCGCCGCCACCGAGATCTGCGACGACCTCGACAACGACTGCGACAGCCTCATCGACGATGACGACAGCTCCCTGGACCTCGGCTCGGCCTCGACCTGGTACGCCGATGGTGACAGCGACAGCTACGGGGACCCCGACGTCACCACCCAAGCCTGCGACACGCCGAGCGGCTTCTCGGCGAGCGCCACGGACTGCGACGACAGCGACGCCGCCGTGAGCCCCGCCGCCACGGAGATCTGCGACACAATCGACAACGACTGCGACAGCCTCATCGACGACGACGACTCCAGCCTGCTCCCCTCCTCACGCACGAGCTGGTACGCCGACGACGACGGCGACGGCTTCGGTGATCTCAGCGACCGCACCCGCGCCTGCGAGGCGCCGAGCGCCACGCACACCACCGACAGCGACGACTGCGACGACACCGACGCCGCGGTGAACCCCGACGCCACCGAGGCCTGCGACGACACCGACAACGACTGCGACGGCGTCACCGACCAGATCGTCTACTTGGAGAGCGACTTCGACTCGGGCCTGCCTACGGGCCTCACGGTGAACGGCGACGGCGCCTGGGCGAGCGCAAGCGGCAACGGCTACCTCTCCCTCACCGAGGCCGTGGTGGGCAAGGTGTCTACGGCGCTCTTGAGCGACACCGTGCCCGCTGACGATCTCTACATCTCCTTCAACTTCTCAACCGGCGGCGGCACCGGCACAGGCGCCGACGGCCTCGCCATGGCCCTGCTCGACCCCGCCACCGCCGCCACGGCCATCGGCAGCGCGGGCGGCGGCCTCGGCGTGCTCAACCTCACCGGCTACGCCGTCGAGGTCGACACCTACTACAACGGCGGCTGGGACCCCGACGGCAACCACATCGCGCTCGTGGACACGGCGGGCTTCGGCGTCTACGCGACCAGCTCGGCCATCCCCACCATCGAGGACGCCGGGGAGTTCTTCTTGGAGATGACCAAGTCCGGCAACACCATCACCGTGGCGCTCGACGGCAGCACCCTGTTCACCCACACGCTCAGCTCCTTCCCCTACAGCGAGCTTCGTGTCGGCGTGACCGGGGCCACGGGCGGCTCCAGCAACACCCACTATGTCGATGACCTCACCGTGATGTGCCCCTGAGCCTCACGCGCCTCAGTGGGCGCGCAGGTACACGAGGAGATCCCGCTTCTCCTCGTCGCTTAAGGTGTCGCAGCCGTACAGGTGCCCGTCGTTGCTCATGGCGGGCGTGGTGATCGGCGTGCGCGGGCCGTCGAGGCAGACGAGCTCCTCCAAGGAGCCCACCGCGCCGTTGTGCAGGAACCGCTCCATCGCCCACAGGCCCCAGAGCCGGGGCGACTTGAGCTGCCCGGTGAGCGTGTCTTCTCCAAGATCGGCCTCACAACAAGGCTCTCCGTCACCATCGGCGTCCATCCAGCGGGCGAGGGCGTCGTCGGTGCCGATCTCCGCGTAGTCGTAGAGCGTGAGCCCGGACCCGCCCGGACCCTCATGGCAGCCGAGGCAGCCCGCGTCCACAAAGACCGCGGCGCCCCGGGCGACGGCCTCCGCATCGGCGGGCGGAGGTGAAGGCACGGAGAGGGAGCTGATGTAGTCCACCAGGGGCGCGAGCTGATCGTCGCTGAAGTTGGGGCCGTCACCGCCGCCGAGCTGGTCAAAGAGCCGCACAAAGCCCGCGAGGGAGCGGGTGTTCCCCGTCCAGCCGAGCATCGCGTGGGCCATGCCCGCGGCCGCGGCCTCCTCCTCTGTCGGCAGCCCGTAGAGGGCGCTGATCTTGCTCACCGTGTGCACCTCATCGTTCACCGGCAGCGGCTCGATCATGAAGTCTTGGGTGCCCGGCAGCCACTCGGCGTAGTGCCGCTGGCTCTCGGCGCTAAAGGTCGGCGCCTCTTTGCCGAGCAGCGAGAAGAGGAGCCCCAAGAAGCTGATCTGCAGCGAAGAGTCCGCGGCGAGGCGGTCCAGGAGCGGCTGGATGTCGGCGCGGGCGAGCTCGTCCACCTCGGCGCCGGTCACGCTCTCCATGGCCGCGAGGGGCAAGAGCGCCATCGAGAGGTTGTGGGTGCCGTAGTCGTACTGGTGGTTGGCCGCGCCGACGGCGTAACGACCGTCAGGCAGGCGGGCGAAGTGGCAGCTCGCGCAGGTGAAGGCGAGGCCCTCCTCCCCTGGCCCAAGCGCCATGCCCAGCGGATAGCCGTGCTCTGAGCTCGGGTCGGGGATGAGGCCATAGCTGGAGAACGCGGGGCCCACGTCCTCCACGAAGCCGTCCAACACAAAGTCCACGAGCGCCCGAGGCACCTCCTCTGTGCCGAATGTCTCGTAGAAGAACATCCACTTGCCGCAGAGCAGGCGTTTCTGTGCGTCGTCGGGCTGCGCACGCCAAGCGTCACAGGCGCCGTCCAAGGCGCCGTGCTCCAGGATCGTGTCCAGATCTTCGCTGACGTTGGTGAGCCCGCCCGAGCGGTCGGGGAGCGCCACGAAGGGGTCCGGCGCCTGCGTCGCCGTGTCGCCGGTCTCGGTCAGACCAGGGCTGTCCGGGGGCTGGCTGTCCTTCGCCGACTCTCCGCATCCGAGCGCCCCGAGCATGAACCACATCGACACCTCCGCGCCGGGGCATATCGGCTTCCCTTGGCCGGGTCCACGCTGAGAACCGGCCTTCACAAGAGTTTTTCTGCCGGTCACCCCACCTCAGCCTCTGCGCGCTGCCCTACTCCCCCCACCCCACCACCAACTCAGCGTCCTCATCGAGCAAGGCGTAGCGGTCGCCGCGCTCCTCCCAGGTGAGCGCGCCGTCGGGCCCACGGCGCACGAGCTTGTAGGCGAAGACGGTGCCCGCGGGGGCCACGACGCTGGCGCTCAAGCCGCCGGCCGCGTCGGGGGCGAAGGACACCCCGCCCTCGGGGGACCAGGCGCCGAGCTCCGGCGCCGAGCCCACGAGCATCAAGCCCTCCTCAGCCTCGGCCACACGCACGGTGAGCCGGGTCGGCGCGGGGCTCAGGATGCGCGCGGTCAACGACGCCAAGACCTCGCCGGGCAACGATCCGACACAGACTCGGGCCGAGCGCGGCTGGACGGGGCCCGCGCAGCCCGCGCCTGTGGAGGACACCCCCGCCCAAGGCCCAGGGCCGAGCTGGTCCGAGGGGCGCTCCGTCTCGCCGAGGTTCAGCTCCAAGAGCGCCACCGACTCCGGCCCCACCCGCAGCACGGTGATCCCGGTCTCGTCCACACGCAGCACCCGCGACGGGGCGTCCCGCAGCCAAGGGTTCGCCTCACGGAGCTGAATCAGGGCCTTGAGCGTCGGGTCCACCTCGTCAACACGCTCCCAAGGCATGTCGCGGCGGTTGTCGGGCTCGTCGCCGCCCTCCAGGTGAACCTCAGCACCCCAGGTGAGCGCGGGCACACCGCGGAGCGCCATCTGGGTCACCCAAGCCCGGCGCACGGCGTCTCGGTCACCCTGACACTCGGTCAAGACCCGGGGCATGTCGTGGTTGTCCAAGAAGGTGACGAGGTCCTCGGGGTGTTGATACAGTCGGTCGCCGCTGAGCACAGATCCCAGCCGCCCCAGGTGCGCGCCCCGACACAGGCTGTCGATCATCGCGTAGCGCAGGGGGAAGTCAAACATCCCGTCGAAGCCGCCCTCGCTAAAGGTCTTCGCGAGCAGCCGGGGGTCGCCTTGGAAGTCTTCGCCTAAGGTCCACAGGCCTGGCGCGGCGGCGCGGAGGTCTGTGTGTAAGCTCGCGAAGAAGTCCGTGGGCATGTGGCGCACGGCGTCGATGCGCAGGCCGTCTACGCCGAAGCCTAGCGCCCACTTGAGCGTCGCGTCGCGCAGGTAAGCGTAGACCTCGGGGTTTGACTGGTTGAGGTCGGGCAGGCCATGCACCTGGCGGTTCACGAGCTGCTCGGGGTCGTTCCAGTCCTCAATGGTCAAGGCCGGGTTGTACCAGGCGGGGTGCTCGGTCAAGATCGCCGCGTCGAAGCTCGTGTGGTTGTAGACCACGTCCAGCACCAGCCGCATGCCCCGGCGCTCGGCTTCGTCGGAGAGGCGCTTGAGCGTGGCCTCGTCGCCAAACCGGGGGTCGATCTGTCGCAGATCTCGCACCCAGTAGCCGTGAAAGGCGCCCCAGCCGTAAAACTTCTCGTCTTGACACAGAAAGATCGGCGAGAGCCAGACGGTCTTCACGCCCAAGGCGGCGAGGTGGTCGAGGCGCTGAATCACGCCCTCCAGATCGCCGCCGTGCCAGGCCTGGGGGTCGGAGGGGTCGGCGTCTTTGTCGTTTGTGGGGTCGCCGTTGGCGAAGCGGTCCACAAACACGAAGTAGACGAGGTCATCGACGCGCTGGGGCCGCACGCCGCCCTTCGCGCCCTCCCCCGCCACGTCCCCACGACCGCTGCAGGCCGTGAGCGCCAGGAGCCCTGCGGCCAGGCGCCCGAGGCGACCCAGGCGGATCATGGGGCCGAGAGCCCGCCGACGAGCTGATCCAGCACGCTCGCCACCTGGCGCTCAATCACCGGGCCCGCCTCCTCCAAGGCCACCTCCTCCCGCTCATGCTGGTACTGCAAGGCCACGGGCACCGAGAACTCGGACTGCACGGCCTGGCTGAGGTCTGAGGCGGGGGTGGCCGTGACGCGCACGTCCACCGTCCAGCGGAAGCGCCCGCTGATCTGGGTGTAATACTCCACCTGGGCCTCAACAAGCACGATCAAGGCCGCGTCGGCCTGCCCAGCGCTGAGCCACTCCACACGCTGGGGCGTAGCGCGGCGGGCGCGCAGGGCCTCCGCCGCCGCGGCGTCGATGGCCACGAGGCTCGGCGTGAGGTTCCGCGCGATGAGCTCGTCCTGCAGCCCCTTGTTGAGGCTCTCCGGGGCCGAGGTGAGCACGCCGTCGTTCACCTTGGTGAGCACAACACAGAGCGCCGTCGGCGTGGCGTTGGCGGCGCGCACCGGGGCGGACTTGGGCAGGCAGCCGGTGAGGCCGACGATTGAGGCGGCGAGGAGCGCGCCGAGCGTCTGGCGGCGGGTCAGAACCATGCTTCCATCTCCAGAGAGCCGAGGTGGTGCCAGTGACGCTCTACGGACTTGAAGTCAGCGAACTGGTCCTGGGTGTCGACGAAGGCGCTGCCGAAGGCGTTGTTCTGGTTGGAGTGTTGAACACCGTACAGCAGGCGTAAGGAGGGCCGGACATACACGCCGGGGCCGAGGGGATTAAACACGATCCCCGTCTTGCCTTGCCAGGTGTCGCGGGTGTTGGTGTCGCCGTACTCCAGGCCGCGGGTGTCGGGCAGCCCGCCCTCGCTGGCGAAGATGGAGTCGGCGTGCTCCCGGTAGGCGTTTCCGTTGGTGGACACCTCACGGGCGACGCTCGACTCCACCAGCCAGTGTACGGTGTCGTTGAGGTAGATCTGCGTGCGCAGCACGGTGGAGGCGTACCAACGGTCGTGGTCAGACGGCGCGATGTCGTTGTCGCCGTCTTGGTGCTGGCCGTAGAGCGCCGCCCAGACCACGTCGAGGCGCTGGGGGATGAGCCGGAGCTGCATCTCGTTGCCGACGAGGAGCATCGTGCGCTCGTCGGTGAGGTCGTTGATGTAGATCGTGTAGCTCGTGCCCTCGTAGGTCTCCGTCGTCGAGAGCTGGGGGTGGAGCTTCTCATACCGCACGAAGGTGTTGTTCCAGCGCAGGGGCCCGAAGCCGCCGAAGCCGAGGTAGCCGATGAGCTGGCCGCTCTGGGCGCTCGTCGGCACGGGGTTCGGGAAGTCGCGGAGCTCGTTCGGGTTCTCCTCGAACCAGCGCTCGGTGACCTCTTGGCGCAGGTAGTCCTCGTAGCTGACGCCGGGGGTGTTGTGGGGCGCGAAGCGGTGGCCTTCAGTCTTGGGCTGGAAGCGGTATTGGCCGCCGCCGCCGAGCTCGACGTGGCTCCCCACCCGCATCCGGAGGTAACCGCCCGCCGTCGGCATGGCGTGGTAGCTCGCCCCGCGGTTCCAGTAGCCCGAGTCACCGACGCCCAGGAGCAGGTCCACGGGGCCCTTCTCGTACCGGGCGCTGAGGCCGACGGTGTCGAAGAAGATCTGCGCCGGGCGCATGTCGTACATGCCCAGCTCCCCCATAAACATGTCCAGCGTGCCCACCTGCCAGGTCACGTCGGGCAAGAGCACGTTGCCCGCCCGGGCGTAGAGCTGGGACACCCGGTAGTTGTTGAGGTAGCCGTTCCCGGCGTCGGCGTTGGACACCGAGCCGCCCTCGATGCGCAGGTGCAGAGACGTCCAGGGGTCCTTGGCGAGGGGCTGCCGCTCCAGCACGTCAAACTTCATCTCGACGGCGGCGTAGGAGCCCTCGTTCATGAGGCGACCGTAGAGGTTCCAGTAGCCGAGGCGGCCGTTTCCGCCTTGGAGATCGGGCCGCGCGGAGACCCGGAAGTAGCCGCCGACCTCGGCGCGACCGGCGATGGCCTCGGGCGCCGAGAGGGCGCTCAGCGCGAAGAGGCCGCTCAAGATGAGGGTTCTGCGGGGAGTCGTCACCGCGCTCGCTCCTGCCAGACCGGGGGACACGGTCGGCCGCTGGGGGTTCACTGGGATGGGGGGTAAACGAGGCCGGGGTGAGGCGCCCGGCCACAAGGTCACTGCTCCTCAAGCACCACGATGGTCCACTTGGGCACGGTGTAGCTCCCGCCGCCGACGTCTTGGGGGGCGTCGAGCCAGACGTTCGCGCTCTCGTAGGGGTCCTCGTCGGGGTAGTCGTCGAAGTAGCCCGTCTCGTCGTCGCCGTAGCTGCCGGGCATGTCGAAGTAGGCCTGGGTGTCGATGAGCCGCGCCCAGCTCACCCCCGAGGGCAAGGAGAACGTGACGTCGTAGTCCTCCATGTTGATGAGGATCATCATCTGCTTCCAGCCCTCACCCTCGCCGTAATAATGAATCGCGATGTGCCGGGCGGACCAGTCGTCCCCGCTCATGTCGGCGTTCTGGTCGTTCTTCCAGGCGAAGGCCATGCCGCCGCCGTACTCCGTCGGCGCGAAGGCGTAGCTGCGCTCCTTCCGGAAGCGGATGACGTCGCGCACGAAGTCGTGCATCCGGTAACGGTCCCAGTTGTAGGACGACTGCCACTCGTTCCAGCGGTGCCAGTTCCACTCGTTGTCGGCCCAGTCGGAGTAGGCGTTGTTGTTGCCGTACTGGGTGCGCATCCACTCGTCGCCGCCGAGGATCATCGGCGTGCCGTGCGCGATCATCATCGCCACGAAGAAGTTGCGCATCATCTGGCGCTTGAGGTGCTCTTCGCCCCAGCTCGTGCTGCGGTTGTGGCTCTCGCCGCTGTTCTCGTCACACCAGGCGCTCGTAGGGTCGTCGCAGCAGATCTGGTTGAGCACACCGCAGCCGTTCTGCTTCTCGGGGTACGAGACGAGGTCGTACATCGTGAAGCCGTCGTGGGCGGTGATGAAGTTGACGGAGTGGTAGGGCTTGCGGGCGTTCCAGCCGTAGACCGGCTCCGTGCCCGTGAGCACCGTGCCGCCGTCCACCCCGCCCGTGGCCTGGGTGTTGAGGCCCCAGTAACCGTCGGACTGGTTCACGAAGCTGCGCCACCAGTCGCGGAAGTAGGGGTTCCACTCGCCCCAGCCGACGGCGTCGTTGTTCGTAGACTTGGGGAAGCCGCCGATTCCGGGGCCGCTGCCGCCCGCCGTCCAGGGCTCGGCGATGATGCGGGTGTTGTACTGCTGCAGGATCGGGTCGTCGGCGATCTCTTGGATCACCATCTCGCGGATCTCGTCTTGGCTGGGGCTGCGGTTGGTGCAGCCCTCGGGCTCGCCCAAGATGCCCGCGAGGTCAAAGCGGAAGCCGTCGACGTGCATCTCCTCGACGTAAAAGTGTAAGGAGTCCATCGTGAGGCGGCGCATCGGCGTGTGGTTGGGGCGGGTCTGGTTCCCCACGCCGGTGTTGCCGCAGTAGTACTGGTTGTCGCCCGCGAGCATGTACCAGGCCTGGTTGTCGAGGCCGCGGAAGGAGTACAGCCCGGCGATCTCCTTGGGGTCGAAGTTCACGGTGTAGTCGGAGTTGTTGCTCTCGAAGTAGAGCTTCTCGCGCCACAGCCCGCCCTCGCCGGTGTGGTTGTAGACCACGTCGATGATCACCTCGACGTCGTGCTTGTGGAGCTCGTCTACCATCCACTTGAACTCGTCGATGACCTCCTGGGGGCGGCCCGTGGACTGGTACTCGGCGGAGTAGGCGTTCTCCGGGGCGAAGAAGTTGAGGTTGTTGTAGCCCCAGTAGCCGCCGTCGAGGGGCTTCTCGTGGATGGGGAGCAGCTCCACGGCGGTGATGCCGAGGTCTTGGAGGTAGGCCGCCATCTCGCCGAGGCCGCGGTAGGTGCCGGGGTACTTCACGCCGCTGGCGAAGTTGGCGGTCATGCCCTTGAGGTGGACCTCATACAGGATGAGGTCCTCCCAGCCGTGGCCGGGGTGGTCGCCGCTCTCCCGCGCCGCGCGCCAGGCGGCCTCCTCCGCGGACCACTCGTAGTCGGACTCGACGATCACGCTCTTGGAGCCGGCGGCGTAGGTGTTTTGCCAGCCGAAGGGGCCCGTAGACGTCGTGCCTTTGCCCCAGTCGTGATCGCGGTGGATCGCCTTCGACCAGGGATCAAAGAGGAGCTTGTTGGGGTTGAAGCGGTTGCCCTGCTCATCGACGTCGGCCTTGAAGCCCACGAAGGAGTTGGGCACGAAGTCGGGGTCGTAGGTCCAGTTGGGGCCCCAGGCGATGTAGCCGTAGTGCTGGCCCACGCCGACGCCCTCGACGAAGACGTTCCACAGCGCGCTCGTCTCGCTCGCCCGGGTCAGCGGGATCTGCCGCGTGGGCAGCTCCGCCTCGGGATCCTCAAAGAGCATCAGCTCGATGCGCTCGGCGTTCTCCGAGTAGACCGTGAAGTTGACCCCGCCGTCGATGAGCGTGGGCCCCATAAAGTCCATGGCCTCGATCTGCGCCCAGGTGAGCGACGGCGCGATCTCCTCGGTGTGGTAGAGCCGGACGTAGTCCTCCGACGCGCACGAGAGCATCAGGAGCAGCGACGCGGAGAGGGACATGGGGGATCCTCCTCTGGGTGGGTGGCAGAACTCGCAGAATAGCCTAGTGGCGCCGGGGATCTTGCGGGCCATGGACCGATGAGCGACGCGCCGAGCACACGCGCCGCGTAGAACGTCAAGAACTTGTCGTCACACCGCGCCGGGCTCCGCCGTAGTGGGGCCTCAAGATGCGGCTGCCGTGGCGGGCCGCTCGCCGTAAAACCTGCTACGCTCCCCCCTCTCTTCGGTCTATAATCCCAACGTTCGTCGGCGTGCCCCCCCTGACGCCACCTCGTGAAGGAGTTCCAATGCGCTCGTTCAACCGCCCTTCGCTCTCGATGCCCGTCGTGGCCCTGGCGCTCTTCGGCTGCACCCCTGACTACGATCTCGAGAAGACGAACGACGGCGTCGATGAGATCGACGAGAAGGGCGTGCCGGACATCGAGCCCAGCCCCACCTCGGTCAGCTTCGGCTCCTTGTCGGTCACCGAGGAGGCCTCGTCCTCCCAGACCGTCACCATCGGCAACGTCGGCACGGCGGACCTGCACATCTACTCCATCGAGCTTGAGGATGAGGACGCGCCCTTCGAGATCGGCGCCGTCGGCTCCGTGCTCGTCCAGCCCGACGCCTCGACCACGCTCAGCGTCACCTACCGCCCGGTGACCTCGGCGAACGACACCACCTTCCTGCTCATCTCCTCCGACGACCCCGATGAGCCCGTCGCTGAGGTTGAGCTCATCGGCGAGGGCATCGCGCCGGTCATCGACATCGACCCGATCACCTACGACTTCGGGACGATGTACATCGGCTGCGAGAAGCTCCAGCCCTTGACCATCTCCAACATCGGCAACGACGACCTCATCGTCGAGTCCTTGTCGGCGAACACCGCCTCGACGGACCTCGTCTTTGACGCCGCTGAGGACGTCAACGGCCCCCTGCCCTGGACCATCGCCCCCGGCGCCGCCCTGGACGTGTGGGTCGATTACGCCCCCCTCGATGAGTACAGCGACGTTCAGTACGTCACCGTCGCCTCGAACGACCCGGCCGCCCCCACGGTCATGGCCACCCAGAAGGGCGTCGGCGCGCTCTACGGCGAGACGGTGGACGTCTTTGAGCAGCCCATCAACGGCTCCACGGACATCATCTTCGCCATCGACTGGTCCTGTTCGATGTACGACGACGTCGCGAACGTCGGCGCGAACTTCACGACCTTCGTGTCTACCCTCGCCGCGATGGACGCCGACTACCACGTCGCCGCCGTCGTCGCCGACAACGGCTGTATGCTCGGCTCCGACACCTACATCGACAACACGATGTCCGAGTCCGACCAGCAGTCGATCTTCTCGACCATGGCCTGCCTCGACTACGGCGGCTCGTCCTGCCCCAAGATGGGCAGCTACACCGAGATGGCCTTCACCTTGCTGGAGGCCGCGCTCAAGTCCTCCAACATCGGCTCCGGCGGCTGCAACGAGGGCTTCTACCGCGAGGACGCCACCCTCGCCCTGGTGGGTGTGTCCGACGAGCGTGAGCAGTCGATCAACCCCTACACCTACTACATCTCGCTCTTCCAGAGCATGAAGGCCGACCCCGACGACGTGGTCCTGCACGCCATCGGCGGCGACTACCCGACGGGCTGCGGCGGCAACGAGCCCTACACCGGCTTCTACGAGGCCACCTTGGCCACGGGCGGCACCTTCCTCTCCATCTGCGCCGCCGACTTCGGCTCCAGCATGGAGGTCCTCGCCGAGAACTCCGCCGCCGACCTCACCTCCTTCGAGCTCACTGACACCCCCGTCGAGGAGTCCATCGAGGTCAAGGTGGACGGCATCGTCGTGGTCACGGGCTGGTCGTACAACTACGCCACCAACACCGTTGACTTCGCCGATGGGTACGTCCCCGAGGGCGGCTCCACCATCGAGGTGGACTACGCGCTCATGGGTGACTGCGAGGGCTGATCCTCCTCTCGTGAGGCTCAACACGGCGCACGGCGGGCTCACCCCCCGCCGTTGGCGCTTCAGGAGCGGATATGTGGGCGTGGGAGCTTCAAGGCGGCTTTGGTCTCCAGAACCTTCGTCGGGTGGAGCGGCCTGATCCGACGCCGGGCCCCGGACAGATCGTCGTGCAGATGTCGGCGATGTCCCTCAACTTTCGTGACCTGCTCATGGTCGAGGGCATGTACAACCCCAAGCAGCGCCTGCCGCTGATCCCGCTCTCTGACGGGGTCGGCCGCGTGGTGGAGGCCGGGCCGGGCGTGCGGCGGGTGAAGGTCGGCGACCGGGTCTGCCCAACCTTCTTCCAGGGCTGGGTGAGCGGGGAGCCGACGATGGAGAAGCTCAAGACGCCCCTCGGCGGCCCCTTGGACGGGGTCGCGGCGGAGCGGATGCTGCTCAGCGAGGAGGGCGTCGTGGTGCCGCCCGCGCACCTCAGCGATGACGAGGCCGCCACCTTGCCCTGCGCGGCGCTCACGGCCTGGACTGCGCTCGTGCAGAACGGCGGGCTGCGCCCCGGGGAGACCGTGCTCATCCAGGGCACCGGCGGGGTCTCCTTGTTCGCGCTGCAGCTCACCAAGCTCCTCGGCGCGCGGGCGCTCATCACCTCGTCGAGCGACATGAAGCTTGAGCGCGCCCGGGCGCTCGGCGCCGACGCCGGGCTGAACTACCGGCAGACGCCGGGCTGGTCCGCCTGGGCGCGGGCGCAGACCGACGGGCGCGGCGTCGATCACGTCATCGAGGTCGGCGGCGCTGGCACCTTGGAGGAGTCGATCAAGGCCACACGCCCCGGCGGCACGGTGCACCTCATCGGCGTGCTCTCGGGCACAAAGACGGAGCTGACCCTCACCCGGGTGTTTATGCAGGCCATCCGCCTGCTCGGCGTGCTCGTCGGGCACCGCGACGCTTTTGAGCAGATGAACCGGGCCTTCGCCCAGGCGGGCCTTCGCCCGGCCCTCGACGCGCACCTCGACGCGGCGGCCTTGCCCGAGGCCCTGGGGCGGCTCGGCCAAGGGGACCACGTCGGGAAGATCACCCTCGGGGTGTGAGCAGGGCGCGCGCCCGGGCGGTCAGGAGCTCCGCGCCGCGGGCGCCGTCCTTCACGCCGACGCCGTCGAGGTGGTTGCCGGTCAAGAAGAGGCCCGGCAGGCGCTCCTCGGCGCCGCGGGCGGCACGAACCCGGGCGGGGTGACCGGGGAGGTACTGCGGGATGCCGCGGGGATGGCGGAAGACCCGGGTGAGGTGGGGCGGGTGGCGCTCCCCGCCGCAGAGCGTGGCCAAGGCGGCCCGGGCGCGGCCGATGAGGACCTGGTCATCCCCCAGCGCCGCCTCGGGGTGAATGGCGCCGCCGAGGATGGTGCGGATGAGGTGCTCGTCGCCTTGGGCCTGGTCGGGGAAGACGCAGGAGGTGAAGACCGCGCCCAAGGCGCCGCCGAGGTCCTCCCCCCGGGCCTTGAGCACGCCGAAGCCCTCGGGCTCCCAGGCCCAGGCGCCCCGGGGAGAGGCCGTGACGACGACGGCGACGGGGGCGTAGGGGATCTCCGCGAGGGCGGCGGCGGCGGCGGGATCGAGGGGCCGCAGGAGCTCCGCCTGCACGAAGCCGGGGCAGGCCAAGGCCACGGCGTCGGCGTGAAGCTCCCCATGCGGGGTGCGCACCCGCCAGCCTTCACCGACACGGGCGAGGCTCAGCGCCGGGGTACCCAAGGAGACCGCGTCGCCGAGGCTCGCCGCGAGGGCCTCGGGCAAAGATCCCGCGCCGCCGTCAAAGGTGACGAGGTGGCCCGCCGGGGCGCCGCCGCGACGGAGGCGGAGCATGGCCAAGAACAGGCTGCGGTGTTCACGCTCTAGCTCCGCCATCCGCGGAAAGGCCGCGGCGAGGCTCAGGCGCTCGGGGTCGGCGGCGAAGATGCCGGTGACCATCGGCGCGATCATGCGGTCGAGGAGGCCTTCGCCCAGGCGGCGCCGCACAAAGTCCGCCAAGGACTCGTCCTCGTCGCTGACCCGCCGGGGCAAGAGCGGCTCCAGGAGCAGGCGCAGCTTCGCGGGCCAAGAGAGCAGGCGGGTCTTGAGGAGCGCCGGGGGCGAGAGCGGCGCGGGGTGGCGCTCCCCCATCGCCCAGATCCAGCGGGTCTTGTAGCGGTCGCTCGCCCGGATGACCCGGCCGTGGAGGCCCAGGCGGGTGAGCAGGCGGTCCATGGCGGGCTCGTTGTCGAGCCAGCCGTTCGCCGCCCGGTCGAGCACCCGACCCTCGACGCGCTCGCTGCGCACGTTGCCACCGGGGGAGTCCCCCGCCTCAAGCACCCGAACGGACCAGCCATCCGCCCGCAACGTCACCGCCGTCGAGAGCCCGCTGACGCCTGCGCCGATGACGATCATCTCTGGCATAGGCGCCACCTATCCTGAATCCGCCCACATCGCCTCATTGACAGGGGTGGACACTCTTTGGCCTGCGACCACCCGGACGATTGAATAAAGTCTCGGGGTCAAATCAGGAGCCCAGGATGTCCGACTCCCTCGCGCGGCGCAGCGTCATCGCCGCGCCCCGCCCTTCGCCCAAAGGCCGCAAGGTGAAGGACGTGCCCTTCGTTGAGCTGCGCGGCAAACGAATCCAAGGGATCATCTCCAGCGGCTCCGACATCGAGCGTGTCTACTGCGCCTTCTACGAGGCGGGGACTGGCAACTTCTACTGCAGCACCAACAACAACCGGCGCTGCGGCGGGCTCGGCGGCGGCGGCTGCAAACACATCGTCGAGATGGTCGGGGAGGCCGTGAAGGTCTTCGGCGCCGACGGCCTCGCCGCCGCGCTCGGACTCGACGCCTCGGTCACCGGCAACGCCCGCAGCCTCATGGCCGCCGCCCGGGGCAGCGAGACGAAGGAGCCCGCCTCCGAGGTGTTCGCGCGGTTCTTGAACGACCTGCGCTACACCGAGATGCCCTGCTCCAACCAACCCATCCCCGAGCTGAGCTGGTTCATCAGCGGCTGACAGGAGACCGGATGCTCCCCACCCCTCTGCGGTCGGCGCCGCCGGGCTTTGACGAGGCCAGCGCCGCGCTGACCGCCCTCGATGAGCTCCTCTTAGGCGGCCTGGGCCGCCTCGCCGACGCCCAAAAAGACACCCTGCGCGCCCTCGCCCGGGCCTTTGAGGGCAGCCCCCTCGGCCCCCTCGTGTCGGAGTCGGTCAACGCCGCCTGCTCCGGCCCGCCCCAAGAGGCGGCGATGGTCGGCCTCGCCGCCGCCCGCGAGGCCATGCAGGGCGCCCGCGCCGACGCCTTGGCCGCCCAGCTCGACGCGCTCCTGGGCCGCCCCGCACAAGAGGTCCCGGCCACGACGGCGGTGGACCTCCCCGCCGAGGCCCACGGCCTGCTCAGCAACGCCCGCCAGTGGCTCGTGGAGCTCGGTCTCGCGGGCCTCGGGCAGATCGAGCCCGGCGCCGTCACCGCCTTCGACGCGTCTTTGGGGGAGCTGCAGCTCATCTCCCCCGCCGTGCTGCGCCCGGCGACGCTCCTCACCGGCTTCCACCAAGAGCTGCTCACCAAGCTCCCCTTGGCCGCGCTCACCGACGCCCCCCGCGCCCGCTGGGCCGACCTCTGGTCCCGGGCGCTTCTGGCCTGTCTGCCCAAGCAGAGCCGGCCGAGCCTGCAGGCGGTTGATGGCGCCAAGCTCTCGGTGTTCATGATCGAGCCCCAGCACCACCGGAACATGGTCAGCGCCGTGCTCTGGGGCGTGCTGGACCACGGCAGCAAACGGGAGGTGGTCCGGGCGACGCTCTCCGGCTGGCGTGTGGACGCCTTGGCCGGGGAGGAGTCGTGGTGGGCCGTGATGCGGGGCTACGAGACCGCGCTCCGCGAGACCGCCGATCGCCGCACCCTCGTCGTGTCCGGCTCGATCGCCACGACGGGGGATCTGGTCCTCACCAAGGTGGCGCCTGGCCAGCCCTTTGACGCCGCCCAGGTCGCCGCGGCCGCCATGGCGCTCAAGTCTTGGCCCCAGGCGGCGCCGACCGACCGGCACCCCGTGCAGCTCGCCGCGCCGCTCTTTGTGGAGGGCGCCCCCACCCGCGTCGAAGGTGTGCTCTCCGTGGCCGTCGGTGACGGGCACCTGCCCATCACCTTCGACCGCATGAGCCCCCTCCAGGGCCTCGACGCGGTGACGGTGGCGAAGTCCGACCGCCTCTGGGGCCTCGTGCGCTGGGACGGCGGGTCCTGGTCCTTCCAGCCCCTCGCCGCCCAGGCCAAAGGCGCGAAGGCGCCCTCGGGCCCCTGGGAGGACCTCGCCAGCGCCGCGAAGACGAAGTCCAGCACGCTCGCGAACCTCAACGAGCGGGCCGGCAAGCTGCTCCGCAAGAAGTCCTGAGAGGAGCCGAGATGGACGAGCGCGCCGCGAAGAACCGCCGCCAGGTGCTCTCCTGGTGGTCCTTGGCCTCGGCCCTGAGCGAAGACGGCCCCCCGAAGGAGCTGTCGAAGCTCGCCTTGGAGATCGCCGGGAAGGTAGACGTGCCGCCCCTGGTGCTCGACCGTCGCCCCTCGGTGAACGACCTCTTGCGCCGCGACAAGAGCCTGCGCGACGACTACGAGCGCCTGGAGCAGGTGCTGAACCCGCCCCAGCCCGCCGAGGAGGGTGAAGACGGCGAGCCCGGTGAAGACGCCGAGGCGCCGAGCGCCCAGGCCACGAGCTTCGCCTCCAGCCTGGGCCAGGACGGGCACGGCGCGCGGGAGCAGCTCCGGGCGATGATGCTCTTCGGGAAGATGCTCCAGAACGTGTTCTCGCCGGGCATGGGCTCGTCCCAGGTCTCGGCGAAGCAGTACAACGACTGGCTCCAGGACGTCAGCCGCTTTGAGCAGGCCCTCGGTTACCCCCGGGGCGGGCTGCGAGGGGACGGAGGCGGCGGCGGCGGAAGCGGCGGCGGTTATGGCCCCGACGCCCAAGACACCGACGCCACGGGCGTCGCCCCCGAGATTCACGACGACGACCTCAACTTCGCCGTGAACGAGGCCCGGGCGGGCCGCGGCCTCATGTCGGAGCCCGAGGTCAAGAACGCCCTCTCCCACCTGGAGAAGAGCCTCATCAATCGCATGGCCTTGCGAGAGGTCCTCAAGGACCGCGCCTTGGCCGAGAAGCTCACGCCGTCGATGGACCTCGTCGAGCAGCTCCTCCGCGACAAGAAGAACCTCAGCGGTGAGGCCCTCACGAACGCGAAGATGCTGATCAAGAAGTACGTGAACGACCTCGCCGACGTGCTCAAGCGCCAGGTCAAGAGCGCCTCCAAAGCGAAGGTGGATCCTCGTGTTCCGCCGAAGCGGGTGTTCAGGAACCTCGATCTAAAGCGCCCGATCAACAAGAACCTCATCAACTGGGACCCCGAGCGCCGCCGCCTCATGGTGAACCGGCTCTACTACCGCCGGGGCTCGGCGCGCACCTCCAACACCCGGCTCATCGTCGTGGTGGACCAGTCGGGCTCGATGGTGAGCGCGATGGTCAACTGCACCATCCTGGCGTCGATCTTCGCGGCTTTGCCGAAGGTGGACGGCCACCTCGTGGTCTTCGACACCCAGGTCATCGACCTGAGCCCCTGGATCAACGACCCGCTGGAGGTCCTGCTGCGCACGAACCTCGGCGGCGGGAACGACGGCCCCAAGGCCATGCTCGTCGCCCAGGCGAAGATCCAGGACCCCAAGGACACCGTCATGGTGTGGATCTCCGACTTCTACGAGTTCAACAACGACCAGCCGCTCTTCGCGATGATCAAGAACGTCGTCGCGGCCGGCGTCACCTTCATCCCCGTCGGATCCGTGTCCAGCGGGGGCTACTTCAACGTGAACCCTTACTTCCGCCAGCAGTTCAAGACGCACGGCATCCCCCTGATGTCGGGCAGCCTCAAGACCCTCATCCGAGAGCTGCGCGCCGCGCTGCCCTGACCCTTTCGACCGGAGCCCACGATGAGCGACACGTCCAAGTCCGAGGTCCTGCGCCTCCCCGCCGAGGCCCGCTACGCCGAGGAGCTCGCCTTCCTCGCGGCCCATGACACCGGCCCGCGCCCGTCCTCTTGGCGCCTCACCCCGCGTATGGTGCGCACCTTCGTCTTGGGCTCAAGCCCCCAAGACAAGCTGCCCCGGGAGATCCCCCAGAAGTGGTTCGGCCCGGCGTCCATCGTCGAGCGCGCCATCGTCACCTTGGCGTCGGACCGCGGCCTGCTGCTCATCGGCGACCCGGGCACGGGCAAGAGCTGGCTCGCCGAGCTGCTCTCGGCGGCGGTCTGCTCCAACAGCACCTACGTCGTGCAGGGCACCGCGGGCACCACGGAAGACCAGATCAAGTACTCCTGGAACGTCGCCATGGTCATCGCCGCCGGGCAGTCCAAGGAGTCGATGATCCCCTCGCCCATCATGACCGCCATGCAGCGCGGCGAGATGGGCCGGTTTGAGGAGCTCACCCGCTGCACCTCGGACGTGCAGGACGCGCTGATCTCGATCCTGTCTGAGAAGTACATCTCCATCCCCGAGCTTCGCGACGACAACACCGTCTTCGCCCGGCCCGGCTTCAACCTCATCGCCACGGCGAACAGCCGCGACCGCGGGGTGAACGACCTCTCCTCCGCGCTCAAGCGCCGCTTCAACTTCGTGCAGATCCCCATCGTGCAGTCCCGGGCCGCCGAGAAGAAGATTGTGCTCTTCCGCGTCAAAGATCTGCTCGCCCGCGCCGGGTTTGAGATCGACGTGCCGCCCTCGCTCCTCGACGTGCTGCTGCGCACCTTTGAGGATCTGCGCCAGGCCTCCGCCGCGGCGAACACCGACGACGGCCGCCTGGAGTCCTCGCTCTCGACCGCCGAGCAGATCGGCGTGCTGGAGGACGCCGTGCTGCACAGTCGCTTCTTCGGCGACGCCGTCGTGCGCCCGGAGCTCGTCGCGGCGTCGGTCGTCGGCACCCTCGTGCGCCGCATCCCCGAGGACGTGAGCGTCATGAACCGCTTCTGGCACAGCGTCGTCGACAAGCACGCCAGCAAAGAGAAGGGTGACTGGGTCGGCTTCTTGGAGGGTGGCAAAGAGGCCCTCAAGCAGCTCGGGTGAGATGATGGCCCCCACCGTCAGCGTCCTCGAGGACGAGTCCTTCGCCGCGCTCCGGGCCCAGCTCCTCGGCGCCGCCGCCGACCTGGCCCCCGACGCCCAGCACCTCAGCGCCTTGCTCGCCGGGCTCTCCGACGACGTGGCCCGGGTGCTGGGGGAGCCCCTGCAGATCTTCCCCGTCGCCCACCACAGCCCCTCCTGCGCGGTGCAGCTCATCCGCAGGCTCCAGCGCTTCGCCCCGAAGGTCATCTTCATCGAGGCCTGCGAGGATCTCCAGGCGTTGTTGCCGGAGCTGGCCTCCTGTGTGCCCCCGGTGGCGATGCAGGCCTTCGCTGGGGAGAGCGAGGCCTTCCCGCCGCGCTGGCTGCCGCTGTCCTTGGTGATGCCGATGACGCCGTTCTCCGCGGAGTACCAGGCGATCTGTTACGGCCTCGCCAACCCCGAGGTCGAGCTGGTCTTCGTGGACCGCTCCTCGGACCACGTCTTCCAGTGGTCGCCGAACCAGGAGTCCTCGCCGACGGGCCCGAGCGGCCCCGCGGATGACGACGAGAACGCCCGGCTGCACGGCGGCGCCTTAGGTGTGGAGCTGGGCAGCCTCGTGCCCACCTTCCCGGTGTTCTTGGAGAGCCTGCTGGAGCACAGCCGGGCCTCGACCTTCTCCGAGTGGTGGAGCGTGTACGTCGATGAGCCGACCATCGGCGCCGACTACAACACCTGGCGGCAGGTGATGGTGCTCGTCGGGGCGCTCATCCGCCGCCTCGGCAGCCGCGCCGAGCACGTCGAGGGCGACCGCCTGCGCGAGCGCTTCATGTGGACCCGCATGAAGGACCACCTCGTCGCGAAGGGCATCTCGCCGAAGGACGCGATGTACATCTGCGGCGCCGCCCACGCCGCCTCGGACGTGCCGGAGTGGGGCACGGGGCGCCTCGGCCAGCCCGACGACCCCCGCTGGGACATCCCCGCCCGCACCAACACGCCCTGGCAGTACGGCTTCATCCCCTCGTCTTACTCCGCCATCGAGCGGCAGTTTGGCCTCGCCCGGGGCAGCATCTCCGTCGCCGAGCAGAGCTGGGAGAAGGCGCTCAAGGCCTTCAACCTCAAGGCGATGCCTCTGCCCAAGGCGGCGAAGGCCGCCAAGGGGGAGGCCGCCGAGGGCGCCGAGGTGGAGGCGCCGAAGCCCAAGGCCAAGACGAAGAAGGCCGCCGCGCCGCCGCCTGAAGAGGTCACCACTGAAGGGGGCGCGTCTTCAGTGCTCTCCCGGCCGCCGAGTCTCCAGGCCGAGGACCACGAGCAGCTCCTCCAGTGGTGCACCGGGGTCGTCGCCAAGGCCCGGGAGAACCACTACATGGCGTCCACCGCCGACGCCATCGCGATCTACCAGACCTCGCTGCTGCTCGCCCGGATGCGCGGGCGCCTGCACCCGAGCCCCTTCGACTTCGCCGACGCCGCCGAGACCTGCCTCGACAAGGGCGACCCGACGATGCGGCGCAGCGTGCGCCACCTCTGCGGCATGGTCATGGGCGGCGACCGGGTCGGCAAGGTGGGCTACTCCACCCTGCCGCCCTTGGTCCGCGACGTCTACGACCGCCTCGCCCCCGTCGGCGTCATCCCCGGCAAGTCTACGGTCACCCGCGCCTTGATGGACCTGCGGAAGGAGGGCCCGAAGCTCCTCCCCGTCTCCGACCTGCTCTGGCGCCTGCGCGCGCTCCTCCCGTCGAGCGACGCCGTGCGGCCGGTCATGGGCGAGCGCCGACTCGGCGTGCCCCGGGTGCAAGAGAGCTGGGACATCAAGCTCCACGGCCCCGCCCTGCGCGATCTCATCGAGCTCGCGTATGAGGGCATCACCGTCGAGCAGGTGCTGGAGCGGCGGCTCCGCGAGCGGGCTTTCGCGCCGAGCGCGACGGCGGCGACGGTCCTGGGCCTCGCTGAAGACGCGCTCTTGTTCGCTGAGCGGGACCGGCTCTCTGAAGAGCTCGGTGAGCGGGCCGTGGAGCTGCTGCGCTTGGAGCTGAGCGCCGCGAACGCCCGGGAGCTCTTTGAGCGGGTGCGGCGCCTCGTGCACCACCTGCGCGCCCGGCCCGAGGGCATGCCGCGCTGGCTCGGGGACTTCGTGGCCACGGGTTACCAGCACTACGCCTCGCTCTTGCCCCAGAGCTTCGCCGACCGGGGCACGAGCCCTGAGCAGCTCGCGGGCATGTTGGCCTTCGTCTTCTCCTTGGAGAGCCTCGCGCTCTCTTTGGGCTGCCAGCGGAGCCAGGTGATCATCGCCGTGCGCCAGGCCGCGCCGCTCACCACCGACCCGGGCAAGCTCGGGCTCTTGTGGGCCGCGGAGTGGACCTTGGAGCTCAAGCGCGGTGATGAGGTGCGCGCCGAGTTCAACGCGCTCATGGACAACCCCATGAGCCTCTCGGCCTTGCCCGGCGCCTTAGGAAGCCTGCTCTTGGCCTTGAGCTTCACGCCCCTGGTCTCGGCCTTGGCCGCGGAGCTGCTGAGCCGCGCGTTCATGGAGCTGCCCGAGGCCCTGCTCTTGCCCTGGCTGCCGGGCCTGCTTGACTCCTTACGCCCCGTGGCGGGCACGATCCTCCCCGCTTTGATGCGAGAGGTCGTGCAGTCCACCCCACGCAGCCTCGCCGAGCTCGACGCCTGGACGCCCCCCTGGGAGGCGGCGCGGCCTGCGCCTACCCCTGGGCCGACCGGCCGGGCGCCAAAGACCGACGCCCGCACCCCCGAGGAGCTGGCCACCTTCGGCCTTCTGCGCGCGGCCCCGGCGGCGACGGAGGCCTGGGCCGCGGCGCTTGGCCTCGACGGGGGCTGGGCTGAGGTGAACGACGACACCAGCGCGAGCGCCAGCGACGAGGCGCCCGAGGCCCAAGATCCCGCCACCGCCGCGATCCAGGCGCTCTTGTCTGGGCACCCGGCGGCGGTCTCGGCCTGGGCGGCGCGGCTCAGCCCCTAGGTTGCGTCACCCTCGGCGGCTCAGCCTGAGGTGGCCTGGGCCGCCGCCGCGAGCACCTCGTCGAGGGGCGGGTGGTCCCCGGCGGCCTCGCTGACGTAGCGGTAGACGATTGCGCCGCCTCGCCGCATGACGAAGACGCCGCCCTGCTGGGTGGCGTCGCCTTGGGTGCGGCCCTGGCGGAACCCACGCTTGAGCGCCTCGACGGAGGCGGAGAAGGTCTTGCGGGAGAAGGCCGTGCGCCAGCCCCGCCGCAGCGCCATCGCCTCGTACACCTTGAGCGAAGGATCCGTGTAGAGCGGCAGGGTGACCTGAAACTCCTCCAAGAAGGCCTGGGCGAAGTGGGGGGCGCCGTTGCCGATGACGACCAGCTCAACGCCTAAGGCGCTGAAGCGCGCCGCGTTCTGCATGAGGTGAGCGACCTGCTCACGGCAGAAGATTCAGCCAAAGTGCCGGACAAACACGAGGGTGACCGGCCCCCGGGCCCAGAGGCTCGGGAGCGGCACGGCCTCGCCGCTGGGGGTGAGCACGGTCAACGAATCGAGGGCAGCCTGCGACATCGTCTCTTCCTCTCGGTTGAGGGTTATTTGTCAGCCGGGCGGCGAAAGAGCACGTCCTTCGCCTGCTCGTCCATGTTCTGCACCACCTGCTCCTTGCCGACGGCCTGCCCACGCTGCACGGCGGGGCGGGCCCCGACGGCCCGGAACCAGCGGTTGACGTTGGGGAAGCTCTCGAGATCCTGGCCTTGGCGCTTGTAGGGGAGGATCCAGGGCCAGGCCGCGATGTCGGCGATGGAGTAGTCCCCGGCGATGTACTCGCGGTCGGCGAGGCGGCGGTCGAGCACCCCGTAGAGACGCGCGGCCTCTCGGGTGTAGCGCTCAATGGCGTAAGGAATTTGCTCCGGCGCGTACTGCCGGAAGTGGTGGGTCTGGCCGAGCATGGGGCCGAGGCCGCCCATCTGCCACATGAGCCACTGGGTCACCTCAAGCCGCCCCCGGGTGTCCGTGGGGAGGAGCCGCCCGGTCTTCTCGGCGAGGTAGAGCAGGATCGCCCCTGACTCAAAGACGGAGATCGCCGGGCCGCCGTCTGCCGGGGCGTGGTCGATGATCGCCGGGATGCGGTTGTTGGGGCTCACCGCGAGGAACTCGGGCTGGAACTGGTCGCCCCGGCCGATGTTCACCGAGCGCACGGTGTAGGGGAGCCCAAGCTCCTCCAAGGCGATGCTGATCGGAGCTCAAGCTCCTCCAAGGCGATGCTGATCTTCCATCCGTTGGGGGTTGGCCAGTACAGGAGCTCGATCATGGTGCCTCCAGCGCGCGGTCACGGCTCCCAGGACTCTAATCACCTGTGCGCGCCTAGGGTGTTCTCACACAACGATCTGTGTGACTTGACACGCGGAGGCGCCGAAACGGGGCGTTGGACGGTTTGGCACGCTCCGTGCATCCCGCCACGCACCCCCAAGGACGGAGCCCCCATGCGCCTGGACGATCTCGCGCGCCGGCTCGCTGAGGCGCGCCCGACCGAGCCTACGAAGGCCCTCGCTCACGAGCGCGACACCGAAGCGCTCGATGATGAGCTGCCGCAGGATGAGGAGACCCAACAGCTCGTGCGCTTCTGCACGGGCACGGCCTGCACCTTCGCCGGAGGCCCCAAGCTGCGGGACCGCCTCGCGGGGATCGCCGGCGCCCAGCCCGTGCGCTGCCTCGGCACCTGCCACGACGCCCCGGCCGCCCAGCGCGGCCACGAGGTCTTCGGCGGCGTCAACCGCCTGCCTCTGGAGCTGTGGAGCGGTGAGCTCTCGGCCTCCTTGCTCTTGGGCGCGAGCGCCCGCCGGGTGCCCCGGGTCTGCCTCGCCAAGCCCGCGGCGCTGCTCCGCCGGGTGCTCGACGGGAAAGCCACCCCGAGCGCGGCGATGTATGAGCTGCCTTCAGGCGAAGAGATCCTCCGGCGGGTCGAGGCCCTGGGGCTACACGAGCCCGGCCGCCCCGACCGCCCCCACGCCGCCCGCTGGCGCCAGGCCCGGGCGATCCCCGCCGAGCGCCGCTTCGTCGTCGCCCGCGGAGACGAGGGTGAGCCCGGCTCGTTCTTGGACCGTGTGGTCACCGAGGACGACCCCCACGCCGTGCTCGCTGGGCTGCGCGCCGCCGCCCGCGCCGCCGACGCCCGAGAGGCGCTCATCTACCTCCGGGCTGAGTACGTCGGCGCCCACCGCGCCATCGAGCGGGCCATCCACGAGGCCCACGCCGCGGGCTGGCTCGGCGACGACCTGCACGTCGAGCTCGTCATCGGCCAGGGCCCCTACATCTGCGGGGAGGAGGCCTCGCTCCTGCGCGCAATCGAGCTGGACCGGCCCCACGCCCGGCCCCTGGCGCCGTTCCCGGTGAACCGTGGCCTCCGGGGCTCGCCGACGGTGGTGCACAGCGTCGAGTCCCTGCTCGCGCTGAACACCACGCTCACGACGGGCCGCGGCCAAGACCGGCGCCTCATCTGCGTGTCCGGCGCCGTGCGTGACCCGGGCGTCGTCGAGGTGCTCAACGGAATGACCGTCGGTCAGATCATCGACGAGGGCGCGGGCGGGCTCAAGGACGGCGTGCAGATGGTGCTCGTCGGCGGGCCTCGGGGCCGGGTGCTCAACGCCGATGAGCTGGATTTGCCGCTCGACCCTGAGCACGTCCCCGGCATGGGCTACGGCAGCCTCATGGTGCTCAGCGAGGAGGTCACCCCACGCGCTTTGGCCGCGCACCTCTTCGAGTTCACGGCCTCGGAGTCTTGTGGGGCCTGCACGGCCTGCCGGGTTGGCGCGTCCCTGATGCCGAAGATGACCGACCGGGAGGCCCTCATCACCCTGATGGAGCACATGTCCACCGCCGCCCGCTGCGGCTTCGGCCGGGAGACCCCGCGCCCGGTGCTCGATCTCTTGCGCCTCTACCCCGACGAGCTCTTCCCGAACGAGTGAGGTCAGCTCCAGGCGGCGCCCGTTGACAATCCCGACCTAGGCGGCGATGGTGAGAGCACACGACCCGCGCCGGGGAGCCTGAGCATGAGCGACGCCCACCGCCACGAGCACGGTCACGCCCACGGGCATGGCCACGGCCACGCCCACGTCGTGGGCGGCGGTGACGCCCGGGGCGCCTTGAAGGTCACCCTCGCCCTGAACGCCGCGTTCTTGGTGGTCGAGGTCGCCTTGGGGCTCTGGAGCGGCTCTTTGGCGCTCTTGGCCGACGCGGCGCACATGGTGAGCGACGTCGGCGCCATCGCCTTGGCCTGGGGCGCGGCGGAGCTGGCCCTGCGCCCGGCGAGCCCCGATCGCAGCTACGGCTGGCGCCGGGCGGAGACCTTAGGCGCCTTCATCAACGGCATCGCGCTCATCTTCGCCGCGGGCTTCATCACCAAGGAGGCCATCGAGCGCCTGCTCGCGGGGGCCGTCGATGTGCTGCCCGGCCCGGTGATCGCCGCGGGGGTGGTCGGCCTCATCATCAACCTTGGGAGCGCCTGGGCGCTGTCCCGGGCCGACGGCGACAACCTCAACGTGCGCGGGGCCCTGGCGCATATGCTCGCCGACGCCTTGGGCTCGGCGGGGGCCATCGCCGCGGGCGTGGCGGTCTGGGCGGGCTACCCCGGCGCCGATCCCATCATCAGCCTCTTCATCGTGCTCATCGTGCTGCGCAGCACCTGGCACCTGCTCGCCGAGGCCAGCGCGGTGCTGCTCCAGTTCGCCCCTCCGGGCGTGACCGCTGAAGAGATCACCGCCGCGGTCCAGGACGTCCCCGGCCTGGAGGCGCTCCACGACCTCCACGTCTGGACCTTAGACGGCCGCAACGTCGTGCTCTCGGCCCACCTCGTCGCCGCCCCCGGCGCGAACGCCGCCCAGGTCCGCCGCGCCGTCGAGGCCCGGCTGGCCGCCCGCTACGGCGCGGTGCACACGACGCTCCAGGTCGAGGGCGGCGAAGACGCCTGCGCGACGCCGACCTGCCCGCTCTCCGCCCGGCGCTGAGCCCCCTCAGAGCAGCCGGGAGAGCCCGTAGGCCATCAGGCCGACGCCGAGGACCTTGTTCAAGGTGACCGGCTCACCGAAGATGAGCTTGCCCAAGATCACCGACGAGATGAGGCCGAAGCTGCGTTTGACGCCCTCGACGAGGCTCACGAGCACGGTCTGCAGCGCCAGGAGCTGCATCGCGACGGCCAGGGCCAAGGCCAAGACCGCGGCGAGCCAGGTGCCCCAGACCCCACGCACGCCCCGGAGCGCGCCGAGCTCCCCCCGGAGCAAAAGCACGACGAGCAGGCTCAGCGCGGCGACGACGCTCTGGGTGGCGGCGTGGGCCGGGCGCGCGGCGAACTCCATGCAGTGCTTGTCGAAGGTGATCGTGAGGGACCACAAGGCCGCGACGATGAGCATCAGTCGGGCCCCGCGGTCACGCAGGGGGCCGAGCAAGAGCCGCCAAGGCGCCCGCCAGGTCTCCGCGCCGCTGTGCAGCGCCAGGGCCCCGACGACGATGAGCGCGACGCCGATCCGCTGCCGCACCGTCGGCACCTCGCCGAGCCAGGCCCAGGCGAAGATCGCGCTCAGCGCCGGGGTGAACGAGAGCATCGGGATGGTGAGGCTCAGCGCCCCGGCCTGGAGCGCCGCGGCGAAGAGCACCTGGGCGGCCACGGTGATGCCGACGAGCACGAGCCCCGGCGCCCAGTAGCCCGACGACGGCGCGCTCGCCCCGGACGACCAGGCCCAGATCAAGAACAGCGGCGCCTGCCCGCAGAGCAGCAAGGCCGCCTGGACCGTCGGGCTGAGGTGCGCGGCGAGCCGCTTTCGCAGCACGTCAAGGGCCGCCCAGCCCAAGCCAGCCACGATCGCCGCACCAATTCCGACGCTGAGGGACATAAGCCTGTCATAGCGCGCCGCTAGATCTGGCGCCCCCCTCTGCGTCTTCGCTATACTGCTCCTCTTCTCCTGGAGACCCCCGATGCGCCAAGCCCCCACTGCGCTCCTCGTCCTGCTCCTCGCGGCCTGCTCCAAGGGCGCGGTCACGCTCACCGTCGGGAACGACAGCGGCGACGCTGGCGCCGACTCCGCCGAGCCCAGCGGCGACGACACCGCCTCCGACGACACCGGCGAGGCCGACGACACGAGCGGCGGCGAAGACACGAGCCCCCCCGAAGACACCACCCCGCCCGAGCCCGTGCCCGACACCAGCCGCTACACGGGTGAGCTCATCTTCTCGTACGACCACTGGAGCAGCGACTGCGCCGGGGACACCGTCATCGAGGAGGCCACCGCCGTCAGCGAAGACGACGCCGCCGCGATGAAGGCCGCCTGCCCGTCCTGCACGCTGTTCTACGAGATCAAGCTCGACAAGGCTGAGGTCTGCAGCTGGATCAACGTCGAAGAGAACGACTACCGCGGCCTCGCCTTGGGCGACGGCTGGGCCTTTGTCTACCGCTTCAACGAGGACAAGGGCGACTTCACCGCCGAGCTCCTCGACTCCACGGCGACCTTCGACGGCTGGACCGTCAAGTTCGACACCACCTTCGATTATTGGGGCGTCGATGTGCAGGTCGTCGGCGCCTACACCTTCCCCGAGGCCGCCGCGGAGTGAGCCCGGCGGCCGCGCCGCCGCGAGACGCCGAGGCCGAGCAGGACCACCCCCGCCGCGCCGCCACAGCCCCCGCCGGTCTCTTTGACCGGGTCGGGCTCGACGACGGGCGGCGGACGGGTCGAGAAGGTGAAGCGGTGCGCGCTGTCTAAGCTCGCGCCGTCGAAGCTCAGGAGCCCCGCGGGCACCTCGACGGTGAAGTCGGTGTCCGCGGCCCAGGCGCCCTCCGCCGGGGCGATGTTGAGCACGTGGCTGGCCTCACCGTAGAAGAGGCGCACGGAGACGGGCACGGTGAGCCCCGCGCCGTCGGTGACGGTGACGCTCGAATCGCTGACGGCGTCGCGGGAGAGGCCCCGGCTGACGACGACGTGCACGAGCGCGTCGGGGTGGTCGGCGATGGTTGGCCAGCCCATCGTGCCGTCGGCGGGGGCGTTCCCGAGGTAAGGCGTCGGGCCGAAGCCGTCTTCACCTTGCAATCGCGCCCACAAGACCTGCCAGTACTGGGCGACGAGGGCCCCCTCACAAGGCGGGCTGCCGGGGATCAGGGGGTCGGTGAGGTAGGCCGAGGCCCAAGGGAACTGGCGCTCGTACTCCGCGACCATCTCCTCTTGTTCGCTCAGCGCGCCGACCCCGGCGATCGCGACGCTGAGCCAGAACATGCCCTCGCTCATGGTCTGTTCATCGACGGTGTAGCCCTGGGTCTCGGCGTAGAGCGTGACGAAGAGCTCGCCGGGGAACCACTCCTCCGGGGGCTCCCGGGGCCCGACGAGCAGGGCGTAGATCACGTCCGTGGCCTCGTCCATGCTCTCGCCCTCGGCCCAGCCGTAGGCGGCGTCGTGGGTCTTGGAGCGCTCCATGTACATCGCGTCGAAGACCTGATCGGCGAGGCCGTGGGAGGCGAGGCCCATCAAGAAGGCGACGTGCTGGGCGCCCTCGTCGTCATAGGGCGCGTCGTGGTGGTCGCGGATCCAGCGTAAGTAGGCCGACTGGAAGGGCTCCCAGTGGGCCCGCTCGCCGTAGTCGTCGCCGACGGCGTAGCCCCCGTCGGGGAACATCGTGCCGTTGAGCAAGTAGGGCTCGAGGTCCTCCCGGGTGAGCAGGTCCCGGAGCTCTCCCGGCGGGAGGTGGTCCAAGGCGTGCATGCTGATCCAGGAGTGGGTCGTCTGGCCGTTCGCTGAGGCCGGCGCGCTCAGCGACACGAGGAGCAGCCCAAAGAGCATCACACCACCTCCCAAGCGGCGCTGACGGAGGGGCGTCAGCGGCGGATCAGCTCGGAGATGAGCACTCCGATGCCGGTGAACAGGATCGCGAAGATCACGAGCAAGGCCACGAGCCAAGGCTTCATCGGCCGCGAGGCCGGGGCGGGCGCGGGCGCCGGGGCGGGCGCGGCCTTCGCCGCGGGCTTCGGCGTGACGGGCTTCGGCGCGGGGGCGA
>JAKLKD010000064.1 GCA_023150845.1 Myxococcota bacterium | reverse complement strand
ACTTCGTCGCGAAGCATGTGTCTGAGCTTCATCACCCGATCCCTCGGTTCTTGGGCGGTCTGGAGAAGCAAGTGCTGTCGCGAATCCCTACAAACGTGCATCAGGAGCTTCATAGCCAGCTCCGCGCGGCGCTCAAGGCGACGGGGAATAGACCCGCAGCGGGGGGGGAATGCGACCCGCGAACAGTGGCTGGAGTATCTTGGCATGAATCCAGGTAGCCAGCAGCGTGTGTTCGATACGTTAACTACTGTCACTAACCAGATCGACGCCAAGTATGGGACGAAGATCGCCTCGGACCTAGCCCAGAACCTTACTCAAGGTCGATACCTCTACTTCCCATAGGAACGTCATGCGGCGACTCTACTACATGGGCGACACCACCAACGCAGAAGTTCATGTCACGAAGGGGTGGCATGAGGCCAACATGCACCTATTCCACGCGGAGTGCGGTCATACCAAGCTCGACCTTTGGCCGCAGGATGTTCATCTTGAGTATCCGATCTTAGGCCGTGGCCGAACCTGTTCGATTTACCCGCTTTGTCGTGCTATTGTACACAGTAGTATCTGGGACATCTTGGGCACGGAGGATGTTTGCGAACACGCATTGTTTGGGCCTCTTGCCAGCGCAGACGAGGGCACAGTGTCGGACTGGATTGTGCTCGGGGCAAAGAGTTTTGTGACCATTCGGTCTTACAAAACGCGCATGCACCGTCAATGCGAAGTCTGCGGCGTTCATATGTATTCGGCAGGCTACCCACAGTTTGTGCTACTTCCCGGCGAGCAGGTACTACCCATCTATCAGGACCACCGTGGGCGCATAATCCTCCGCGAAGACATCTACGAACGCCTCAAGCCCTACGCGCGCAAGTTCCACGTCCGCTTCGAGGAGCTAACCATCGAGTCCGAGCCCAAAGACGGCCTCGGCTGGTTCTAACCGCCTAAGCCCACCCCACACCGCGCATACGTTTTCCCCAACACCTCCTCCACCGTCGCCTTGGGGTGCTTCGCCCGCCACGCCGCCACGGCCTCGCCGATCGGCGCCTGCCCGACGATGAACATCCTCGGGTTCCGCGCCAGCGCCACGCGCTCATACGCCACGACGGCGGCCCAGCCCTCGGGGTCCGTCTCCCGCAGCGCCCAATACCAGCCGACCGGCTGAAATGGGCACATCGTGCAGCCCGACTTCCGGGCGTGGCTCAGGCCGTGGCGGATCAAGATCGTGTCCTCGTCGGCCTTGCTGACGCTCAGCTCGACGAGCGGATACGCCTCGGTCACGAACCACGGCCCGTCGCCGCCCTCCTGCGGGTGACCCAGGTGCAGCCGAGGCAGCTCGTCCGCCGCGATCCCGACGAGGCTCAGGTGCGGCCTCCGCTGCCCAGCCCGCACGAGCGCGCCCCAGGCCCGGTTCCCGACGCCGAAGCGAGCGAGGGCCAAGTCGTTGATGAGCTTACGGATCGGCTCGATCTTGTGGTTCACGGTGCAGTCCTTCGACCCCCGCGCGGCGATGGTCTGCCGGGACTGGTAGTCCTCCAGAATGCCGGGCCGAAGGTGATACCAGCCGCCCTCGGCGCGCTCCTCGATGGAGGTGGCCTCCTCCTCCCGCCAAGGCCGCGCGGCGATGGCCTCGGCGCGGGCGGGGTCACCCGGCGGCGGGAGCTGGCGCAGATACGCCTCGGCGACGGCGGTATCGGGCTTCTGGAGCACGATCAGCCGCAGGCCATGCAGCGCGCACATCCGCCGCACGCGGGGCAAGAGCGCGTAGGTGTGCGCCCACTCAAAGCCAGGGTCGGAGAAGACCACGGCGTCCACGTCGGCGGGTCGCAGCGCCCGGCCCTCGGCGACGAGCTGGCCATCGATGAGCAGCGCGAGCATCGCCAAGGAGTCGCGCCCCAGGCCCATGTTGAGGGTGATGATGCGCTCCTCTGAGGCCACGGGCGGGCGCAGCGCCGCGCGCAGATGCAGGAGGAGCTGCCCCCGGCGCCGCGCGAAGAAGCCCGCCGCGTAGGCCGACGACACCCCCGGCGGGGGCAAGGTGACGAGGCGGGCCGCCAAGGCATCGAGCAGAGCGTGAGGCGTCATGGCCCGTCGAACGCCGTGATGCCCCTCGTCCACACCTCACCGCTCATCGCCGCGCCTTCACGTCAGCGGTGAGCGCCTTGAGCGCCCGATCCGAGATCCCCGCCGCCGTCGGGTTCGCCGCGCGCCACGCCTGGACCTGGCTCAGCCGCGCGTCGAGGGTGCGCCACACCCGCCCGGCCCGGCGCGCCAACACCTCGTCGTCCACGTCCCAGCCCCCTACGTCAGCCATGCGCTGGACCTCCTGAGCCTCAGCGTGGAGGGCCTGGAGCTGCGACCACGCGGCGGCGGGGCTCAGGTGCTCCCGACCAAAGGGCACGGCGAGGGCACCCGGCGGCGCGGCCTGCTCGGCGTAGAGCGGGCCGGTCACCGTGAGCAGGAGCCCGGAGTCGGCCTTGAGCTGCACGTCGATGAGCAGGGCGCGACCCCGGTTGGTCACCCGCTGCACACGCTGAATGACGCCATGCACGCCGTCCTCGGTGACCACGCGGCGGCCCTCGGTCAGCGCGTCGTCGGTGAGCGGGCGCGCGGGCGCGGCGGCGGGGGCCTCGACGAGAGGCCAAGCGCGGGCGGGGAGCGGGAGCGTCGGGCGGCGACCCCGACGCACCGCCGCGAGGACGTGCTGAAGGCGCGGTGAGCCCTCGGCGCCGCCCCCGACGTGCTGCTCTAGCTCCTCCACAGACGGGAGCAGCTCGTCGTCGAAGACCTCCAAGGCGCGGGCCAGGTCGTCGCGGTTGCGGGCTGCGTCGTTGAGGTCGAGGGCCAGGGCGTCGCGAATGATCGCGCCCCAGCGGGACACCTCCGCCCAAGGCAGGCCCCAAGCCTCCTCCTTGGTGAGCCCGGCCTCCTCCCACCAGCCCACGCCCGCCGCCTCCTCGGAGAGCGAGGCCATCGTCTCGGCGTCGAGGACCGGGGCGTCGAGCGCGGCGCGCAGGGCGGCGACGACGCTCGTGGTGCGCAGGGCGCCGATCCGCTCGGCGGCGTCGGGCAGTCGGAGCAGCGGCGCGAGCACGTCGTAGCGTTAGCCTGGGGTGAGCCCGTCCGCCCGAGCAGGTGCCGCCGCGCGGCGGGCTGGACGCCGCGTCGGCGTCACGAACCAGGACGCGAGGTGCTCGCTGAGCGCGGCGCTGAGGCGGAGATCCGCGCGGTCGGGCTGGACGCCGAACGTCATAGCCCGACACGGCACGCCACTCAATCCGCTGAGCCGTCTGGAGCAGGTAGTCGCCCCGGAGGCACTGCTCTAAGTGCGCACCCGGCACCTACGCGACGAATGCTTCCCCGTAGACCTTGATGCCGTCATCGACGACCTCATCTCTGACATTATGATGGGAGGGCACCCTGTTGGGACGTAGGAACAATTCATCGGATCTCATTCACTCACGTTCGCAGGGCCGCTCCGCCGCTGGATGAGCCTGAGCATAAGCGCGTCAGTTGGTGGGCCAGGGGTTGGCGGAGGATGCTCGACGAGTGGGTATATATGAACCAGCGCGAGTTGGCGCGTGGAGACGCTGGACGTGAGCTTCGCCCTCCATACGCAACTATTCCGCTTAGCGCGTGGAGCCTGATTTTAATTGGGCTTCCGCTTGTCCCCGAGCCTCCAGGAGCAGTCGCTTCGAGGCAGTGTTCCATGCAGAAGACTCGTTTACGATCCGCTCTAATTCTGTGTGGTGCATCCAGAAGTCCTTGTAGTGCCCCCGCCTCGGGGACTGCATGAGGTCGCGAAAAATGGCTGCCATCGACTTGTGGATCATAAAGCCCACGTCGATCTTGACATAATCCAACGCCGCGATCTTGCTGGTGATATCTGGATTCTCACGTTCATTGTTGCGGTTGAGGGCTATGACCCATTGACCGTGTGCGATTTTGTTCCGAACGATCGACATCGGAATGATGTGATCGTCGATGGCTTTCTCTACGAACTCACGACGACTACGGATTGTGTGGTTCGCCGTCTCATCACCGACACGGTTGAACGCTAGCTGAGTCATCCGCTTCCATCCAGCACCGATCCCTTCAGCCGCCGTCTTCGTCTTGACCTGGCCGATCTCGACTCCCGTGAGCGCGCTCGGAGTGTGTAGGATTTGTACGAACTGCGCCTCAGACCAAGCAGAATAAAGGAGTGCGTAAAGTCTTGTCTTCGCTGCCAACGACGCTGTGTTACTGCGCTTGAGGCTCTGGTTCAGGTCGCGCCTGAGCTGCACCCGATCAGCCTCAAGCTGCCGCACATTCCTGCTCTGCAGAACGAAGACATTTTTGATCTCGGCGACGGTAAGCGACATCTCGGAGACTGAACTCAGCGCTGAGGGGGGTGGGGGGGACGGGAATTGAACCCGCTTCTCTTCGGCGAACCGAAGCGTGTTATTCCTTGTTACACTACCCCCATAGCATACGCTCTTTCGAGCGCGACTTAGTATACCACGGATGGTCAACGATTGCAAGGTCCTCGTGCTTCAAGTCGAGGACCGCCCAGCGTGCCCCCTAATGGTGCGTGCAGTTAACCTTCGCCTATCATCAGCTACCGCCGCGCCGTCCGACCATCACGCGCGTTGCGGACGCGCCCCCTTTGCGTTAGTTGCGTTAGCCCGCCGAGGGCGGCCCACCCTTACTCTATGGCCTCGGCGAGCCACTTCACCGTTTCGTCGCTCCTCGGGAGCGCGTAAGGTGAGGAGGGGGCGGTGTGTGTTGATGTGATGCGTCGATCTGCAGCTTCAGTGCGATCACAAGGGTGTCCTCAACCTGCATCCTCTGCGTGGCGAGGCCGGGGTCGAGGCGGCGCCCGGCATGCGCGAGGTGGGCAACGAGGCGCGCGCTGATCTGGCGATGAATCAGACCTTGCGCTGCCAGGTCGCCGTCTCGGCTGAGACGGTCCTGCAGCACCGCGGCGGGCAGGTCCAGGCGCCAGCGCACGGTGCCGCCGGAGAAGCCGACGAGGATGCGGTCGTAGTCGCCGAGCGGGAGGAGCGCGGCGGTGTCCGGGCGCGCGTCGGACGGCGCGGGGATCTCGGCCTCCTCAACGCCGCTCCACCTCGGGCGCGGGAGGGCCTCGGCGAGTTGCCGGGTGAGCGCGGGGCCGTGGCGGCGCAGGAAGCTCGCGAGCTCGGCCTCGCTCACCGGCAGCCGCGCCCGCTGGGCGTCGAGCGCCGCGCAGAGCACCAGCTCCGGGCTCATCGCGGCCCCTGGAGCGGCGCCTGGATCTGCTCGGTGATCAGCGCCAGCAGAGCGGCCTGGTTCCGCCGAAAGAAGCCGTCGAGATACGTCACAGAGACCCCCTTGGGCGGCTTCGCCCGAAGCCGCTGCCACAGCGCGTTGAGCACCCGCTCGGCCAAGGCGGGCGCCGCGCGCCGCACAACGGCCTCCAGCTCCCGAACCCGGCGCTGTTGCGGCGTCTCCGGCAGCGTGAGGAGCTGCTGCGCGAGCCGCGCGATCACCGGCAGGAGGTGCCCCGTGGACGTGGCCAGCTCCTCCCGCGCGATCATCCACCGCTCATCGTGGCCCTGGGCGTGCAGCCGCCCGGAGTCGAGGTGGGTCAGCTCGTGGCAGGCGAGACTGTGCAGATAGGAGGCCAGCGCGAGGGGCCGCGTCGGGTGGGCGGCTTGGTACTCCTTGAAGCGGTCGGGGTTCAGGTAGATCACCGGCACCCGCCCCGGCAGCCGCTCGCAGAGGGCCTCCACCTTGTCGTCGAGCACCCAGCCGGGCTTGAACGGGAGCGTGACCTGGCCCTCGGCGGCGACGAGGCGAAGGGTCGCGCCCCAGAGCGCCAGCGCCGGAGCCCAGAGCGCCGCCTGCTTCTTGAAGCGCCGGGCGCGGTCCTTGTCGTAGCTGATCTTGGAGATGCGCAGGCCCCCGTAGGGCGCGAACGGGTTCTGCGGAGGCTTCGGCGGCGCCTTCTTCGCAGGCGCGGCGGGCGCGGTCTGCGCGCTCAGCAGGCCCGTGAGGTCGCCCACCAAAGGCCCACCCTCGTCAAAGCCCGCCCCCGTGGCCACCAGCCGCACCGGCACCTCCGGCAGCGCCTCGGCAACCAGCTCCCGCAGATACCGGAAGTCGTCCTCGCGCAGCTCGTAGGTGTTGGCGTTCAGGAGGTCCAGGCCGATGCTCACCCGCTCGGCGGCGCGGGGGTTCGCCTGTTTGTGCTGGCGCAGGATCTCCCGCAGGGCCTCCAGATCCGCATCGCGGGTGAGGTCGTAGCGCCGCAGCCGCCCAGCGCGCACGGCCTCGTCGATCAGCGCCTCCTCGACCACGGCCATCACCGCCGCCGCGTCGGCCTCGTGCAAGGGCCCCGACGTGTTGATGATCCCGAAGGTCTGCTGAACCAGCGGCGCGAAGTCGGGCGCCCGCTCAGCGAAATCGTTCAGCGACCGGAGCAACCCCTCCCGCCCGGTCGGCAGCACGATCCCCGACGCGGCGGCGAGCTGGCGCTCGTAGGCGCCGGGGGCCTCGGGCGGGAGGTCGAGGGCGGCGGGGGCGCGGCTCCCAACGGGCTCCGAGGTGCGTGGCGTCTGCATCTGGACTTGCCGCAGCGCCACCATCCCGCCCTCACTCTCGGCGAGCAGCGCGAGGAGCTCGGGATCCCCCATCACGGCGTCGAGCTGCGCCCCGATGTCGGCCCCGGCCTCACCCCCGCCCTCATCGGGCGCCAGCACCTCGTCCTCTTGAGGCCGGACGCTGCTCTCAGCCTCACGCTCCACCTCAGACTTCATGCGCCAGAACGCCGAGCTCGCCTGACCGAGCAAGGCGTCTCGCGCGGCGTTCAGCGGGTACTCGGTGCTGCCCGGCCTCTGGGTCGTGCGCAGGTCCACCACCACATCGCTCGTGAGGCGGCCCGTCGTCGGCTGCACAAACTGGAGCAGGCCACCGAGCCGGATGAAGTACGCCCCACCACGATCAGGGCGGCGATACGCCTTGATCTTGGCCTCGGTGCCGTCGCCCCAGGGCTCCTCGATCCGCACAGGGGCGCCGCGCTTGCGGTCAAACAGCAGCTCGACGGCCTCGCCGTTGAAGGTGAGGTTTACGTCTTGGAGGTCACACGCCGCAAGCAGCTCTCGGAGGCGGTCCTCGATGGACACATACGCCCGGCGCAGGGCGTCCCAGCGGGTGACGTGCTCCTCGTCCACGTCGTAGAGGGTGAGCTTGGTGCCTTGGCGGGGCGGGGCGTCGAAGATGCTCACGTCCTCGCCCGCGCCCTCGGAGACGGCGCGGTTGTCTCGACTGTGCATCTCCCAGCGGAAGGTGCTCGACACCCCAAGGATGACGGCCTTTGCCACGCCGAAGCCTCCGGCGGCCTCATCGCTCGACGCGGCGGCGGCTTTGCCCGACTCGCCGATGGTCAAGAACTTCGACACGATGGTCTCGGCGTCCATGCCGACGCCGTTGTCCTCGAAGCTGAGCGTGCGCGTCTCGCCGTCCCAGGTCACGGCGAAGAGGCCGCTCCCCGCCCGGATCTGGCGAGCGCGCACCGCCGCCCGGATCGCGTCCACGCTGTTTTGAAGGGCCTCGCGGCAGGCGAGCCAAGGCAGATCGCCGCTCTGGTAGACCGACCGTGTGAAGTAGCGCCACATCGCGGCGGCGTTGACGCTCGGTCGGCCCACGCTCTTGAGCGCGGGCATGGCGTCGAGGATGCCCTCGTTTACGGACATCGCCGCGCGCAGCTTGCAGGCGCAGCTCATGCGGTCACCTCCTCGGGCACGTCGCTGAGGCTGGGGTCGGCGAGGATGGATTGTGTGCGGCGCTGGATGAGGGCGTAGAGGTCCACGCTGCCCGCGTGTTTGTGCCACGCGCCGCCCACGGGCTTCCAGGCGGCGCTGGGTGGGCTGGGTGGCGAGCTGCGGCGAAACGGCGCCGCGCACCAGTCGGCGTAGGTCTGCAGGAGGTCGGCGGCCTCGACGCGCACGAGGCCCTCGGCGATGAGCGCGGCATGAAGCCGCCGGGCGACAGATTTGGCGCCGTTGGGGCCCTGCTGGACGGCTCGGTCGAACGCCAGGGTGGCGGCGCGCTCCGTATGGAGGTTGAACAAGGCCATGATCTCCGCCGTGGCCTTCCACTCCACGCCGATCTGCGCGTGGCGGAGCTGGGCCCGCTGGAGACTCGGCGCGGCCCCGGCGGCGGCAAACCGCGCGGTCCAGGGCGGCGCCCAGAGCGGGAGGCTCATGCGGGTGGCCTCCTCGGCGCTAGTAGCGACCGTGAGGAGGCGCCCGGCGTCCGCGCCGAAGACCTGGCTAAACCTCGTGGGGTCGGCCTTGCTCATGGTCTTTAGGAGGGCGCCGAGGCTGCCCGACCGCTGGGTCCACTGGAGCAGGCCGAACGCGAGCCCGGCGCCGTCGCTGTTGCGGTTCTGCGCGGCGTAGCTCCCGCCTGACTCCACGACGGCGACGCGGTGGATGATCCGTGTGGGGTCCATCACGTCTTCCCGGAGAAGGTGCCCGGCGGGAACAAGCTGGTCGGGTCGATGGGGGTGCCGTTTAGGCTGGTCACCTGGAGGTGGAGGTGGGGCCCCGTCACACGCCCGGTCGCTCCCGTGGCCCCGAGCAGCTCCCCCGCGCGAACGGTCTGCCCGAAGGCCACCGAGACGTGAGAGAGGTGCAGGAACGCCCAGACGCGGGACGGGGCCCGCACAAACACCGCGTTTCCGTTGATGGCGCCACGCTCGCCCCCGGCCGCGTCGATCCGCGCCACGACGCCACCTTCAGGGGCGACGACCTCAACGCCACCGGGCGCCGCGAGATCGAGCCCGTCGTGGTGCGACCATCTCCCGGTGACCGGGTGCCAGCGCCAGCCGAAGGGGCTCGTGATGAGGAGCCGCCCAGCGAGGGGCGGGACGAGGCGCAGCGGCGGGCTCGGCGTGGCGCTGGGCGCGGAGCTCGGCGCAGCGGCGAGCAGCCCCACACCGAGGAGCGCGCCGACACCGAGGAGCATGGGGACGAGCGGACGCGGGCTCATGCGACCTGGCTCCCCAGCCCGAACGCGCCCACGGCCTCCCCCTCGTTGCGCAGCACCCCACGCGGGAAGTACCGGCCCCACCACCACTCCGCCGCCGCGTACAGCTCGCCCCACTTGATGCCCGCCGTAGGCGCGGCCTCCACGAACAGCCGCCAGCCGCTCGCCGTCGGCGGGAGCACGGTGAGGTCGCGCTTGCCAAAGGCGCTCACGCCTTGCAGCACGGTGAGGCCGTCCGTAGTGAGCACCGGCACCCGCGCCTTGTGGGCGAGGTGGTTGGGCTGCTTCGCGAGGGCGGCCTTGATCGTGTCCCCCGTCAGGGCCCAGATGCGCTCGCAGAAGGCGTCCGACGCATACCGCCAGCCCAGCTCCGGCCACTCCATGTACCTCCCAAGCGTCGGCGCGATGGTCTGCTCGATCTCGGCGACGGTGCGCGCGGTGTCGTCCTCGGGCCAGTCCGCGGTGAAGTGCGCCGGGGTGAGGTCGCTCCACATTGCGTGGTCTACGCGCTGTAGACGCCAGCGCGGATCGAACGGGTTCCGCGCGCCGATACGACCGTCCACCACCCGGCCCAGCTCCACAGACTGTGTGAGGTTGGGGTCCAGCTCCGAGGGCTTGGTGATGCGCAGGCCCTCAAACACGGGCACAGTCAGGGCCACGATCACGACCTCCGTGTCCCGCACACGGCTGGCCTGCGCCGCCCAGGGCCAGATCTCTGGGGGCACGTCTTGCAGGTGCTTGAGCCGGGCCTCGGCCTCACCCCGAAGGCGCGTGGCCTCGGCGGGGTCGGCGATGCGCTCGGCCCGGCGGAAGCGGGCGTTCGCGGCCAAGAGCGTCTGCACGGCCCCGCGGGTGATGCGCTCGCGGGCCTCGGCCTCGCGCATCTCACGCAGCGCCTCCAGCCGCTCACGGGTCTTCTCCGGCTCACGGGAGATGAGGAGCAGGATCTCTTCGGGGCCGAGCTGGCTCTGAGCGCCGGGGTTGTTCGTGGCGCGGTCTTGGCTCTTGAGGAGCTGCGTCATCCACCCGCGTTTGCCTTGGATGAGGTTGAACCGCAGACCGTCTTGGGAGCGCCGGGCGAAGTAGTAGTAGATCGAGATCGCGCTGAGACGGTTGCCTTGCCGCACCGCGCGACCGTTCCGCTGCTGGAGGGTCGCGGGCTCCCAGGGCAGGTCGAGGTGGTGAATCGCGCAGGTTCGTGTCTGAAGGTCGATGCCCTCATAGGCGATGGCGTTGGCGATCACCACGTCGTAGACGGGCGCTAGGCCCTCGTCGGGGTCGCCGTTGAACGCCTTGGCGATGCGCTGGCGGTCGGCGGCGCCCGAGGCCGTCTCGGCGTTGAGCACGGCGATGCGCGCGTCGGGGATGCCCGCCTGCACGAGCACCATGCGCACCCACTGGTGCGCGGCCACGTTGTCGATGAAGATGATGTGACCGCAGACCCGGTTCTCCAAGACCCGCGCGACCAAGGCGTCAAACTTGGGGCTGCGCGGGTTCTGAACCGTGGCCGCCGTGCGCCAGGTGTAGCCCTCATCGAGCTGGGGATGCACCGCCACCAAGGACATCCGCGCGAGCAGGCCGAGGATCTGGGCCTTGTCCGAGGGGTCTTCGCTCTCCAGGGCCTCCTCAATCTGTGCGACGTACTCGGTGTACTTGGCCTCCTGCGCGGCGTCCATGTCCACCTCGACCATCTCGACCCGCGCCTCGGGCAGCACGAGGCCCACCTCCTCGGCGGTCTTGAAGTCGGCGTAGCGGTGAATCACGTCGCGCAGCTCGTGCAAGTTCTGGAAGCCGACGACGGCGCCCCGGTCCACCACCTCCATCGACGTGTTGAGCACGGGCTGGATCTTGATCTTGAGGTAACGGTCGATGAACTGCTCGGGGTCGCGGATGCCGAGGCGTGTCCAGGCCGCCGGGTCAACGTACTGGATGAGGTTGTAGAGCTCTAAGGGCGAGTTCTTCGCGGGCGTGGCGCTGAGCAGCACCACCCCGGCGCCGCCGTTCTGACGCCGCACAGACTGACAGCGGAAGTCCAACTGCCACGCTCGGTTGGAGCCGTCGCCGGGGTTGCCCATGAAGCGCGGCACGCCGCCCTCACGCTCCTCAGGCAGATAGAGGTTCTTGTAGTTCTGTGCTTCATCGACGATCAGGAGGTCTACGGCGAGGTCGTCCCAGAGGATGCCGGGGTCGTACTCCAGGCTCTCGGCGAGCTCTAGCTTCTCGGTGACCCAAGCGCCGACCCCTTCGCGGAGGATGGCCTCGTCGCGCTCGGAGAGCTTCTTGCGGCCCTGGGCGTTGCGCTGGCGCAGGGCCACCTCACGCTGGATCGCGGACGTGGACTCGGCGTAGGCTCGCACCGCGCCCTCGCTCATGCGGGTGCGGGCGAGGCTCGTGTAGGTCAGCAGCACCACGTCCAGCTCACCGGCCTGGAAGCGGGTCCACTTCGCCGCGCGCTCGGCGGGGCTGTCCACCTCCGAGGTCTGTAGCCCTTTGCGGGGACCGTGCGCGATGGTCTTCCGCTTGGAGCCGATCACCCCCACGCGGTAGTCGGGCAGCACGCGGGCGATGTCTTCAGCCCACTTCCACACGATGCTGTTGGGGACGAGGATCACCGGGCGCCGGGCCCAGCCCTCCTGCCGGGCGCGGGCCAGGAGCGCGAGCCCCGTGTAGGTCTTGCCAACCCCCACATCAAACGCGAGCAGTCCGCCCCGGTGGGCGTTGAGGCGGTTGACCCCGGCGATCTGGTGAGCCCGGAGCTGCGGGCCGTCCTTCGCCCAGCGCGCGAGGTGGAGGCGCTGACCGTCGTAGCTCGGCGCGACGAAGCCCTTAAACTGCTTGTTGTAGGCGTCCTCGATGAGCGCCCGGCGCTCGGGCTTCGCCCCGCACCAGCCGATGAAGCTCGTCTCCCACTGTGTCGCCTTCTCGACGCGGAGCTTGTCGATGTCGTCGCCGCGCCGGGGCTTGGGCGGCGAGAACAAGGTCTTGTCGTGGTTGATCCAGCCCAAGAGCAGGGGCAGCTCAGGGTGAACGTCATCGTGTTTGTCGCCAAGGTCGGCGTAGTCCCGGCCCTGGACGGTGACGAGGCCATTCTCACGCTCCAGGCTGACCGTGCGGTATCGGTATCTGGCGCTGTAGGTCTCGTGGAACCAGCTCTCGACCAGCTCCAGGGGCACCCAGCCCTGCCGGGGCGACACGCCGTCGATGTCGTCGAAGAGGGCGGGCTGAATGGTGTCCATGAGGCGCGCGACCTGGTTGTCCGCGCCGTGGGCCTTCGCCCGCGCGACCTTGGGCCAGAGCGAGCCGGTGAGGTAGTCCGCCGCCGGGACGAGCTGGTCCCAGCGCTCCCCGTCGCGGAACCAGCCCGCGGCCAAGAGCGTCGCCACCAGGGGATCGGCCTCCAGGGTGCCGCCCAGGGCGCGGTGCTCGGCGTGCAGCCGGGCGACGGTGAGGCTGTGGGCCGTCCGGTAGAGATGCTCGGCGAGCGCGGGCACGTCGTCGGCGCCGCCGATGAAGCGGGGCTCGGCCTTGGGCGGCGGCGCGCTGAGGCCCTCGATGAGCCGACCGGCGCGGGTGAACGCTCCGAGGAAGCGCTCGGCGCCGACCTTGCCCTGCTGGGCGAGGTTTTGTAGGGGCGCCATGCCGTGCGGGTTGCCGTGCGTCTGCACCCAGGCGGTGAGCGCGGCGTGGAGCTCAGGCCAGAGCAGGCTCGGCGTGGTGCTGTCCTGCGCGGCGACCGCGGCGAGGTAGCGGTCAACCCGCAAGCCCAGGGCCACCGCCGCCGCCAAGGGCGCGGGAAGCCCAGCGGTGTCCTCGTCCACCACGCGCACGAGGCCCACACGAGCGCGACCGGCGGCGGGGGCAGAGCGCACCACCGCGCAGTCCACACAGACCGGACGCTCCTCCACGTCGGGGAGTCGCGTGAACTCGCCGACGACCTGGTAGCCGTAGCGGGGCCTCACGGTCTGGTCGTCCTCACCGGCCTCGATGCCGACCTCACGACCAAGGAGGTGCGCCGGGTAGAGCTTGAAGTATTCGCCGTTCCAGATGCGCTGGTCGCTGCTGTGGACCTCGGCGAGCGTCCCGCCCCGCGAGCGGAAGAACAGCAGGTCGGTCACGAGCATGGCGCCGGGGAAGATGGCCTCGCGCCCGTTGGGCTTCATCGACGGCAGCCGGAACGCCGCCGCGAGGTGATGCCGCAACAGCACCTTCTCGCGCAGCCCCTTGAGCGCCTCGGTCTTGCCGGTAAGGAAGCCCGCCGGGACGAGGAACACGCCGAGCCCATCCGGCGCCAGAAGGTCGAGCGCTCGGCGCAAGAAGTAGTGGTAGGCCAGCTTCTCTCTGTACTCCCGGTTGGGATCCTCAGAGATGCTCGCGCCCCGAGCGCCGTAGGGTGGGTTCGACACGACGAGCTGGAGCCGCCCGGACCAAGCGGCCTCCTTCTCCCGCACCCACCGCTCAAATGAGCCGCTGAAGAGGTTGAGGTCCGGGCGGAGCGCGCTGAGCATCCGCGCGGAGAGCTCGGAATACTCGACGGCCTGCCAGCGCACGCGGGGCTGGCCCTCGAAGGCCCGGATGAAGCGCCCGATGCCCGCGCTGGGCTCCAAGGCGTTGATCTCGCCCGCCGGGAGCAAGGGCTCGACGACCCGCGCGACCTCGGCGCAGACCGCCGCCGGGGTGTAGAACTCGTGGATGAGGCCCCGCGGCTCAGGCGCCGGGAACCCCGCCGGGAAGCGGTGCGCGGCGCCCTCGATGGTGAGCCCGCCCCAGCCGGAGTAGGCCGCGAGCGTGCGCCGCTCCTCGGCGGTCGGCGCGCGGCGCTCGTTCTCCAACGTGGACGCGACGACCATCGCCGCGATGTTCGCGTGGGTCCGACGAGCGACCGTCCAGTGTTCGGGAAGCTCACCCTCGACAGCCTGGACGACCGGCGGCGACGGCGGCGGCGGCAGCGCGCGACCCGCGAGCCGGTCCCCAAGCTGCTCCTGAAGGAGCTGCACGAGGGCCGCCCGGTGCCGTCGCATGAACCCGTCTAAATATGCGACAGACACCCCAGCGGGCGGGCGCTGGCGCAGCCGCGCGCCGATGAAGTCAACGACCTCTTCAGCGGTCATGGCGTCTCCTTGGTCGGTGTGACCTGGCTGCGGTGGAGGAGCGCGCGGTCACGCTCGGAGAGCTCGACCTCGACGGTGATGCGCAGGCCCCGGCCCAGGAGGTAGGCCCCCCAGACCAAGGCGCCGTAGGGCCCCAAGGCGAGCAGGGCGTCCAGACTCGGGCCTGTCTGCACGGGCTGGGCGCCCAGTTCACCAGCCAACACGGCTGTTGCACCGAGCACGAACAGCACCGGCCACACGCCGATCAACAGCGCGCGGCGGCTCATGAGGAGCCCATCGGCGCGGGGCTCTGGGGGGCCAGCAGGTCCGTCAACGCACCCCTGATCCCGTCCAGCAAGAGCTTATCCTTGGCCGGGTCCACGGGCTCCTCACCGGGCAACGGACCTGTTGCGACGGGCGCAGGCGGCGGCGCGGGCGCGGGCGCGGGCGCGGGCGGCGGGTTTCTCACCACGGTGAGGTTCGGACGCCCCCTCTTGGGCGTGGGGGCGGGCGGTGCCGCGACCGGCGCAGGGGCCGCAACCGGCGCAGGCGGAGGCGCGACGAGGGTGGGTGTCGGCGGGCTCTCAAACTCCCACCGCTCGACGCTGATGGCCGGAGCTCCAGGCAGGGCCAAGGTGTCGAGCAAGGTCTTGAGGCGCTTGGTGACGTTGGGGCTCTGCGCGACCCTCGCCGGGAGGGTCACGGTGAAGGCGAGCTTGCCGTCGCGCTTCTTGCCCTCGATGCTCTGCACCGGCAGGCCGAGGTTGCCGAGCGCCTGAAGCACCCACTGCTTGCCGACCGCGGTGGTGGGCTTCGTGCGGAACATGTCGGTGTAGCCGACCATGCTCTTCAGCAGCCGCTCGGCCTCCCGCGACACGCCCGGCTGCCGGGTGACCTTGGGCGCCTTGGCGCACGCCTTCGCGGCCTTCGCTGCGCCCAGCGCGGCGCGGCTCACGGCCTGGCGCAGCATCCGGCGCGTCGCGGCGTCGCTCGTCGTGAAGAGCTGGGCGCGGGCGCGCTCGTACTCGGCGGCGGCCTCGTTTACGAGCCGAATCGCCTCAGCGCGCTCGGGGCCTTGGCACGGCGCCGACGAGGCGAGGTTCGCCGCGGTGCGCAGCAGGCAGCGCGCCCGCTCAAACAGCGCCGGGTAGGTCTCCCACGCCGTCTTGAGCCCGTCGAGGACATCCCGCACGGCCTGGGTGAGCGCCGCGGGCGTCTCCGTCAGGGCCCGCTCGTGGATCAGCTCGATCCAGCCCTCAAAGCCCTGCGCCTGGGGCCCCTCGGCGACGAGCTCGGCGAGCCCATAGAGCCCCTGGTCATTCAGCCAGCGCACGATGCGCTCGGGCGCGTCGTTCTCGGCCCAGAGCGGCGACGCGCGGTTGAGCGCCGCGTCGAGGCTGTCCGCCTCCTCCTTCACCTCAGCGGCCTTGGCCTCCACCGCGGTGGCCGTGGTCGGCGCCGGGGCCCCGCCGGGGGCCTCCACCGGCTTCGGCGGGCGACCGGGGCGGGCCTGGCCCTTGGGCGGCTTGAACCGAGCGAGGGGATCGGTCTTGGGCTCGGCGGCGAGCTTGAGCGGGTGCTGCACCGCGTACTCGGCATCTAGGGTGGCCCGGCGCTTGGTGTCCCGAACGACACACGCCTCCTTCACGAGCCCCATCGCGGCGGCGAGACCCGAGGCCACTGCGTCGCTCAGCCGAAGCGCCTCCCCGGTGGCGTCCCCCTCGGGCGTGAACCACTTCGCGCTCCGAGCCACGCTCCACCGCCAGCCCTGGGGACCGCTCTGCACGGTGAGCGTGGCGTAGGCCGAGACCTTGCGCGTGAGCACCACCGACGGCGTGAGGTCGTCACACACAAAGCTCGCGGCCCATTGGGCGCGGAGGCTTACGGCCCCCTCGGCGCCGAGCTTCTTCTGGGCGTCCTTCACCATCTGGATGACGGCGTCTGGGGCGACGGCCTCACGGGGCACCCCCGGCGCGTCGAGCTTGGGGCCCCCACGCCACACAAAGCCCTCGTTGTTGTTCGTGATGAGCCCGAGCAGGCCCTCACCCTGCAAGGGGCGCAGCACGATGGCGAAGGCCCCGTGCTCACACTTGCCCGAGCCATGAATCAGTCGCGGGAGGTCTTCTGCGGCGTTGGTGAGCGCCAAACGAACGGGCTTCATGGGTTGCTCCGCGAGTTGGATGCGGGGTTGGTGGCGCTGCGGACGATGAACCAGGCCAGCCCGGCGAGGGCGCCCAAGCCGAGGAGGCCCCGCGCGTCGAGGGTCCACTCGCCGGGCGGCTTGGGCGGGGTCACCGTGGCGGGCTGCAAGCTGCGGCCCTCACGGCTCGCGGCGTCGCGGGCGGCGAGCTCCTTCACCGCGAGGTCCGTCTGGTCGCGCAGGTTGGCGATGTACTGCCAGGCCACGGCGGCCCAGGCCAAGGCGACGGCGGTGAAGGCCACACCGCCCACGACCACGATGGGCGCGAGGCCGAAGCTCGGCGGCGCTGGGGCGGGGGTGGCCTCGGCGTAGATCCCGGCGGCGAGGTCGAGCCAGCGCCGCTCCAGCTCGTTGAGGCGGGCGGGGTCGAGGCCCCTCGCGCGGGCCTCGGTCAACGACGCGCGGGCCGCTGCCAAGGCGTCGATGCTCGCCGTGAGGGTGGGGATGTACCTCTTCGGCGCCTTCTGCGCGGCGGGGAGGTGCTCCGACTGTGCGCGCTGGGCGAGGGCTCGCCAGCCCGGCGACCACTGGTCACGGAGCTGCTGCCAGCTCAAGGCGGGGGCCACGCTCATGGGCGCCTCCCGCCGCAGCCGCCGCCACACTTGGCGCAGCCGAAGTCCGGGGCGGCGCCGAGCAGCGCCTCGGCCTCCTCGATGGCCTCCTCCTCGCTGCGCGGCGCCCGGCGCTCAGGCCGCAGGCGCTCCAGAAGGCGGGGCCGGTCGTCGCGGTCGCGTTCACGCTCGCCGTTTGACGTGAGCGCCTTCACGGCGGCCTTCACCATCATCGGGCCGAGGAGCGGCGCGAGGCCGAACTCCGACTTCGTGGCCTCGGCGGGCAGCTCGGCGACGAGGTACAGACCCTTCTGGAGCGGGATCACCGCCGCGCGCACGCCTTGCTGGGTGGCGATGACGCTGCGCTCGCCGAGCTTCGCCGGGCGCGTAAACCCCGCGAAGCCGCCGCGCTCACGGGGCGACTGCTCCTCGCCCACGGGCACGAGGGCGCGCGGGGGCCTGGGCCTGCGGGGCTCCTCCCAGCCTCGCATCGGCTCCGCCGGGGCGAAACGATTGGTCTTCATGCGCTTGGGCGTGCGCCAGCGCGGCGCGTCTCTGCGGCTCATGCGGTCCTCCAACGCAGCTCGGGCGGCTGGGCCCAGCGGCGCTTCACGATGGGGTCAATCTGTCCGCCGTTCATCCCGAGGCGGGCGCTCGGGTCGTCTGTGTACCAGCGCCACCCGAGCTTGTAGCGCACGACGCAGTGATACAGTCCAGGCACGCCAGGGCGGGTCCGGGTGGTGAGGTAGACCTCGGCCTCGATGGACTTGGGCTTGAGGCGCTGGGCCTCGGAGAAGCCCGCGTCACCCTCCCGCAGCGCCTTGTGGCCCAAGGCCAGCAGCTCCCCCGCGCGGGCGGCGGCGAGGCTGTCGCAGTCCTCCCAGCCCTGGGAGAGCATGGTCAGGGTGTCTGTCCACGTCTCATCTTGCTCCAGGCGGTAGATCACGCCGGAGTCGTAGAGCAGGGGCAGGCCGGGCTGCTCCGCCCAGATGCGGGCGTTCTCTTGGGCGAGCCAGTTGAGCAGGCGCACGGCGCCGCGCTCATCAAAGGCGATGCGGAGGGTGATGCGCATGATCAGCCCTGGAGGAGCCGCAGGCTGCCGGTGCTCGCGAGGATGACCTTGGCGGTGTGCTCGGGCTTGGTGCCGCCGCCCAGCACAGTGCGCACGCGGATGAAGCTCCCCAGCGCGGCCAGATCCTTCCACTCGCCGACGCCGCCGTCCGCCGTGAGCTGCGTGGCCGAGGCGACGGTGACCCAGGTGGCCCCGTCGGGGCTCGTCTCGACGAGGCAGTCCGTGGTGGGCGACGAGGCGCCGCCGGTCTGCGTCGTGATGAACCAGGCGCGGTACTCCTGGCTGTGATCCGGCACCGAGTCGCCCTCGTCGGGCACGATGACGTAGGTGGTGCCGGTCTGGTCCACGTCGGTGGCGGACTCGGTCTCAAGGAGGGTGGCCTGGTTGCTGTAGTGCGGCATCGTGTGTGCTCCTTCGGTGCGTGTGGAGGGTCGCGTTACACAGTCAAGGTGAAGACCGCGCGGTACTCGGCGACGACGGTGCTCGTCAGCTCGACCTTCTCGGCGCTGCCCAAGGCCACGCCTTCGCCGGGCTGGGCGTTGCCCGTGGTCGCGCTGATGAGGTTGCCGTTGCCGTCGAACAGTCGGATGGTGAAGCTGCCGGAGGCCGTCGGGTTGGAGATGTCTACGCGCAGGCTCGCCGCCCAGGGCGGGATGCTGACCACACGCGCGACGGACGTGCTCAGGGTGCCCCGCACCTCGTAGCGGTTGCGGGAGGGTGTGAAGGCTTGGGTGTCGCCGATGGCGATGGCGACCTTGTTGATGGACCCGCTGAGGTTCGCGAGGTCCACGGTGAGGCTGCGCGCTCAGACACAGATGCGGGCGCCGCGCGTCACCGTCAGAGAGCAATGCTGGCTGGCGCTGTGCGCGCCTGTCCAAGTGAGCTTCGCCTCAAACGGCCTGGAGTCCACGCTGAACAGCTCCACGAGCCGCCACGCGGACTCCTTCGCCTCGGGGGCCATCACCCGCTTGAAGCTGAGCGCGGCGCCGTTGACGCGCACAGGCAGCGTCTCCAGGGCGTCCCGGCGGGTCAGCTCGCAGCGAGGGGTGTCCGATCGAGACAAAGGGGCTCCAGCGCCCGAACCAGCCGGGACGTGACCAGAGGTCGAAGAGGGGGTCGCTCACCGGACAGGCGCGCGGCCTGCGGGATCAACCGTGCAGGGTCAACCGTGCGGGATCAGCACTCCAGCGGCTTCACGCCGGGGATGCTCACCGAGAAGTCGCCAGCGCCGCCGAGGGTGCCCGCGATGGTGATGGTGAGCCCGGCGCGGAGGTACTGCCCCGCGATGGTCCCCTTGCCGCGGGTCGTCGAGGTGAAGGCCCCGACGGCGATGCCCTTGGCGTTGTTGAAGATGGTGCGGTCGCCGAACATCACGCTGGTGACCTTGGCGTCCGAGCGGGAGCCCGTGAAGTTCAGCTCGTCGGCGATGAAGTCGTGCTGGAGCACCACACGAACCGTCGCGTTGCCCGCGCCGGAGAGCGTGTCCGTGTCGCCGACGATGGTGCCGACCCACTGCTGGCCGTTCCGCTCCTCACGGCTGTCGCGACGCCGCTTCATGAACCCTCCGTCGCGCTCGCCGTCGCCGTCGCGGTCCTGGTTGCGGCGGAGCAGGGGCTCACGCCCGCCGCCGTCGCGGTCGCGCCCGCGACCGTTGCCTCCGCCGCGCCCGCTGCGTCCGCTGCGCCCGCGACGGCCACGCCGCGCGCCAAAGTCGTCGTCGCTCATCTGGATGTCCTCCTCGTCGTCTGTGTTGTCGTCTTCGTCGTCTTCGCTGTCGTCGTCGAGGTCGTCCTCGTCGTCGCCGTCGAAGTCCTCGTCTTCGTCGCCGTCGAAGTCCTCGTCGTCGCCGTCGAAGTCCTCGTCGTCGCCGTCGAAGTCGTCGTCGTCGCCGTCGAAGTCCTCGTCCTCCCCATCGGCACGCTCCGGGCGCCCGCCGCGCCGCAGGCCGTCGGTGTCCACCACCAGCGCGCCCTTGGCGTTCTTGTAGACCGGGGCGTAGCCGAGGGGCACGAGCTGGTCCTTGCTCATCACGCCCTCCTTCAGCGCGGGCGCGCGTCGCGAAAGCGGTTGGGGGGCTCACGGCGACCGTCACGCCCGCCGCGACCTTGGGGACCACGCCCCCGCGTCTCCTGCCCACCCCGACCGCGCGGGGGCCGCCCGCGATGCCCGTGGCGGCCTCCCTCGTCCCAGTCCTCGTCCTCGTCCTCCTCGGGGGTGACGAAGACGCGGTGCTGGCGGGGCGGCGGCGCCTCGTCGCCCTCCGGGGTGAGGTACACCGCGCGCTGCGGCCCGCGACCGGCGCCGGGGAAGGGCCCCGCGGCCTCCTCCGGCGGCGCCAAGAGCCCCTGACCCGCCGGGGCGGCGGCGGGCAGCGACGGCGGGCCGTTCACCCACCGCTCACCGGCCCCGCGCGCCCCAGAGGCCACGAGGGACTGCACGACGCCCGAGCCCAAGGCGATGGCGTGACCGCCGACCTCCCCGCCATGCGCCACGTCGTAGGCGCCATACAGCATCATCAGCGGGCCAAGGACGCCCCGCAGATCGAAGCCCATCGGCGCGATCTTCTCCCCGAGCGCCCCCTCCGCGAAGCTCGACACGGCGTTGGCCACCGTCGTCTCGCCCACCATGAGGAGGAGGTGACCCGACTCGGCGAGCTGCTCGCTCGTGCGCTCGGCGGCGCGGGCCTTGCGCTCGTTCGACTTCGCCGCCCGCTCCACGGCGTTCGTCTGGGCCGAGCCCGCGCCGCCCTGCACGACCACAAACTGCGGCTGCTGTCGCTGCCGCTGCCCCTGGCCCTGACCCGCGGCGACGAGCGCGGCCTGGTTGTTGTTTCCTGCCATTCTTGCCTCCAGGGCCGCCGCACCACGCCGCGAGCCCTGGAGCATGGGTACATTCGCTCGGGGCGAAGAATCCACCGAAATCGTTGACCAGACCGCCTTGGTCAAGCTGGTCAAGACCCCTCAAGGTCTGGTCAGTGGCCTGGACGCCCTGGTCAGGGGCGTTTTTGTCTGGTCAACGAAAGTTCTGCGGGCCTCGTTTCGGCCCCTTCAGCCCCATTTGACTGGTCTGCGGTTTCCAAACGTCTGGAAACGCACTGATGCGCATACAGAAAACGTCTGGTCAGAGTTGACCAAGGCCCTTGGTCAGACCAAAACGGTCTGGTCAGACTTGACCAAGGCCCTGGTCAAGCTGACCAAGGCCCTGGTCAGCGTTGACCAGCAAGAAACGACCGCTGACCAAGCCGTTCGTTGCCTCCTCCGGCTTGGTCAACGATTGTGATTCCTTGGTAAGTAGATCCGAAGGCCGATTTTCGCGAAGTGCCCCTCGGAGGCCCCGAAGAATCCGCTTGCGGCCTCGACGCCCAAGGATCATGGTCAGGATGTCGGAGGTCCACACCATGCGGTTCCTGTTCCACGGCTTAGACGACGTTGAGGCCCACATCGAGCAGATGAAGGGCGACCTGAGCCACCTCGCGATTCATCGCCGCGCCAAGAGCAAAGCCTTCGAGGAGCGCCTCGGGCGCTACGACTTCACCCTCGACGACGCGCGCCGGGCGCTGAGCTTGCCCGACCGCTACGGCCTCTGCTCGGATCTGTACGACGCCGCCGACGAGGCCATCGACGACGGCGACCCCGACGACCCCGACGACCCCAGCGCCGCCACGAGGGAGCCCACCCCAGAGCAGGTCAACCTCATCGCGCGGGGCGCGTTGGCCTTCATCCGCCACACGCTCTCCCGCAGCGGCATCGGCGCGAAGGGCGTGCGCTGCCGCATCCGGGCCTATCGCCCCAAGGGCATGGGCATCCCCATCAACGCCACGGTCTACGTCACCGACACGAACATCGGCGAGTTTGAGGGCGTCACCCCCGACGACGAGCAAGACGCCACCGTGCCCGCCGAGGACACACCCTTTGATCACCCCGTCGCCGACACCGTCCCGCCGACGATCCCCCACAGCGCCCCCTCCATGAGCAGCTTCATCGGACGCCAGATGCAGGAGCTCGGCACCTGCTACGCCGACTTCGCCAACCTGCTCTTGGGCTCCATGACCCGCGTTCAGGCCCTCAACGACGGGATGCACCGCCGCCTCAGCTACGAGCTGACACAGTCTCGGAAGCAGGTAGACACGCTGATGGCGGCCCTGCTCGACCACCGCATCCAGCAGCTTGAGGTGTCTGAGCGCGCCGTCGAGGGGGAGCGCAACGCCCGCAGCCGCTCCGACCTGGCCGCCCAGGCCGTGAAGGAGCTGGGCGACGCGGCCAAGGCGTTCCTCGGCGGCGGCGGCGTAGCGGGCCTCCCCCCGGAGCTGCTCAGCTCCATCGCCCCGCTCCTGCAACACCCCGAGCTGCGCGCCTTGCTCAGCGACCCGACCGTGCTGGGCCTGCTCCGCGACCCCCGCTTCTTAGGCGACCTCGCCGCGATGCTGCGCAACGTCGCCGCCCAGGCCAAGGCGGCCCAAGCAGCGCAGCAAGCCGCCCAGAACGGCGCACCGTCGCCGCCCCCGAGCGCGCCGCCCGCCTGACCTCCTCCCTGTGAGACGACCGAACCCCAACACCCGGCGCCACCCGCCGGAATGGAGACCTCTGTGCCCAAATCCGACACGAACCCAAAGCCGACCTCCGCCGCGCTGAGCCCCGCCCAGCGCGCTCAAAAACTCTTCGGCGACCTCTTCGGCGCGAAGAAGCCCAAAGACCGCGCCGAGGCCATGAAGGAGTTCGCCTCGCTCAGCCCTGGCGAGCAGGCGTTCGTGCAGAGTGAGCTGCTCTACCTCACCCTGCTCGGCCAAGAGCGCGTCCGCGTGAGCCTCCAAGACCTCTCCGACCAGCTCGACGACAGCACCGACGCTCTGATCGAGACGCTCCAAGACCTCCGCCCCCGCGACGATGACCCGCTCGGCCTCTTCGACCGCGCCGAGGAGGCCGAGGAGCCCTTCGCCGACGATGTGAACGGCGAGGACAACGAGGACGACGAAGACGATGAGGACGACGAGACCGAGGGCGACGACCTCGACGGTGAGCTTGAGCTCGAAGACGACAACGACAACGACGACCACACCCCGGAGGCCGCGTGACCGCCGCGCCTATCCTTCTCGACCTGGTTGTCCCCCGCACCAAGGTCAACCTCGGAATGTTCAGCTTCGACCCCGTGGCGCAGCTCCTCGGGCGCCCGCTGCGTGACGTGCTGGAGCCCCACTGTGCCGAGCCGCCGACGACCCGTGAGACGGCCATCGGCCCCCATGACGTGTTCCGCGTCTCTGTGGCGCCGGGGGACGGCGTGTCCGTCTCCTTCGGCGCGCTCGGCGAGCTGGGCCTGGGCAACCAGGGCGGCCTGCTCGTGATCACGACCCCGAGCGCGGCGGCCCTCGTGCTCCGCCCGCAGCTCCAGCACAGGCTCGTGCATGAGGACCGCCAAGGGCGCCCCGGCGCCGTGGACGTGCTGCGCCTGGTCTGCCGCGTCACCCGAGGCGACCGTGTGGCCATCCCCTTGGGCCGCGCGGGGGAGCTAGGCGTCGAGGTCGCCTGAGCACACATCCGTCTTCAGTCGCACATCCATTACGGACGTTCTCAAGGTTCAACGCCGACCTTGGGTCGTCCGTCTCTTTTTTCTCCGTCCCACGTTGATTTCCTGCTGCGTTATGGCAAATTGGTCATGGCGCCTCTGCGCGCCGCCTGACAACCCAACGTGAAACGGGCCCGGTGGAGCTTCGACCTTCCACCGGACCCCGGAGTCGAAGATGTACTGGCATCCTCTCCCCCGACGAGCGATTTCGCGCTCGCGGCATAAACCTATCGTCAACCTGGGCCAGATCGCTATATTTTGGGGCCCGCCGCGCGCCGCCATCGGGGCGCCCTTCCGCCAGAAGCAGGCGTTCTAACGACATAGCCGCCTCTCTGGCCGCTCAAGCCTGACGCCCGGATCCCCGCCTCAGCGGAGATCCTTGGCCGCGCTCTGCCCGCGATCTCCTGGCGCAAGACCTGGGGCTCGTCGGCGACCGCGCGCCGCCCCATGACCTCCTTCGGGGGGTCGTGGGGTTCGTCCAGCTCTGCCCCAAAGCCGCCTGACCAGGGACCGCCGCCGCGTGTCGTCCCCTGGCCGGGCTCTGCGCGAACCTCAACCCATCCGGACGACGATCATCATGCCCAACCAACCCGAGCCCATCCCTCCGCTTGAACCCACGCTCTCTCCACTGGTTGAAGTCCAACAGTCAGCCATCGAGCTAGCGGCCTTCGCCGAGACGACGAGCCTCTTCGCCCGCGACCTCGCCGACCGCGCCACGGCGCACCTCATCTCCGCGGCCCAAGGGGACCAGCCCGACCCTCGCCCCCTCTTGCGGGACCACCACCGCCTCCTCCTGGGGCTGGACTACCTCCACGCCGCCGAGTGCGTCCTGAGCGGCGCCCTGCGCATCTACACCGTGGACCTCGCCACCGTGCCTCGCGTCTCTGTGCCCGTGGCGATCAACCAGCCCCGCGCCCTCGTCGCCCAGCTCGTCGCCGCCGCTGTGGCAGTGCATAGCGCCTGCGCACACGGCAAACACCGCATCGACCGCATCGCGCGGGTGGTGCGGGCCCTCACCAATGACCTCCTGCGGGTGTCCAACGAGCGCCCCCTCACCGACACAGACCTCGCTGACCTCGACGCCCAGATCGCCGAGATGTTGCACCGCCGCGACACCCTCAGCCAAACCCTCGTCACGCTCAAGGCCGCCCGCGACGCCCTGCGCCCGCCGCGTGTCGCACAGTCCGACGACGACACCCCCGAGGACACGCCCGCCGCGCAGAGCCTCCCGCCTGCGGACGCCACCCTCACCGACGCCGAGCAGGGCGAGCAGGGGGTGCGCTGATGTCCAGACCAACCCTCCTGGCCTTGAAGCTCGGCGCCCGGCTCCGCGAGATCCGCCGCCTTCGTCGTCTGACCCAAGTGGAGCTCGCCCGACGCGCGAAGATGTCCTCAAGCGACGTGTCCCGCGCCGAGGTCGGGGCTCGGATGCCGACCCTGCCCACCCTACGTCGTCTCGCTGAGGCGCTCTGTGTGAGCGTCGGCGACCTCCTCGACATCGAGGCGAACGCGCTCCCCCCCACGCTGTCTGTGCTGCTCGCCGATCTCCGCGCGGCGCCTCCCGAGCTGCGAGCGGCGGCGCTGGCGATCCTCCGCCCCCACCTCAAGCCCATGCCCCCCGAGGCCGCCGAGGCCCAGCGGGCGGGAGGTGCCCATGCCCGCTGAGACGGCCTTCGACAAGCGCATCGCCGCGGGGCTCAGGCGGTGGCGCCTCCTCCTCGGCTGGTCCCAGAACGAGGCGGGCCGCCGCATGAGCATCCTGCCCGCCGAGCTGTCGCGCTGGGAGACGGGCTCCCGCTCGCCCCGCTTGGAGGGTCTCTGGCGCCTCTGCGCGGCCTACGGCCTCACCCCCGCCGAGCTGCTCCGCGAGGACGAGCCCCTGCTCCCGCCCGGCTGGCCCCCCGAGGCCCTCGACGCCCTCCTGGCGAGCCCCGAGCTCCGCGAGGCCGTGGCGGCGATCCTCAAGGGCGGCGGCGAAGGGGGTGCGCCATGAGCCCCCGCCGACCGCCTGACGAGCCCAAGGATCGCGCCCCGGACGAGATCCCGATCGCGCCGCCCGAAGATCGTGATCCTCCCGAAGATCGCCCCGGACAGAAATCGGCGGAACCCAAGGATGATCCGTCCTCATCAAAGAGCCCGAAGAAGGCGCGTCCCTCACGAAGAGTCCGTATCAGCCAGGATCTTGAGGCCCTGGAGCAACGCCAGGGCGCTGGACCTGCACTCGATGACGAGGCCCCGATGAGCGCGATCCCGACCAAACCTAACTCCGCCCCCAAGCCCGTCACGCAGCGGGTCACCAAGCCCAAGGTTCAGAACCGCGTGAACCTGAAGGCGACCTGCTTGGGCCGCCACAAGGTTGAGCGGGGCGTCCTCCGCTGGTACTGGCGCATCGACCGCTGCCCAACGCCTCAGAACGGCCTCAAGAAGCGCGAGACCGCGAAGTGCCTGTACGCGACCGTAGAGGAGGTCCAAGCCGAGTTGGAGGAGTTGGTCAGGCGCGGGGAGCACCGGAGGACCGTCGCAAACGACGACAGCAAGTACAAGATCAGCGACCTCATGGCGATGGAGATCGAGGCGTGTACGCCGAGTTGGGCGCGTCGAACCGCGGAACGAGTTCGGGCGTACCATCAGGCGCTCGTGAAATACCTGGGTGATGCTCGGGTAGACAACAACGCTGGCCGAGCCATTGAGGCGATGTACACCCGAATGCGCGAGGACGGCTACGCGCGCCTAACAGCAAAGGGCCTGCGGCTGTACCTCAAGCGGTCCTGGGTCAACCAGATCAGCGCGGGGCGCATCACCACTCCCTGGCCTGTGGTGGTGTGGAACTGGCCCAAGTCCCGCCGCGAAGGCACCGTCCGTTACACGCCGCCCCGAGAACACATCCGTCAGGTCATCAACTTCTTGACCGATGAAGCTCAGCTCGTCGTTCGCGTGATGGCGGTCACAGGAGCACGAGTCGGGGAGGTTGGCGGGCTGCGGCGCTGCGACTACGATCCCGTCACCAAGGTGATGCTGCTGAACGGCAAGACAGGGCCGCGAAGGGTTCCCGCAGACGATTCGATTCAAGAGGCCCTGGCCGCGAGGGCTGATGGCTCGGCCAACCGTATGTTCAACTGCACCGCGCCTCCGGACACAAAGAAGTGGGTGAACCATCGCCTGGATCGAGCGTGCCGGATCCTCGGAATCCCGTCGTTCTCCTCCCACGCGCTGCGTCGTGCGGCGATCGATCACCTCTACAACTCTAAAGCTGATCCTTCGACGGTCGCCAAGCTCATGGGTCACAACGTCGAGGTCGCGCTCAAGCATTACTGGACACCGACGGACGATAGCGTGCGGCGTGTGATCGACAGCGCCGCGATGGGGGATTTTGTTGGTCGAACGGCATTACTTCGCAACGTACTCACCAATCTCACAGAGCTGATGCTCGACAAGGACATACAAAAAGACATCGAGACCTGGGAGGCGATTCGGGGCCTTATCGGTCGCCTGGGGCGGACCTGTACGACCGCACAGCAGTCCACATCGCGTTTGGTACAGTCGTCTGGAGAACCCGATGCGCCCGTCAGTGGCCGAGCCCCGGCCTCATCCGGGCCCGAACATTCGCGTGCCTCGCCCGCTCCCTATGCGCCCACCGAGACTCAGGCGCTCGCCTCCGACCGTGTGACTGCCCCATCTGCCAACAGCTCATCCGATGCACTGGATTCGGCACCAGCGGGGCGTCGTCAACAAGCAAGGCCAAATAGGCGGCCAGCCGCCCCCGCTACTTCCCCTGCCTCATCGCCCAACACATTCCAGCCTGTGAGACCTTGCCA
>JAKLKD010000410.1 GCA_023150845.1 Myxococcota bacterium | reverse complement strand
CCCGCGCCCGCCGCGCCCGCCGCCCCGGTCGCCGCGCCGCCGCCTCCCTCACCGATGCCCGTGGCCCCCGTGGTCACCGCGGCCTTGGGCCTGCCCGCCGCCCGGGCTCGGGTCGTCTGCACCGGGGCCTCCGTGGGCCTGCCCGGCGGGGACGAGGTCTTCGCCCCGGACAACGTGAAGGCGCTCCTGCGCGGCGAGCAGCGCATCTCGACCATCCCCGTCGAGCTGCGCCGCCGCTTTATGGACAAGGGCCTCGTGCGTCTGGTCAAGGGGGAGGACGGCCAGGGCTCGTTCTTGCCCGTGACTGAAGACAGCCAGGTGATCCAGCTCGCCGGTCGCGGCGGGAAGGTCGATCTGGTGAATGACTACGGCGTCTCCAAGGACTGGGTGAAGGCGCTCGACCGCGCCACGGAGCTCGCCTTCGCCGCGGGCATCGAGGCCCTGCGCGACGCCGGGGTGCCGCTCGTGCGCACCTGGCAAGAGACGTCGACGGGCAAACGCCGCCCGACCGGCTGGGCCTTGCCCGAGGCCTGGCGCGACGACACCGCGGTGATCTTCGCCTCGGCCTTCCCCGGCTACAACGAGCTGATCCGCATCTTGGGCGGCGGCCGCGACGAGAACGGCCACTTCGACCGCCGCTTCTTGTTCCAGATCCTCTCCATGGGCCACTCCCAGTTCGCCCAGCTCATCGGGGCCCGGGGGCCGAACACCCAGGTCAACGCGGCCTGCTCTTCGACGACCCTGGCCATCGCCTTGGCGGACGACTGGATTCAGCTCGGCCGGGCGCGGCGGGTGATCGTGCTCGGCGCCGACGACGTCACCAGCGAGCACATGCTGGAGTGGGTAGGCGCGGGCTTCATGGCGGCGGGGGCGGCGACGACCCAGGCTCGCCTGGAGGACGCGGCCTTGCCCTTCGACCGGCGCCGCCACGGGATGATCCTCGGCATGGGCGCCGTGGGCCTCATCCTGGAGCGCGCTGAAGACGCCGAGGCCCGGGGGCTCACGCCCATCGCGGAGCTGCTCTCGACGCAGATCGCGAACTCCGCTTTCCACGGCAGCCGCCTCGACGCCGAGCACATCGCCGCGCTCTTTGACCGCCTGGTCAACGAGGCCTGCGCCCGCGCCGGGGTGAGCCCGACGGAGATGGCCAAGCGCGCGGTGTTTATGTCCCACGAGACCTTCACCCCGGCCCGGGGTGGGTCGGCCGCCGCGGAGATCGCCGCCTTGCGCCGGGCCTTCGGCGCCGCCGCGGACGAGGTCGTCATCGCGAACACGAAGGGCTTCACCGGGCACCCCATGGGCGCCGGGATCGAGGACGTCGCCGCGGTGAAGGTGCTCCAGCACCAAGAGGTGCCCCCGGTGCCGAACCTGCGTGAGCCCGACCCCGACCTGGGCAAGCTGCGCATCTCGACGGGGGGCAAGTTTGAGCTGGGCTTCGCCCTGCGGCTCTCGGCGGGCTTCGGCTCGCAGATCGCCCTGGCGGCCTGGCGTGGCCTCGGCCGCGGCGACGACCGCGTGACCGACCCGGCCCGGCAGCGCGCCTGGCTGGAGGGCGTGGCGGGCTCCGCCTCGCCGCGGGTGTTCGTGGAGCACCGCACCCTCCGTATCGAGGAGGGCGTGGCGGCGGCCCCGGTGGTCGCGGCGCCCGCGCCGGTGGCCCCGGCGGTGAAGGCCGGGCCGAGCGAGGCGGAGATCCTGCTCCACCTCCGCCAGGTCATCGCCACCCGCACCGGCTACGGCCTGGACGACATCGAGCCGGACTACGAGCTTGAGGCCGACCTCGGCATCGACACGGTGAAGCAGGCGGAGATCTTCTCCGAGGTGCGCACGACCTTCGGGGTGGAGCGGGACGACAAGTTCAGCCTCGCCGACTACGGCACGGTGCGGAAGCTCGCCGGGTGGATGGCCGCTCGGGTCGGCGCCGCGCCGTCTGCGCCGGTCGTGGCCGCGCCGGTAGCCTCTGCGCCGGTCGCCGCGCCGGTCGCCGCGCCGGTCCAGGCCCCCGCGCCCAAGGCTGGGCCGAGCGAGGCGGAGATCCTCCAGCACCTCCGCCAGGTCATCGCCACCCGCACGGGCTACGGCGTCGAGGACATCGAGCCGGACTACGAGCTGGAGGCCGACCTCGGCATCGACACGGTGAAGCAGGCGGAGATCTTCTCCGAGGTTCGTACGACCTTCGGCGTGGAGCGGGACGACAAGTTCAGCCTCGCCGACTACGGCACGGTGCGGAAGCTCGCGGGCTGGATGGCCGCCCGGGTCAGCGGGCCCGCCGCGTCGTCCGCGCCGGTTCAGGCGCCAGTGCAGGCGCCGGTGCAGGCGCCCGTCGCGGTGTCCGCGCCGGCTCAGGCCCCCGCGCCCAAGGCTGGGCCGAGCGAGGCGGAGATCCTGGCGCACCTGCGTAAGGTCATCGCCGAGCGCACGGGCTACGGCGTCGAGGACATCGAGCCGGACTACGAGCTTGAGGCCGACCTCGGCATCGACACGGTGAAGCAGGCGGAGATCTTCTCCGAGGTTCGTACGACCTTCGGCGTGGAGCGGGACGACAAGTTCAGCCTCGCCGACTACGGCACGGT
>JAKLKD010000063.1 GCA_023150845.1 Myxococcota bacterium | reverse complement strand
TCAACGGCCCGATGAACCTCCCCGACGACGAGGACCTGCCGCCGGGTGAGGGGGATCCGCCGCCGCGCCCCGACGACGCCCTCCGTGAGGAGCCCTTCCCCGCCGACGAGCAAGACCGCCAGCCCATGGAGGAGCTGGGCTACGAAGACTGAGCGGGGCGGCCCGGGCTGAGCCCGAGGCTGTCCGCCCCGCCCGGTGTGGGCCTCCAAAGATCCTGGGGGCTTGCAGGATGATGCCCATGGCAGGTACACTAGGGCTCGGTTCGGAGCAAAGCAGCAGGAGGCCGCTTCCGCGATGCCAGTATTCGCCTATGAAGGCCGCGCCGCGAACGGCGAAGCGAAGAAGGGCAGCATCGAGGCTGCTGATCTGGAGGCCGCGAAGTCGCGTCTCCGCCTGATGAAGATCAACCCCACCGAGGTAAAGCCCAAGGGGGGAATCGAGATCAACCTCGGGCCGCTCACCGCGATGATGAAGCCCAAGGTCACCATCAAGGACCTGGTCGTCTTCACGCGCCAGTTCGCCACGATGATCGACTCGGGCTTGCCCCTCATTCAGTGCCTCACGATCCTCTCGGAGCAGTCGGAGAACCCGACCCTTCGGGAGCAGCTCACCTCGATCAAGGAGCAGGTCGAGAGCGGCACGACCTTCGCGGAGGCGCTCAAGAAGTTCCCCCAGACCTTCGACGAGCTGTTCCGGAACCTCGTCGCGGCCGGTGAGATCGGCGGTATCCTCGACACGATCTTGAACCGCCTCGCGCAGTTCATGGAGAAGAACCAGGCGCTCCAGCGGAAGGTCAAGGGCGCCATGACCTACCCCGTCATCGTCTTCGCGGTCGGTGGTCTCGTCACCCTCGTGCTCTTGCTCAAGGTCGTGCCGACCTTCGAGAAGATGTTCGCCGACATGGGCAGCGCGCTCCCCGCGCCGACGCAGTTCGTCGTGAACCTCTCCTACTTCGTGCAGGGCAACTGGTACATCATCCTCGGCATCTTGGGCGGCATCTGGTACGGCCTCAAGGCGTTCTACGCCACGCCCAAGGGCCATCTCGCCCTCGACGCCTTCTTCCTCAAGATCCCCGTGCTCGGCGACACCATCCGAAAGGTCGCCGTGGCGCGCTTCTGCCGCACCTTGGGCACGATGATCTCCTCCGGCGTGCCCATCCTCGACGGCCTGGAGATCTGCGCGAAGACCGCGGGCAACGTCGTCATCGAGAACGCCGTCATGGGCGCCCGCACCGCGATCTCGGAGGGCCGCACCATCGCCGAGCCCATCACGGAGGCCGGGGTGTTCCCGCCCATGGTCTGTCAGATGATCGCCGTCGGTGAGAGCACCGGCGCGCTCGACGTCATGCTCAACAAGATCGCCGACTTCTACGACGAGGAGGTCGATCAGGCCATCGAGGCCCTCACGGGCATGATGGAGCCCCTGATTATGCTCTTCTTGGGCATCGTCGTCGGCGGCTTCGTCATCGCGATGTACATGCCCATCTTCTCGATGGCCCAGGCGGTCGGCTGAGCGCGGGACGCGCCCTCACGTCCCGGAGGTTCACACGTCGCCCGCCCTGAACACCGGCCAGGATCGTTGGCTCACCCCGGCGCGCCTGCGCCAGCACGTCGAGGTCTACATCTCGGTGCGGCTCGGCCTCACCGTGGTGCTGCTCGGCAGCCTGGTGCTGCGCTGGCTCACCGTCGGCCAGTCCCAGGTGGCCGAGCGGGAGCGCTTCACGCTCATCGCCATCTTGGTCTGCGCGGCGATGGGGCTCTCGGCCATCGGGCTCAACCGGCGCGTGGACGTGCGCCGCGTGGCCTGGCTGCAGCTCGCCATGGACTGCGCGGCGATCACGGCGGTGACGCTCCTCACCAACGGGGCGTCGAGCGTGTTCGGCGGGCTCTATGTGCTGAGCGTCGTCGGCTCGGCCTACCTCGTAGACGGCCGGGGCTCGCTCATCGTCGCCGCGGTCTACGCGCTGATCCTCGGGCTCATGGGCGCCTGGCAAGGCTGGGAGCTCGTGAGCGTCGGGGCCTTGGAGCGTCTGCCCGGGCTCATCTCCGACGTGGCGATCCGCGTCATGGGCTTCTTCTTGGCCGCCTTGTTGGCGGGTAAGCTCACCGAGAACCTGCGCGCCGCCGAGGAGCAGCTCGACCGCCAGGCCTCCCGCACCTACGCGCTTGAGCAAGATCTGAGCCAGGTCGTCGGCGCCTTACGCTCGGGCATCGTGCTCATCAACCGCGACGGCCGCCTGCGCTCGGCGAACCCCATGGCCCTGGACCTCTTCCCGGCCCTGGCCGAGCGCCCCGCCTCGGAGGTCATCTCCGGCTGGGAGGAGCAGGCCGACGGCGCCTGGGAGGTCGTGCAGCGCGGAGAGGACGACCGGGCCCGGCACCTGCTCCTGGCGCGCTCGCCGATGGAGGACGGCGGCGCCGTGCTCACGATTGAGGACGTGAGCCGCCTCCGCCGAATGGAGCAGGAGGTGCGCCAGCAGGAGCGGCTCTCCGCGGTCGGGCGCTTCGCGGCGAGCATCGCCCATGAGGTGCGAAACCCGCTCACGGCGCTGTCCGGCGCGGTGCAGATGATGGAGGTCGCCCAGGAGGACCAGCCGCTCCGGGAGATCGTGCTCGACGAGGTCGCCCGCATCGAGCGCCTCATCACCGACCTCTTGGAGAGCGCCCGGCCCCAGGCCCCGCAGCTCCAGCCCACGGAGCTTGGCGCCATCATCTCCGCCGTCGTCACCGCCATGGGCGCCGACCCGCGCCTCGCCGGGCGCGTCAGCTTAGAGACCCGGCTCAACCCGGTCCCGACCCTACGCGCCGACCCGGACCAGCTCCGCCAGGTCATCTGGAACCTCCTGAGCAACGCCGCGCAGTCCATGACCGACGGCGGCGTCGTGCAGGTGCGCCTCGGCGTCGAGGGCGAGGGGGTCACCGTCATGGTGCGCGACGAGGGCGTCGGCATCTCCGAGGCGGACCTCGCCCGCATCTTCGACCCCTTCTTCACCAAACGAACCGGGGGGACGGGGCTGGGCCTCGCCGTGGTGGACCGCATCGTGCGCGCCCACGGCGGCCAGATTCGGGTTCGCTCCAGGCTTCAGCAAGGCACCACCTTCGCGATATGGTTGCCGCTGAACCCTGCGTCCCCCAACGCGCCGACTGAGGATCAAGATGCCCCCCGCTGAGCCGCGCGTGCTGGTCATCGACGACGAGCTCAACGTCAGGAAGACCCTGGCGATGCTCCTGGAGCGCAACAAGTACCAGACCGCCACGGCGGCGAGCGCTGAAGAGGGCCTGCGCCTGCTCAAGACCCAGACGGTGGACCTCATCATCACCGACCTCAACCTGCCGGGGCTCTCGGGGCTCGACCTCATCCGCCGCCTGCGGGAGGGCGGCGCGCCCCACTCGGACGTGCCCATCGTGATGATCTCCGGCTTCGGCGACACTGAAGAGGCCATCGAGGCCGTGCGCGCCGGGGCCGCGGACTTCGTGAAGAAGCCCTACAACAACAAGGAGCTGCTCGTCGTCATCGAGCGCGCCTTGGGCACCCGCAGCCTGATTCAGGAGAACCAGGCGCTCCGCGCCGAGCTCAAGCAGAAGTTCTGGTTCGGCCAGCTCATCGGCGCGTCGGAGCGCATGATGCCCGTCTACGACGTGATCCGGCGGGTGAAGGACCAGAAGGTGAGCTGCCTGTTGTTGGGCGAGAGCGGCACGGGCAAAGAGATGGTCGCCCGGGCGATTCATTACAGCGGCTCCCGGGCGGACCAGCCCTTCGTGGCGGTGAACTGCGCGGCGATCCCCGAGGGCCTCTTTGAGTCCGAGCTCTTCGGCCACAAGCGGGGGGCGTTCACCGGGGCGGTGAGCGACCGCATCGGCTTCTTGCAGGCCGCGCATGGCGGCACGCTCTTTCTGGACGAGGTCGGCGACATGCCGCCGAGCGCCCAGGTGAAGCTCCTGCGGGCCTTGGCCGAGCGGAAGGTCACCCCCGTCGGCGACGTGAAGGAGGTCGAGGTGGACGTGCGCCTCGTCACCGCCACGAACCGAAACCTCGCCGAGGACGTGCGCGCCGGGCGCTTTCGCGAGGATCTCTACTACCGCCTCAAGGTCGTGAGCGTCGAGCTGCCGCCCCTGCGGGAGCGCGGCGAGGACGTGCGGCTGCTCGCCGAGCACTTCTTGCGGGAGTACGCCCGGGAGTACGAGAAGCGCGTGCGGGCCCTGCACCCCGACGCTTTGGAGCGGCTCTACGCGCACGCCTGGCCGGGCAACGTGCGTGAGCTGCGCAACGTGATGGAGGCCGCCGTCGCGATGTGTGAGGGGGAGGTCGTGCGCCCTGAAGACCTCCCCTTGGAGGCGCGGGCCGCCCGGGCCGCCGGGGGCGCCGCCGCGTCGCTCGGCCTCGTGAGCGCCGAGGAGTTCCCCGCCGACGGCATCGACCTTGACGCCTTGCTCAGCGCCTACGAGGAGCGCCTCCTACGCGCGGCGCTCTCCGCCGCCGGGGGCAACAAGACCCGCGCCGCCGAGCTCTGCCACATCACCTTCCGCTCGTTTCGCCACCGCTGGGCGAAGTTCACCCACGGCGAGGACGACTAAGGCTCAGGCGGCCTGCGCCGCGATGAGCCAGTCGAGGAGCGCCCGCACCCGGCGCGGCGGACGACGCCCGCCGGGGAGCACCGCGAAGATCTGGGCGGGCGGGATCGGGCTCTGAATGGGCAGGCGGATGAGCCCGGGCAGCTCCTCCGCCAGCCACACCGGCAAGAGCCCCACGCCGAGCCCGGCGCAGACGGCGCGGGCGACGGTCTCGACGTCGTCACAGGTGAGCGGCGCGGCGGCACGTTCCGGCGGGGCCAGCACCTGGCTCCCTTCGCGGCGCAGGATGAGCCGGTGCTGGTTGAGGTCCTCCATCTGCTCGGGGAGGGCGGCGCCGCAGAAGAGGCGCTCCGCGGCGTAGAAGGCCTGGGGGGAGCTGCCCAAGAGGCGGCGGGTGAAGCTGGGCTCCCGGGGGACCCCCACACGCAGCGCGAGGTCGATGCCCTCGGCGAGCAGGTCCAGGCGCAGGTCGGAGACGCGGAGGTCGATGCTCACCTCGGGGTTTTGCTCCAAGAAGCCGAACAGGAGCGGCGCGATGCGTCGGCGGCCGAACGCGCCGGGGACGGAGAGCCGGATGAGGCCCCGCAGGGCGGCGTCGGCGGCGCGGACCTCCTCGGCGGCCTCCCGGAGCCGGAGGAGCGCCGGGCCTCCTTGGTCGAGGAGCTCACGCCCGGCCTCGGTGAGCTTCACCTGGCGTGTGGTGCGGTAGAGGAGCGCCACGCCGAGATCGGCCTCCAGCTTCGCGACCCGGCGAGAGGTGGCGCTGGGCTCCACGCCTAAGGACCGCGCCGCCGCGGTGAAGCTGCCGTGCTGGACGACCGCGAAGAAGGCGTCGAGGCCCTCCAGATCCATGACGCACCTCCATCGGGGGAGCCGACCGTGGCCTCCGCGCTGATTGTTGCGAGTATCGCATGAATGGCGGGGTTGGGTGGCCCTAATCATGCTCAGAGCGCGGAGATAGTGGGCCAACATCCCGGAGGTCCGATGTCTCAAACGTGCTTCGCCCTGCTTCTTCTGGCGCTCTTCGCCCCCACCGCCTACGCCGAGCCCGCGGAGCCCGGCCTCGCCGTCGGGCTCAACGGCGCGCTCTCCGCCGCGGAGCCACGCCTCGCCGCCCAGGCGCGCTGGCGGACGCCGTCCTCGGCCTGGCTCGGCGCCGAGCTCCGGCTGGGGGACGCCCGCGCGCTCTACCTCGACGGCTGGCCCGTCTCCGAGGGGCGGACCTTGACCGCCCTGATCGGCGGGAGCGCGCCGCTCACCTCGGTCGGCGGCGCCTCCATCGACCTGCAGGTCGCGGGCGGCTTACGGACGCTCAGCGCCGAGGTGCCCACCCCCGACGAGGCCGCCGGGGCGGTGATCCCCGAGCAGAGCTGGGGCTGGCTCGTCGAGGTCACCCCGATGGCCACCTTGCCCGTCGGCGACCGCGGCGCGGCGCAGCTCGGCTGGACGGCGATCTACGCGCAGCAGCGCTCTCCCCGGGCGGCGACGGAGACGCTCGGGCAGGTGCTCGTCGGCGGCTACACCCTCGCCGTCACCGACGACGTCCAGGTTCACCTGCGCATGGAGACCGGCGGCCTCTACGGCTTCGACGGAGACGGCGCCAAGGTGCTCGCCCGAGGGACGGTCGGCGTGCGCCTCGTCCCCGGCCAGGCCGCGAGCTGGCTCAACCACTGATCTTGCCCCACCCACTCGGAGATTCGCCCATGACTTCCCCCAAACACCTCGCCCTCTTCACCCCGATCGTCGCCCTGCTCTCTGCCTGGAGCGGCGCCGCCCACGCCGGGGCCTTCGTCGCCTTGGAGTGGCGCGGCTACGCCATCGCGGAGCACCTCTCCCACGGCCCGGCCTTCGCCGCCGGGGCGAGCCTCTGGGATGACCACCTGCGGATCGGCGTCGCCGGGACGGCCCGGCCGGGCCCCATGAACCCCCACACCTTCGCGCTGGACGTGCCCAGCGGGGACTACAAGGGCCAAGAGACCCTCCAGCTCCGCAGCGACGGCGCGGCCGGAAGCCCTCGGAGTGGGAGAACGAGCTGCTCGCCGACGCGGACGCGGCCTTCGGCGTGGAGGCGAACGTGGGCCTGCGCGCCTCCTGGGCCGGGGCCGGGCTTGTGAGGCCGACGGCGGGGCTGCATTACCAGACCGTGCTCGGCTACGAGGCGACGATGTCGCCGCGCTACGCGGGCCTGGCGCTCAGCCTGGGGGTGGACGTGGTGTTGCCGTCCCGGTGACCGGCTCGACGGCGAAGATCACCCAACCGCGCTTACGAACGACGAGGCGCAGGCCCTCGACGGGGGCGCCAGAGAGCAAAGGGCGCAGGCCGGGGTTGGAGGCGGTCACCCGGCCGGGCTCCAAGACGATGTGTTTGAGGCCCCGCTCCCGGGCGCGCTGCACGAGGCGCGCCGGGGTGAGCTGCCGGGGGTCACGCTCCAAGGCGCGCAGCGGCAGGCTCTCGACGAGCCAGCCGTCCCGGCGGGCGGTGAACCAGGGGGTCGAGGAGGCGAAGGGGCCGTCGAGGCCCTCGGTGAGGTCCTGCAAGGGGGCGAGCTGCTCCTCTTGGGGGCTCAGCGTGGCGAGCCGGGGCGCGCTCCAGGCGAAGAGGCCGAAGGCCGCGGCCCAGAGCGCGGGACCACGCAGCACGAAGCAGAGGCCGGCGGCGGCGCAGAGGCTCGCGGGCAAGGCGAGGCGCGGCGTCGAGAAGGCCAGAGAGATCCCGGCGACGTGGGCGAGGCCCCACAGGCTGAGCGCGACGGCCCGGCGGTCTCGGCGCCACAGGCCGACGAGCAGCCCCAGGCCGCCGAGCTTCGCCGTCCAGGGCTCCCAGGCGCCGCGCAGGGCCCGGACGAAGGCCTCGGCCCGGGACGGCGCCTCCCCCGGGCCGCCCGCCCCGATGGCCATGTTGATCGACTGGTCGGGGAGGGGAGAGCGGCCTTGCCACAGCGCGACGCCCCAGTGCGGCGCCGTGGCCACGACGAAGGAGAGCAGCAGGCGGCCCCGGGCGGGGCTCAGCCAGAGCGCCGCGGGCAGGGCGGCGAGGGCGGTGTAGCGGCAGAGGCAGGCCGCGCCGAGGAGCGCCCCGGCGAGGGCCGGGCGGCGGGCGGCGACGGAGAGCGCGGCGAGAGAGAGCGCGGCGGCGGGCATGTCTGTGCCCTCGACGGCGCCGAACTCCAGGACCATCGGCGTCGCCAAGAGCCAGAGCGCGGCCCCGACGCCGAGCCAGCGCGCCGCCGCGCCGATGAGCCACGCGCCGAACAGCGCCGCGAGGCCCTTGCCCGCCCAGAGCGCGTCGCCGCAGAGCCGCTGCCCGAGGCCCAAGAGCGCGGGGTACCCCACGGGGTAGAGCGTGTTGAGCAGGTCGGAGTCCATGGCCCCGCCGCCCCAGAGGCGCTCGGCCCGCGCCGAGAAGCCGATGAAGTCCACCTGGCGTAAGCTCGGATGTTGATTGGTCATCCAACCAAGAACGCCGAGGGCGAGGAGGGCGCAGAGGGCGGCCGCGCGGAGGCTTCCGGAGGGCTCGTCGGGGGTCGGCGCGGCGGCGGGGCTTGGGGTCACCTGGACGCTCTATTCCGGCGGCGCCTCGTCGGTTAGTGGGGGCGGCGATGCGTCTCGGACCCACGCCGTCGTCGCCTCCGCCGTCCCCTCCGTCGCCGCCGCTGCCGACGGGGCTCTGGGCCTGTCTGCCCGGCCCGCCGCGCCGGGTGGAGCGCCGGGTTGGATCCGCCGAGGTCTGGCGCCTGGAGGGGGAGGGCTTCATCGTCTGGGCCAAACGACCGCGTCCGGGGCGCGGCTTCTCCCAGGAGCGCGAGGCGCTGACGTCTTGGGGGCTCCGCGGCGCGCCGACGCTCTTGGCCGCCGAGGGGGGCTGGCTCTTGCTCAGCGATCGGCCCGGCGAGGCCGTCGAGGCGCTCCAGGGGGAGGCCCGGCGCCGGGCCTTCATCGCCGCGGGGGCTTGGCACCGGGCCCTCCATGAGGGCGCCCCGGCGCTCGGGGAGCCCGCCGCCGAGGCCTTGTCTCTGCGGGTGTCCGCCGCCGCCCGCCGCGCCCAGGGCCTCGCGCCGGATGAGGTCATCACCACCTTGTGCGCCCAGAGCCGCCTCGGCTGTGACCTGCCCGAGTCCGTGTGGCGGCGGGGGCGCTGCCACCGCGACGTTCACCCGCGCAACTGGCGCCTCGGCGCTGAGGGCCTCTCCGTGCTCGACTGGGAGCACGCGCGGGTCGACCTCACCCTCGCGGACCTCGTGAAGATCGTCGGGGAGCTGCCGGATCCCGAGGACAGCGCGGCCTTCTTGGAGGGTTACGGCGCGCTCACGGCCCTTGAGGCCGAGGCCTTGGGCGCGCTCAGCGCCTTACACGCGCTGAACACCTTGGTCTACGGCCTCCGCCACGGCGATCCGGCGCTGATCGCGCTCGGCGCGCGGCTCACGCGGCGTCAGGGCGTGGCATACTCGCCTTAGCCCCGCCCCCCGCTCCCCGGCCCGCCGTGCCCGAGACGCCGCTCTCCGCCTTGATCATCACCCACCGCGGCGGCGCGCTCCTCGCCCGGGGCCTCGCCGCGCTGCGCCCCCAGCTCCGGCCCGGGGACACCCTGCGGGTGGTGGTGAGCAACCTGCCCGGCGCCGCCGACGTCTCGGCCTGCGCGGCCCACGACGCCGAGGTGACCCAGCTCGGGGAGAACGTCGGCTTCGCCCGGGCGGCGAACCTCGGCCTCGCCGCCTGCTCGGGGGCGCTCATCCTCCTGCTCAACGACGACACGGCGCCGCTGCCGGGCTTCGTGGACGCGCTGCGCGCCGCCGCCTCCACCCGCCCCGGGCTCTACCAGCCGCGCATCTTGCTCAGCGACGGCAGCGGGCGCCTGGACAACACCGGCCACGGCCTCTTCCCCGACGGCTTCAACTGGGCCCGAGGCCGCGAAGACCAGGACAGCCCGGCCTATGACCTCCCCGGCGAGGTCGGCGCCTGCTCGGGCGCGGCGCTCTTGGTTCACCGTGAGGTGCTCGACGCCATCGGGCCCTTTGATGAGGATCTGGAGGCCTTCGGCGAGGACGTGGACCTCTCCTTACGCGCCCGGCGCCGGGGCTTTCCGCTGGTCTATGTGCCCGAGGCCCGCATCGTGCATGACCTCGGCGCGACCTATGGGCGCTACACCCCGCGGAAGGTCTTCCTCGTCGAACGAAACCGGGTGCGGGCGGCGATCCGCTCCTTGCCCATGAGCGCCGTGCTCACCATGCCCGCCTGGACGGCCCTGCGCCTCGGCGGCTTAGCGGCGGCCTCGGCCTCAGGGCGGGGCTGGAGCGCCCGGGTCGAGTCCGGGGCCAAACGGGCGGCTTTGCGAGGCCTCTTCGCCGGGGTGGCCGCCGCGCCAGACGCCTTGGCAAAACGCCGCGCGGACGCCGATCATTGGGCGCTCGGGGAGTGGGCGATGTGGGGCCACCTGCTCAAGCACCGGGTCCGGCTGCGGGACGTGCTGCGATGAGGGTCGCCGTCGTCGTCGGGCTGAACGTTCACGCCACCCTGCCCGGGGTGCTCGCGGCTTTGCCGCCGGAGCTGCCCACCTTCGTCGTGGACGACGGCAGCGAACCTCCGCTCAGCGCCCCCGCCGGGGTGACCCTCCTGCGCCACCCCAAGAACCGCGGCTACGGCGCGGCCCAGCGCACGGGCTACGAGGCCGCCTTGGCGGCGGGGGCCACCCGCATCGCCCTGGTGCACGGCGACGGCCAGTACGACATCAGCGACGTGTTGGCGCTCTTGGACGCCCTGGACGACGCGGACGTGGCCTTGGGCTCCCGCTTCTTGGCCCCGGACGGCGGCGCGGTGATCCCGTCCTGGCGCCGTCTGGGCAACCGCGCGCTCACGGCCTACGCCCGGCGGCGCCTGGGCGTGCAGGCGACGGAGCTGCACACCGGGGCCCGGGCCTTTCGCGCCGAGGCCCTGCGGTCCTTGCCCTTGGACCAGCTCAGCGACGACTACGTCTTTGACCAGCAGGTCTTGGTGCGCCTCGCCGTGGCGGGCTTCCGCTTCACCGAGCGCCCGGCGCGGGTGCGCTACGACGAGAGCGTGCAGTCCATCTCGCTGTGGCGGTCGATCCGGTACGGCCTGGGGTGTGTGCGGACGATTCGGCGGGGTGGCTGAGGCTCAGTCACCCACGACGGCCCGCCGCCGCGCCTCCCAAGCCGCCACTTTGGCCGGGTCACGCGGGTAGACGCGGTGCAGGGCCTCGACGGCGGCCATACGCGCGAAGGCCGGGGCGAGGCGCGCGCTGAGGCCCGGCGCCCGGACGAGGCCCGGCAGCCCAGCGAGGAGGCCCAGCGGCGCGCGCCACGGCGGGCGCTGGGTCAGCACGAGCTTGGCGACGGCGGGGTGGACCACGGCGGAGGAGAACAAGGCGCGGGTGTCCTCGGGGGTGAGGGACATCGAGAAGCGCCGGAAGACGACCTGGGAGGCCAAGGCCGCCGCCGCGCCGCGCTGAAACTGGAGGTTGTACGCCGCGACGCCGCCGCCCGAGGCCAGGCACTCGGCGAGCAGGTGCGCCGCGAGCAGGCCCTGGGCGATGCCAGAGCCGTGGCTGGAGAACACTTGGCCCGCCGCGTCGCCGAGCCGGGCCCGGTTGCCCTCCCCGACGACCGCCGCCGGGAGGTCGAGGGGGATCGCCCGGGCCCCGCCGTAGACCTTGGGGCCGATCCAGGGCTCCGCCGCCACGAGCTCGTTCAGGAGCACGACGCCGGGCTTGTGGCCCAAGGCGGGGATCGAGCCCGTGAGCAAGGAGACGTGGCCGTCCGCCGCCCGCACGTTCGCGATGGAGTAGCCCCCGGCGACCCCGGTGAAGGACAAGGTGTCGCCGAGCTGGGCCCCGCGGGACTCAAAGAAGCGCCGGGCGGCCTGCTCGTCGAGCAAGATCCGCTCCTCGGCGGCGGCGGCGCAGAGGGTGCCCCGGGGCGCGGCGTGGGGCCAGATCGTGCCGCCGAGGCCGCTCGCGTCGACGATGACCTTGGGGGTGAAGGCCCCGGCGGTGGTCTGGGCGGTCTCGCCGTCCCAAGACTCGACCTTGGCCTCGCCGGTCAGGGTCGCCCCGGCGGCGCGGGCCTCGGCCTGGAGCCTACGCACCAAGGCGCGCATGTCGACCTCCAGGAGGTCGTGGTCGTCGAGGAGCACCTGGGGGCCGTCCCAGCCCGCGACCATGCGGAAGGGCACGCCGCGGCTGCGCTCCTCGGGCGGCAGCGGCGGGGCGAGGCCGACGGCGCCGAAGACCCACAGAGGCACACCGTTCACCCAGCGCGCACCGGCCTCGTCGAGGGGGCGGCGGTCGAGGCACACCACGGCGAGCCCACGCCGGGCGCAGAACAAGGCCGCCGCCGCGCCGGCCGTCCCCGCGCCGACGATGAGCACGTCGGGGCGTTGAGGATCAGCGGCCACGGCCGGGCCTGAAGCTGTGGACCTCGCCGCCGACGCTCAGATCGAAGCCGAGCCCTTCGGCGGCGGGCGCGGCGCGGAGCGCAAAAGGCCCGACATCGATGGTCGCGCCGGGCAGCTCCCCCTCAATCTCTACGGGGAAGCCGTCGCGCTCGGTCTGAATCCAGGCCGCGACGAGCGCCGGGGCCGCCTCGTCGTCCAGCGCGCTCACCACCCGCATCGGCGCCTTCCGACCCGCGCGCTGGGCGAAGGCGAGCAGAGCGTAGAGCCCGGCGACCTGAAGAGGGCTCGTCTCGGGAAGGTACACGACGTCGGGGCCGCGGCGGGGCAGGCCCCGGGAGAGCCACTCGGACATCAGGCCGTCGCCGCAGCCGACGAGCGCCGTCGCCTCGGCGTGGAGCACGGCGACGCCGCTCTGGAGCTGGAGCAGACGGGGCGGGTTGTTCATCGGCGTAACCACTCGGCGATCAGGGGGAAGATCTCGGTCGCCGCGTGGTCGCCCAGCGTGAGGTCGAGGTGGCCGTAGTCTACCGCGAAGCCCGTCGCCCGCCCGGCGATCACCAGGCGGCGCTCCGGCGCGCCGACGGCGGTGTAGAACGCCATCACCCGGTCCACCGGGGCGATCTGGTCGGCCCGCCCGGCGATCACGAGGGTCGGCACGGTGACCTTGGCGAGGGGGCCGCGGTAGTCCACGAGGCCCTGGGCGTCCACGAAGCCGCCCTCTTGGGCCGCGGCGCCGAGCTGGCGCAGCTCCCCGCCGGTCATGGGGCTCGTGATCGCCCGGTACATCATCGGCCGCAGCTCGGGGGACACGTCGTTGAGTAAGGCGGCGTCCACCATGGCGTTGATCGGCGTCGCGCGGCCGCCCATCGCGGCCTGCACCTTCGCGAGCTGGTCCGTGGGCACGACGGGCAAGGACCACCGGGCGAGGCCCAAGGCGCCGCTCACGAGCGGGTCGGGGTCGGAGAAGTCCAGCGGGCTGCCCACGGCGATCAGGGCGTAGAGCTTGTCTTGGGCGCCGGGCGCGGAGCTCGCGTAGACCGCGCCGATCATGCCGCCGAGGCTGTGGCCGACGTAGCCCACCCGCGCCGCCCCGGTGCGCTCAAGGACGTAGTCCACGGCGGCAGGCACGTCCCGGAGCCCGTAGTCGTCCATCGTCCAGCCGCCCCACTGGCGTCGGCCCTCGGCGTCGGTGAGCGCGTCGCCGTGGCCCCGCAGGTCGAGGAGCCAAGGGTCAAAGCCCGCGGCGACGAGCGCCGTGGCGACGCTGCGCTCGGGGCTGAGGTCCCAGCAGCGGTGGTTGGAGGAGATGCCGTGCACGATGAGCACGGGGGGCCCCTCGCCGGGGTGGCGGTGCAGGGCGATGGTGGCGCCGTCTTCGGTCTTGACGAGGTGGCGCTCGGCGGCCGCGCAGGGCGCCTCGGTGGGCTGCGGGGCGGCCTCGGACATCATCGTCCCGCCCCCGTAGGCCAAGGCGGCGAGGGCGGCCCAGCGCCGAGGGCTCATGGCGCCCTCAAGAAGGCCGCGACCTCGGCGGCGAGGTCGGGGTCGGAGAGCAGCTCGCTGTGGCTCAGCTCTTTTGGGTCGAGGCCGAGCATCCCGACGCGCACCCAGCGCCGGTCGGGCCAGCTCTGGGAGGGCAGACGCACCACCTCGGGCGGGGCGACGGGGTCGATCCCCGAGCTGACGACGAGGCTCGGACAGCGCGGAGGCGCATAGTCGGGGAGGCTCACCGCCCAAGCGGCGTAGGCCCGGCCCAGCTCCCCGGAGGTAGGCTCGACGGCCAGGGGGCCGAGGAGCTCCGGGGCCCAAGGCAGGCCCAAGGCGGCGCCGCCGACGGGCGGACGGGTGAGCACAGGCACGGGCTGGGGGCCCAGCGGGGTGCCGACGAGGGCCAAGGCGGCGGGCTCGACGGCGCTCAGGAGCACGAGCACCCCGGCGTATCCGTGGGCGGCGATCACCGGCACCTCACGGCCCCCAGACAGGGTGGAGAACGCGCTCTTGAGCCCAGCGACGGCGTCGTCAACGGTCCAGGTCACGCCGGGGAAGGTGAGCAGCCAGGCGTCGAGGCCCGCGCCCTCGACGGCGTCGACCCAGACCGAGTAGGCCGCGGGGCTCACCCCAGGCGTCACCACGAGCATGGCGGGCCGGGCGTCGGGCCGCGCCCGACCGGCGTCGGTCAGCGTCGGCGTCGGCGCGGCGAAGGCGACGGCGCCGAACAAGGCGAGGAGCATACCCATGTCCGCACCCTAACTCACCCGGCGCCAGGATCCGAGCGAAGAGGGGTCTTCTGGGTTACAAACGCGGCCATGTCGATTCATGGCGTGCTGTGTAAGCCCCTGACCTGGCACAACGACCAGCGCGGCTCCTTGGCGGAGCTCGTGCGGGCCGATGACGACGCGCTCATGGCCGCGCCGATCGGGCAGGTCTACGTCACGACGCTCTACCCCGGCGTCGTGAAGGCCTGGCACCGCCACGCCCGCCAGTGGGACCGCATGTCTTGCCTCAAGGGGCGGGTGATGTTGGGCCTCATCGACGATCGCCCGGACTCGCCGACCTACGGCGCGCAGATGTCCTTCATCTTGGGAGACCGCAGCTTCAACCTCGTGATGTTCCCGCCGGGCATCTGGCACGGCCTCAAGAACATCGGCGAAGAAGAGGCCCTGGTGGTCAACGTCGTCTCCGCCCCCTACGACCGGGAGCGCCCTGACGAGGAGCGCGCGCCAGCCCACGGCGTGTTGTCCTTCGACTGGTCGCGGCGGGACAGCTGAGCGTGGCGGGGCCTGGGCGCATCCTGCTCACCGGCGGCGCGGGCTTCATCGGCTCGGCCTTGGCCCGGGCGCTCGTCGCCGATGGCTGGACCGTCACCGTGCTCGACCTGCTCACCTACGCCGGGCGGCGCGCCCACCTCGACGGCGTAGACGCTGAGCTCGTCGTCGGTGACGTCTGCGACGCGGCCCTGGTCCGCCGCCTCATGACCGGCCAAGACGCCGTGGTGCACGCCGCCGCCGAGTCCCACGTCGCCCGCTCCCTCATCGACCCCGCGCCGTTCTTACGCACCAACATCGAGGGCGCCCGGGTCGTGCTGGAGGCCGCCGCCGCCGCGGGCGTGGCCCACGCCGTTCACCTCAGCACGGACGAGGTCTTCGGCGAGGCCCCGGCCGAGGGTCGGTTTGGCCCCGACGCGCCCCTGCGGCCGGGAAACCTCTACGCGGCGACCAAAGCCGCCGCTGAGGCCCTCGTGCACGCCATCCGCCACACCCGGGGCTTCCCCGTCTCCGTCGTGCGCTGCACGAACAACTACGGGCCTCGGCAGCACGGCGAGAAGGCGATCCCCACCTGGATCCGCCTCGCCTTGGCCGGGGAGCCCCTCACCCTGCACGGCGACGGCCTCGCCCGCCGCGACTGGCTCCATGTGGATGACTTCGCCGCGGGGGTCGTCGCGCTCTTGCGCCGGGGTCGGCCTGGTGACGTGCACCACTTCGCCGGGGGCAACGAGCGCACCAACGCCGAGCTCGCCGCCCAGCTCGCCGCGCTCTGCGGCGGCGGGCGCCTCACCCACGTCGAGGAGCGCCCGGGCCAAGACCGCCGCTACGCGCTCAACGACGACAACACCCGCGCCGCCCTGGGCTGGTCCCCGCGGGTCAACCTGCGCGATGGCCTCGCCGCGACCGTCACCTGGGCCCAAGAAGACCCCCGCCGTGTCGCCCTCGAATGAACATCACCAGCTTAGGCCCCCGAGCGCGCCGCGAGATCGAGGAGGCCCTGCGACGTGGGGAGCCCGTGAGCCTGCAGCTCGACGGTGAGCTGCCCCGGGAGCTGCGCGTCGAGCAGGTCGCGCCTTGGTTCGACGCCGTCTCGGCCCGCTCCCCGTCGCTCCAAGAGGCCCTGCGCGGCTACCTGCCCACCCCAGGGCGCCCCGACGCCCCGCCGCTCCGGGTGAGCGCCGTCATCCCCACCAACCGGGGCACCCCCCTCGGCCTCGCCGCCCTGCGGGCCCAGGACGTGCAGATGGAGGTGGTCGTGCTCCAGAACGGCCGCCCCAAAGGCATCGTAGACGGCGATCGGGTCTACGCGCTTGAGTGGCGCGGCCACGGCGCCACCCGGCAGCGTGGCGTCGAGCTGGCGAAGGGGGACTACATCCTGTTCACCGTCGATGACGCCTTGCCCCGGGGGCGCGGCGTGGTCCGGCAGCTCGTCGAGGCCCTGGAGGAAGGGGGTTACGACGCCGTCTTTGGCCGTCAGGCGCCTTGGCCGACGAGCGACGCCATCACCCGGGATCGCCTCGCCGCCTGGACGCCCGGCGGCCGGGAGCACCACCTCAGCCAGCGCCTCGACCACGTCTTCGCTTTGGCCCGCCGGGACTTCTTGCTCCAGAACCCGCTCCCCGACGCGCCCACCGCCGAGGATCTGCTCTGGCGCCAAGGTCGCCGCATCGGCTACGTCCCCGGCGCCGTCGTGCTCCACGCCCACCCGCGGCGCCCCGGCGAGCTCTACCGCCGCACCCGGGACATCCACGCCCAGCACATCGCCTTGGGGGAGGCGCCCCGCGTGCCCGACGCCGCCGCCTTGGTCGCGGCCTTGCCCGGTGTGGTCGCCCCGGCGCTCCGGGGTGGCCCCGGTGAGCTGGTCAACCAGGTCGCCGAGCTGCTCGGTCAGCTCCGCGCCGCCCAGCTCAGCGCTTCAGCAGGTCGGGGTCAAGGTCGGGGTCGAGGTCGCTCTCGGTGAGCGGCGTCTCCGGCGCGAGTCCTTTGGGCCAGCGCCAGGCGATGAGCGCGAAGGACATCGCCAAGAGGATGAGCCCCGTGAGCTGGGAGGTCGAGAACATGCCCAGGAGGTTCGTGCCCCGGAGCTCGTCGCCGCGGTAGGTCTCGATGGTGTAGCGCATCGGCGGGTAGAGGATCATCGTCGCGGCGAGGATCTGCCCGTCAAAACGCCGGGCGTAACGCCACAAGAGGCTCAGCACCCCAAAGAGCGTGAGCGCGCCCAGAGACTCCCAGAGCTGGGTGGGGTAGACCGGGTGGCCGATGATGCTGCCGACGCCGACGCCCTTGTTGAAGACCATCGCCACCCAGGGGAAACCCTCGACGGTGACGAGCTGGCCGCCGGGGAAGAGGTCCCCGGTGATCATGCCCTCGACGGGGGCCGGGCAGGCCATGCCGTGACAGCAGCCCGCGGCGAAGCAGCCCAGGCGGCCGATGGCGAGGCCGAGCATGATCGACGGGGCGCCGACGTCCGCCATCTTCCAGACGTTGAGCCCCGCGCGCCGGGCGAAGAGGCTCCCGGAGATCACGCCGCCGATGGCGCCGCCCAAGAAGGCCATGCCGCCTTGGGTGAGGTCAAAGAGGATCCAGGGCGCCGCCAAGAAGGCGTCACGATCCGTCGAGCCCAAGAAGTGCAAGAGCCGCGCGCCCAAGATCGACGAGGGGATCGCGATGAGCATCAGCGGCACGAGGCGGTCGCTGTTCATGCCGACCTGCCGCATGCGCGCGCCGGTCACGAGCGTCGCGGCGAAGAAGCCGAGGATGAGGAGCAGCCCGTAGGTGTGCAGGGCCTGCACGCCGAAGGGTGTCTGGAGCGTCAGCAGGTCGGGGAACATCGTCTGTGGATAACCCGCCGCGCGGCGGAGTGAGCGGTGGTGCCGCCGCGGTCGCCTCGGCGCCTGGCCTGCCCTTACCGACCGCGCGGGCCCCTCGGGATCGTGTCGGTCCACAGGGCCGCAATGTGGTCGAGGCACTCCTGCTTGGTGCCCGTCTTGCCTTCTGCCCGCCAGCCCAGGGGCAACGCGCGGTCCGCGGGCCAGATGGAGTACTGGTCCTCCGGGTTCACGACGACCTGGTACTGCGCGCCGTCATCACCTTCAAAGCTCATCTTGGCCTCCACATCTCTGACTGAGCATGTCTCGGGGACCACCCCCTCGGGCATATGTTACCGTGCGTCCCTTCGGAGGAGAACCATGACCCGCGTCGTCTCGATCGCCCTCTTCGCCTTGGCCTTGTCCGCTGGCTGCATGGACGGCCACAAGAACCACCACAGCGCCATGGACAGCCTCGCCGAGGTGGACGAGTCTCGTGAGGCCTCAAGCGCGAGCTACACCGTCACGATCACGCCGAGCCCCGACCCCATCCCCTTCAACGACTACTTCGACCTCACCGCCTCCATCGTGGACGGCGCCGGGGCCCCGGTCACCGACGCCACGGTGAGCGTGAGCGCGGAGATGCCCAGCCACGGCCACGGCATGACCGTCACCCCGACGACGACCTCAAACGGCGACGGCACCTACACCACGCCGGGGATGCTCTTTAGCATGAGCGGCGTGTGGGTGATCACCCTGTCCATCACAGGTGATCAAGGCACCGAGACCGTCGAGTTCAACGTGGTCATCTAGGGGCCGCGGGCTCATCGTGTGAGCCCAACCTCCGCCAGAAGTAGAGCGCCGAGCTCAAGAAGGCCGCGCTGCATACGACCGCGCAGAGGTAGGAGAAGCGCGTAAAAAACTCCAGCCAGGACAGCTCGCCCTGGCCGAAGTTTTTGTACAGCAGCAGGGCCACGGAGCCCAGGTACCCGAAGCTGTCCGCGAGGTAGATCATGAACCCCGCGTTGCCCGGGAACCCCACGGCGGCGATGAGCCGGTCAAAGAGCACGCAGCCGTAAGGCACATAGCCGATGTAGAGCCCGAGCCCGACGAGGATCATCCAGGGCGCCGGGCCGAGGAGCCCGGCCTCCCACAAGAGGGTCGAGACGCCGATGAGCGCCGTCCCCGCCAGCATGAGGCCGTGCACGATGAGCAGCGCCCGGCGGTTGTCCTTCACCGTCATCAAGGCGCCCAAGGCCACGAGCACGGCGACGGTGATGGGCAGCTCGCTCGTGGTGAGGATCTCCGGCGAGCCGTCGTAGCCCAGCGCCCCCCAGAGCTCCCGGGCGAAGTTGTCGCGGAAGTCGCGGTAGGCCGTGAGCAAGACGTAGAGCCCGGTGAGGAGCGCCACCCCAGGCCCGAAGCGACGCAAGAAGTCGGCCCGGGCCTCGGCGTCCATCGGCTTTCGTTCGGTGCGCAGCGCGATGTCGGCCTCGTTGGGCGGCGGCAGCACAGCGAGCATCCACACCGAGACGAGGGTGAGCGGCAAAAACAGCGCCCCGGTCACGAAGGGCATGGACGTCTCGCTCACGCCCCAGCCGAGCGTCATGAGCCCGGCGCTCTTCACGAAGCCGCTGGCGACGATGTACGAGCCCGAGAGCCCCGCGCCGAGCAGCTCCGAGCTGCGCCGCCCCTCCAGAAACCCGAAGACGAGGCCCCAGACCATGCCCAAGGGCACGCCGTTCACGAACAAGAACACCGCGCCCCAAGGCGCCGGGGTGATGGCGAAGAGGCCCAACGCCGCCCAGGCCGAGCCGATGGTGGCCAAGATCGCCGCCGCGCGTCGGGGCGCGGTCATCTCGGAGATGATCTTGATGCCCATAAACTTTGAGAGCGCGTAGCCCATCACCTGGCTCAAGATGAGCAGGATCTTGTAGTCCAGCTCACCGAGCAGCGGGAGGTCCACGACCCCGGCGAAGCTGCCCGCGGCGAAGGGCTTCCGGTAGGCGTACATCGCGAAGTAACAAGAGAACGCCGCGACGATGGCCCAGGCCGAGAACACGGCGTCAGGGGCGCGAGCGAGCCAGCGGGTGACAGCGGCGTTCATGGCGTGAGCCTCGGGCGGAGCGGGATGCTCGCACAGCGCGGCGCCGCGGGCAAGGGTCGCTCAGGGGCTCGGCGCGGAGTAGTCGTTGAAGCGCCCGTCGCGTAAGAAGCCGACGAGCTGCATGCCCCCCGCCCGGGCGAGCTCCACGGCCAGAGAGCTCGGCGCGCCGATGGCCGCCATCACTGGAACCCGGGCCACGAGGGCCTTCTGCACGAGCTCAAACCCGGCGCGGCCGCTCACGAGGAGCACGCGGTCGTCCACGGGCACCTCATCGCGCAGGAGCCGCCAGCCGAGCGCCTTATCGACGGCGTTGTGGCGCCCGATGTCCTCCCGGAGCACCTCCAGGCCGCCGTCGAGGTCAAACAGCGCCGCGGCGTGAAGGCCGCCGGTCTTGGCGAAGGTGGCCTGGGCCTCCCGCATCCGGGCGGCCAGAGACAAGAGCAGGTCCGGGCTCGCCCGGCGGGGTGCTACGAGGGGGCCCACCCGGCTGAGCACCCGGTCCACGGTCGCCCCGCCGCAGATCCCGCAGGCGGAGGAGGCGAACATCGCCCGCTGGGAGGAGAGCAGGTTGGTCGCCCCGCGCCGCACCCCGCCCGCGAGGCGGGTGTCGAGGGTGTTGCCCCGGGGGTCCCGCGGGTCGTCGATGTGGGCGATGGCGACGAGGTCGTCGGCGCCGTCGATGAGGCCCTCGGTGTAGAGCAGCCCCGCCGCCAGCTCCTCGTCATGGCCCGGGGTGCGCATTGTGACGAGCAAGCTCTCGCCCTCGATCCGCAGCTCCAGGGGCTCCTCGACGGCCAGCTCGTCGTCTTCTAGCGCGCAGACGAAGGACGAGCCCTCGGCGCGGACCCGGGAGACTTGAGCGCGGCGCGTCGGGGGCACGACGCTCAGCGGCCGTAACGCGCGATGAGGGCGTTGGCGGCCTCGGGGTTCCGCTTACACTCCAAGAGCGCCTGGAGCATGAGCGGCACGACGATGGTGGCGTCGGACTCGATCACGAACATCGGCGTGTCTTCCGTGAGCTTGTCCCAGGTGATCTTCTCGTTGGGGGTCGCGCCGGAGTAGCTGCCGTACGACGTGGTGGAGTCGCTGATCTGGCAGAAGTAGGCCCAGGGCTTCACGGGCTGCTCAAGGTCGTACTTGATCGAGGGCACCACACAGATGGGGAAGTCGCCCGCGATGCCGCCGCCGATCTGGAAGAAGCCGACGCCCGCGCCCTCGCTGAGCTTCTGGTACTCGTCGTAGAAGGCGGCCATGTACTCGATGCCCGACTTCGCGATCTGGGCGCCGACCTCGCCGAACTTCACGTGAGACGCGAAGATGTTGCCGAAGGTGGAGTCCTCGTAGCCGGGCACGACGATGGGGAGCTTGGCCCGGGCGGCGGCGAGCAGCCAGCACTGGGTGGGGTCGCCCTCGTAGGTCTCCGGCGGCAAGGTCGTGATGAGCTCGTAGAAGTACTCGTGCCAGAAGCGGCGGGTGTTGGACTCGTCCGCACGTTTCCACATCGGCACGATGGTCTTCTCGACGACGCGGAAGGCCTCGTCTTCAGGGATGCTCGTGTCGGTGACCCGGCGCATCCGGTCCTCCAAGATGCGCGTGTCGTCCTGCTTGGTGAAGTAGCGGTAGTCCGGGAAGTCCTTGTAGCTGTGGTGGGCCACGAGGCGGAACAGGGACTCCTCCAGGTTGGCGCCGGTCACGGAGAGCCCGTGGATGAGGCCCTCGCGGATCGCCGGGGCGAGGCTGATGCCGAGCTGCGCGGACGACATGGCCCCCGCCACGGCCCAGAACATGCGCCCGCCGTCCTGAATGTGCCGCCAGTAAGCCAAGGTCGCGTCCCGGGTGGCCCGAGAGTTGAAGTTCTTGTAGTTGTGCAGCAGGAACTGGAGGATCGGGAGGCTCGGCTCAGACAGCTTGGGATCAGACATACGCCCTTGCTCCGGGGTGGCCGGGGTTCTCCGGCGGGGACGCTCCCCTAACCGACCGCGCCGCGGGCTCCCACCTAGGCGGACGCGGCCTCCCTCGGGTTACCTTGAGGCCCCCTGCCTCGGAGCCCTCCCGATGACCTCCCTCCTGCTGCTCTCCTTGGCCTGCGGCGGCCCCGCGCCGGTCACCGTCGCCTTCACCCCGACGGCGCTGGGCAAGTCCGCCGAGCTCCAGATCACCCACGGCGAGGCCCGCTACGAGGGCCTGCTCACCCCCGGCGGAGACGCCCTGCGGATCGAGGTCAACGGCCTGCCCGAAGGGGTCGTGCTGAGCATGGGCGGGGTGTCCGTCGGCCCGGGGGCGCTCACCGCGCCGTACACCGAGAGCCTCGCCCGGGTGACCTTTGAGGAGCTCACCGCGCATGACCCCGGCCTCAGCCTGCGCGTGAGCTTCCCCGATGGCGGGGTAGGGGAGGCCGCCGTGCCCAAGCTCGACGTGCAGGACGCCGTCGTCGCGCGGCTCTTGCAGGAGGGCGGCCTCCGTTTTGAGACCGAGCCCAACGACCCGAGCAAAGGGGACAGCATCTTCTGGCCCGGCGGCCCCGCCGAGACGCGCTGGGTTGGCCACAAAGGCGCGCTCTACCAGCTCGATCTCGTCGCCGTCGTCACCCCCGTCGCCGATCCGCTCCAGGAGCTCCTCTGCCCCGACGACCCGGCGCCGCGCCCCGCCGTAGACGTCACCCTGCGCGATCGGCGCAGCGGGGCGGTGCTGGAGGTGAAGCGCCTGCCGCCCGACGCCGACTGCCCCCTCGTCGAGGCGACGACCCCCAGGCCGCCCCTGCCGGTGAAGGCCGTGCATGTCTGGTTGGAGAGCATGGTCGTGCGCTGAGCGCGCGGCGCGGGCTCAGCGGCGGGCGGTGAACAGGGCCACGAGGCCCACGACCTCGATGTTCACCCGGGTGAAGCGGCGCTCCAGCTCCGCCCGCAGCGTGGTGAGGTCATCGTGATCGTTCCCGAAGATGCCCCGGCTGTTGTAGAGCTTGAGCACCCCCTGGGCGGCGAGGTTCGGGGAGATGCCCGCGCCTAAGATCGTCGAGCCGAACAGCACACCCTCGGGGCTCAACGCCGCCTTGAGGCTGTCAAACGCCGCCCACTTGCCGCCGGGGATGTCGCCAGGCAGGCAGTGGAGCAGGTAGTTGAGGCCCACGGAGTCAAACGAGCCCGGAGGCAGCGCCGCGGGCAAGGGCTGGAGCACGTCGGCGCGCACGGTGCTGGGGTTGTAGCGCGCGATGCGCTCGGCGCAGTGGGCGAGGCTGTTCTCGTTCAGGTCGCAGAGCACGATCCGGGGGTTGGTGCTCGGGAAGGTGCAGCGATCGAGCAGGAGCCCGGTGCCGACGCCGACGTCGAGGTGGCTCCCGCTGACGTGCTGGTCGTAGTGGGCGACGAGGCGCTCGGTGGGGCAGCGCCAGAGCACCCGGTTGGAGACGCCATGGACCCAGAGGTCGTAGATGTTGAGGAAGGAGGCGGAGTAGACCGCCTGTCCAGCGTGGGTCGCCGTCGTCATTGGCTCTGCTCGGGGGAGGATGGGTTGAGGCGGAGCAGGCCAGGGAGAGCCCGCTCGGCGAGAGACTGTAAGGACCGGCCGCTGAGCAGCTCCAACAGGGAGAGCTCGACGCCGGACGCCGCGTGCAGCTCGGCTTGTAGCTCGGCGGCCATCAGGGAGTCCAGGCCATGATCACGCAGCGGCAGGGCGGGATCGAGCTGGTCCACGGCGAGGCCGAACACCCGGGCGGCGGCGGCGCTGAACGGGCGGAGCAGGCGCCCCAGACGCTCGGCGGGGGGCGCCTCGGCCAAGGATCGGGCCAAGGCGGCGGCGACGCCGGCGTCGTCATCCTCACGGCGACGATCCTGCAGCGCCTCCAGGCGCCGCCAGCCGACGCCCGGCACCGCCTCACGCCAACGATCCCAGCGCGCGCTCGCCGCGCAGAGGCTCACGACGCCGAGGCGCTGGGCGTAGCCCATGAGGTGCAGCGCCCGCCCTGGGGCGATGGGGCTGAGGCCGATGCTCTGCAGGTGCCGCTCGGTGCCTTGGGCCCGGGCGACGACGCCGACCGCGCCGATGGCGCCCCAGGCCACGATGTTTCCGGGCAGGCCCGCCGCGCGCCGGGTGTGCACCAGGGCCTCCATCGCTGCGTTCGCCGCCGCGTAGGCGCCCTGGTTGGGGTTGCCCAGCCAGCCGGAGATCGAGCTGTAGACGATGAAGTGCTCCAAGGGCAGGCCCTCAGTCGCGACGTGGAGGTTCCAGGCGCCGTCCACCTTGGGGCGCAGCACCCGGCGCAGGCTCGGGCGGTCCAGGGTGAGGGCCGGGGCGTCGTGCAGCACCATCGCCGCGTGGAGCACCCCGGCCAAGGGCGGCCACTCCGCGCCGAAGCGGCGGACGAGGGCGCTGACCGCGCTGAGGTCCGCCACGTCCAGGGCCACCTCGACGATCACCGCGCCGCGGGCGCGCAGGACCTCCACCGCCGCGGGGTCCTCACCCACGCCCCGGCGGCTGGCGAGCACGACGTGCCGCGCGCCCTGATCGACGAGCCAGCGGGCGCTGCGCAGGCCAAAGCCGCCGAGCCCCCCGGTGATGAGGTAGCCGCGGTCGGGCCGAACCGGCGCCGGGGGCGTCGGCGCGCTGAGCACGGGCAGCTCCCCTCGGGTGAGGTCCACGACGACCTTGCCCAAGACCTCGCCGCTCGCCAGGCGGCGCATGGCGTCGGCGACCTCACCCGCGGAGAAGACCTCGACGGGCAAGGGGGCGAGCGCTCGGCGCTGCAGCGCGTCGGCGACGGCGGCGTTGAGCTGCACGATGGCCTCAGGCCGCGCGGCGCCGAGGCGGTCAAGATCGACGGCGGAGAGGGTGATCGCCCGGTTGAACACGCCCAAGGCGAGGCGTTTGTCGGCGACGAGCCCGGACTTGCCCAGCTCGATGTACCGCCCCAGGGGGCGCAGGAGCGGCAGCGCCTCCCGCATGAACGGCAGGTCGCTCGATCCGAGCACCACGTCAAGACAAGCCTCCCCCAGCGCCTCCCGGACGGCCTCAGCCCAGGCGGGATCGCGGCTGTTGAACACCCAGCGCGCCCCCATGGCCCGCAGCGCCGCACGTTTGGCCTCGGTGCCCGCCAAGGCGACGACCTCGGCCCCCAGGCTCAGGGCGAGCTGGGTCGCCGCGAGGCCGACGCCGCCCCCGGCCTGGTGGATGAGCGCCCGCTCGCCCGGCTGGAGCTGGGCGACCCGCAGCAGGCTGTGCCAGGCGGTCATGTGCACGAAGTCGCAGGCCGCCTCGACGGGGTCGCGGTCGCCGAGCGGCAAGACCTCGTGGGCCCGGACCTGAACCACCGTCGCGAAGGCGCCGCCGGTCATCAGGCGCACCCGCTCGCCGACCCGGGCGGGGTCTACGCCGTCGCCCGTCGCCAGGATCACGCCGACCCCCTCCAGGCCCAGCGCCGCCCCGGTGTAGGTGCCGTCGCTGTGCTCGGTCTGCAGGCGGCCCAGCGCCTTCGCGACGTCCTTGAGGTTCAGCGCCACCTGCTCCATGCGCACGAGGAGCTCGCCGGGGCCCACGATGGGCGCGGGGATGGGGCGGAACGCCAGGGTCGAGAGGTCACCCGGGTTGCCGACGACGAGCTCCGCCGGGGGCGCCTCAACTAACGACGTGTGCCGCAGGTGGCCCGGGTTGGCGAGGGCGTCGAGGTCGAGGCGCGTGATCCGGCGGGCGCTGAGCCCGGCGGGGCGCCAGATGAGCTCCTCCTCGTCGTCGCGGCGGAGCGCGTCGAGGAGCGCCTCACCCTCGGGGAGCGTGTCCTGGGGCAGATCCAGGAGGCGCAGGTCGAGCTCGGGGTGCTCGTTCTGCAGGGCGCGGGCCAGGCCGAGCTGGGCCGCGGCGCCGAGGGAGGCCCCGGCCTCGGGGGGCAGCGGGACGGCGCCCCGGGTGATGAGGCGCAGCGCAGCGCCGGGGAGGCGGCGTTGGGCGTCACGCACGCGGTCCAAGAGGGCGCAGAGGCCGTCGGAGCCGTCTACCTGCTCGCCGGGGTCCACCTGAAGGATGAGGTGGCTCGGCGGGTTTGGCTGCGGCTTCGCCGGGTCGAGCTCGGTCAGGGGCTCACCCCGGGCGAGGGCGCCTTGGGCGAGGCGGGCCCGGAGCGCGGCGTCGTCTACCCAGCTCGCCCACACCGCCGGGGGCGCCTCCCGCGGGGCCACGGGCGTCGTCGTCTCGACGTGGGCCCAGTCCTTCTCTTCAGCGGTGAGGCCCTCCAGGGCCGGGCGGATCGGGCGGCACTCCAGCCCCCGCAGGATCGCCACGGCCTCGCCGGTGATGTCGTAGAGCCCGAGGTCCGCGCGGATCGAGCCGTCCGCGGCCATCGGCGCGCTGTCCACGACTGCGTAGAGGGCGCCGCGGGCGGGCCGCAAGAGGCGCAGGCTCCGAAGGCCCGTGGGGATCACCGGCTGGCTCACCTCCTCGGGCAGGAGCGAGAGCATGGCGTGGAAGGCGCCGTCGAGCAGCGTCGGGTGCAAGAAGAAGCGGCCGAGCTCCACCTGGGGGACCAGCTCGACGAGCAGCCTGCGGCCCGCGCGGCCGACGCGGCGCACGGTCTGGAAGGCCGGGCCGTACTGAAGCCCCATGGCGGTGAGGCGGTCGTAGAGGCCCGTCGGCGCGCTCAGCGGCATCTGCGCGGTGAGCGACGGCAGGTCTTGGCGAGGTGCGGTCCCGGCGGCGCCGCCGAGGATCGCCCGAGAGAGCTCCACGGGGGCGTCGTCGTCGGTGACGCCCGCCAAGGTGAGCTCGCCGCCCTCGCCGATGTCTAAGGTGAGGGTGTTGATGGCGTCGGGGTCGATCACCAAGGCCCGGGCGAGGCGCACCTCACGCACCGTCGCCGCGCCTTGGGTGGCCGCCGCGGCGAGCATCATCTCGAGCTGGGCCGCCGCCGGGAGCACGGTCTGACCGGCGACGACGTGGTCTGAGGTCCAGGCCAAGGGCGGGCCCGCGAGCTCACAGCGCCAGCCCGGCGTGAGGCGGCTGACGGGGCGGCGCAGCATGGGGTGGGCGCCGGGCACGCCGAGGCGCTCCTCTTGGGACGTGCGGGACTCCATCCAGTGGTAGGCGCGCTGGAAGGGGTAGGTCGGCAGGCGCAGCGGGGCCCGGGCCGGGGCGAGGCGCTCCCGATCGACCTCAGCCCCGGCGGCGAGGGCCTGGGCGACGGCGCGGGCGACGGCGCGGGGCTCGTCGGTCTGCCGCTTGAGGGTGAAGAGGCTCACCACCGAGCGACCGGCGGCGGCGGCGTTCGCCTTGATCGCCGCGCCGAGGACGGGGTGCGGGCCGACCTCTAAGAACAGCTCCATGCCGTCGCCCAGGGCCGCGTTGACCGCGTCTTGCAGGCGCACGGGCTGCCGGGCGTTGCCCCACCAGTACGCCGCGTCGTGGGTGGCGCCCTCGACGCGGGCGCCGGTGAGCGTCGAGTACAAGGGCAGGGTAGGCGCGGCGGGCTTGAGGTGGCCGAGGCGGGTGAAGAAGCCCTCCTGGAGCGAATCCATGTGGGGGCTGTGGTAGGCGACCTCGACGGTCATCCGCTTGGCGAAGCGCCCGGCCTCGGTCAAGGCGCGCTCGACACGGTCCAGGTCCGCGGGGCTGCCCGCCAAGGCGATGGAGCCCGGGGCGTTGATCGCCGCCACGGCCACGTCCGCGCCGGGGGGCACGAAGCGGTCGAGCTCGTCGAGCGCCAGAGACGCCGCGAGCATCCCGCCCCGACCGGCGACCTCCTGCTGCAGCGACGAGCGGTGGCACGCGACCTCGACGGCCTGCTCCAGGGTGAGCGCCCCCGCCGCGTGGGCCGCCGCGACCTCCCCGACGCTGTGGCCGAGGATGGCGTCAGGCTCCAGGCCCCGGGCGCGGAGCGCGGCGATGAGGCCGATCTGCACGAGCAGGTTCACGGGCTGGGCGAGGTCGTTCCGGGCCATCCGCCCGGTCTTGGCGCTCTGGCGCCAGTCCTCAAGGATGGACCGCCCCGAGAGGCGCGTGAACTCCGCCGCCGCGCGCTCCACGGCCTCGGCGAAGGCCCCGCCTTGGTCGAGGAGCTGCAGGCCCATGCCCGGCCACTGGGGCCCCATGCCCGTGAACACCCACACGAGGCGGCGGCGGGTCGAGGCGCGGCCGAGCTGCGCGCGCTCGTCGGGGAGCCCGTCGCGCAGGGCCGTGAGCGCCGCCCGGGCCTCGTCGAGGCCCTCCACGGTGAGCACGCCGCGCTCCGGGCGTAAGGAGCGGTGGCGGGCGAGGGTCGCCGCGAGGCGGTCGAGGTCGGCCTCGGGGCCCGCGAGCACCTCCAAGAGCTGCGCCGCTCGGGCCCGCAGGCCCCCGGCGCTGTCCGCGGAGACGGCGAGGATACGCACCGGCTCGGCGGGGGCCTCCACCGCCGTCGTCGTCGGGGCGGCGGGCGCGGCCTCCAGGAGCGCGACGGCGTTGGTGCCGCCATACCCGAAGGAGCTGATCGCCGCGAGGCGTCGGCCCGGGGGCCAGGGCGTCGGCGCCTCGACCACCTTGAGGCGCAGGGCCTCGAAGGGGATGTCGGGGTTCGCCGCGCGCAGCGGGCGCTGGGGCAGAATCTCCTCGGCGCCTAAGGACAAGGTCGCCTTGAGCATCCCCGCGAGCCCGGCGGCGGCCTCGGTGTGGCCGAGGTTGGACTTCACCGAGCCGATGTACAGCGGCCGGTCTGCCGGGCGCCCGACGCCGTAGACCTCACCCAAGGCGCGGGTCTCGATGGGGTCGCCCACCCGGGTGCCCGTGCCGTGGGCCTCGATGAGCCCCACCTCGACGGGGTTCACCCCGGCCCGGGCGCAGACCTCGCGGGAGAGCCGCGCCTGGGCCTCGCCGCTGGGCAACGAGATGCCGTCGGTGCGGCCGTCCTGGTTGATGCCCGTGCCGCGGATCACCGCGAGCACCCGCCGACCCGCGGCCAAGGCGACGTGCAGGGGCTCTACGAGCAGCATCACTACGCCCTCGGCCCGGCCATAGCCGTCCGCGTCGGCCTCGAAGCTCTTGGAGTGCCCGTCCTTCGCCAAGAAGCGGCCCTTGGACATCATCATCGGGGAGTGCGGCGAGAGCATCATCGTCACGCCGCCGATGAGCGCCCGGTCGCAGGCGCCCTCACGGATCGCCTGGCAGGCGAGGTGAGCGGCCACCATCGACGAGGAGCAGGCCGTATCGACGGTCAAGCTCGGGCCGCGCAGGTCAAACACATACGAGACGCGGTTGGACAAGAGCGTCATCGTCGAGCCTGTCGCGGTGTGCTGGCTCACCTTGTGGCGGCCGCCAGGGTGCGCGACCAGCGCGTTCACGTCGCCCATGAACCCGCCGATGTACACCCCCGTCGCCGTGGCCCGCAGCGCCTCCACGGGCAGATCGGCGTCCTCGATGGCCTCCCAGCTCGTCTCTAGCACGAGGCGCTGCTGGGGGTCCATGGCGTCGGCGTCCCGGGGAGAGAGCCCAAAGGGCGCCGGGTCAAACAGCTTGGGGTCGTCGTGTAAGAACCCGCCGCGCTTGACGTAGGCCCGGCCACGGCGGTCCTCGGCGTCGTAGTGCAGCGACACGTCCCAGCGGTCGGCGGGCACATCGATGATGCCGTCGCCGCCTGCGCGGAGGAAGGCGACGAGGTCGAGGGGCTGGCGGACGCCGCCGGGCAGACGGCAGGCGGCGCCGATGATCGCGATCGGGAAGGCGGAGGAGCTCATGGATCAGTCCTTGGACGCCTGACCTGCGGGTCAGGGGCGCCAAGGAGATACCGTGGTCCTCCATCGCCCACATCCTACGCCGATCCTACCTGTGGCCGTCGCCGGGCTCCCCCGCGGGGCCCTCAGCCCAAGGCCGCCGCGAGGTCGTCCCAGAGGTCCTCGACGTCCTCAACGCCGACGCTCAGCCGCGCCAAGGTGTCGGTGACGCCCAGGGCGGCGCGCTCCTCGGGGGTGAAGTGGGCGTGGGTGCTGCGGGCCGGGCGCACGATGAGGCTCTCGACGCCGCCGAGGCTCGCGGCGTGGGTGAAGACCTTCACGCCGCCCACGAGGCCCATCGCCGTCGGGAGATCGCGGAGCTCGACGGAGAGGCAGGGCCCCGCGCCACGAAACCAGGCCGAGGCCCGGTCGTAGCCGGGGTCGTCGGGGAGGCCGGGGGTGAACACCCGGCGCACCTTGGGGTGGACCCGCAGGCGGTGGGCGAGGGTCAGCGCCGACGCCGACTGGCGCTGCGCACGGAGGGTCAAGGTCTTGAGGCCACGCTCCAGCATCCCGCAGGCGTCGGGATCGAGGCTGCCGCCGAGGTGGTTTAGGGTGCGCCGGGCGGCCTCGACCCGCGCGGCGTCGGCGATGATCGCCCCGGCGCTGAGGTCGGAGTGCCCGTTGAGCAGCTTCGTCGCGGAGTGCACCACGACGTCAAAACCGAAGGGCAAGGGCTGGAACAGCGCCGGGCTCAAGAAGGTGTTGTCGATGACCGAGGTGAGCCCTTGGGCTTGGCAGAAACTGACAACCTTGTCCAGGGCCCCCACCCGCATGTGGGGGTTGGACACGGACTCGGCGTAGAACATCCGGGTGCGGGGCCGCAGCGCCGCGGCCCAGGTCTCGGGGGCGTCGAGGTCCACAAAGGTCACCTCGATCCCCCAGCGGGGGAGGTGCCGCAGCATCAAGGAGGTCGTGCCGCCGTAGACCCCGCTCTGGCAGAGCAGGTGGTCCCCGGCGGAGAGCGCGCTCATGAGCGTCGCGGAGATCGCCGCCATGCCGCTCGCGGTGACGAGGCCGGCCTCGCCCCCTTCAGCCGCGGCGAGGCGCGCGCCGAGCACCCGGTGGTTCGGCGTGTTGCTATAGCGCACATACCGCACCTCATCGGCGGCGCCCTCCTCTCCGGCCTCGTAGTTCGCCGAGCGGAAGATCGGCGTCACGACGGCGCCTTCGGGCCGGGGATGAAGGGCTCCGGCGTGCACGAGCAGGGTGTCGAGACGAGCGGTCATGGGGCCTTCTTTGTTTGTGCGCTTGATCAGGAGAACGGGAGCCGCTAACCTCCGAATCCTCTAACCCAACACCCCTGACAGAGAGAGAACAATGAACCTCCGTCTGCTCAGCCTGCTCGCCGGGCTCGCCCTCGCCACCCCCGCGCTCTTTAGCGCCGCCCCCGCCGCCGCGGCCTCCAAGGCTTGGCACGTCGATCGCACCGTGCAGATCAACGCCCGCCCCGAGATCCTCCTCCCCCAGGTCGCCGACCTCAACAACTGGGCGACCTGGACCGTCTGGAACGCCGAGCTCGACCCCGAGTGCGTCTGGACCTTCTCCGGCGAGCCCGGTCAGGTCGGTCACACCATGGAGTGGGACGGCAAGGTGATGGGCTGGGGCAAGCTCACCCTCACCGAGGTCAGCCCCACGGGCGGCGTGAAGTACGACATCTGGCTGATGAAGCCCGGCGGCGACGCCAACAAGGGCAGCATCCTCTTCGCCCCCGCCGAGGGCGGCACCCAGGTGACCTGGTCCGATGACGGCCAGCTCAAGGGCATCTCCAAGCTCTTCGCCAAGAAGATCGAGGCCGCCGTTGGCGCTGACTTCGACGCCAACCTGAACAAGCTCAAGGTCATCGCCGAGGCCCAGGAGGCCAAGCTCCGTGAGCAGGAGGCCGCCGCCGCCGCCGCGAAGGCCGCTGAAGAGGCCGCCGCCGCCGCGAAGGCCGCTGAGGAGGCCGCCGCCGCCGCGAAGGCCGCTGAGGAGGCCGCCGCCGCCGCGAAGGCCGCTGAAGAGGCCGCCGCCGCCGCCGCCGCGAAGGGCAAGAAGAAGAAGTAGCCCCGACCCGCGCGCTCGCCGCTCCGGCTCAGGCCGCGCGGCGGGCGCCTCGCCGGGTGAGGCCCAGAGCCAAGGCGCCGAGCAGCCCGAGGCCGAGGCCCGGCGCGCCCGTGCCCGTGGAGCAGCTCTTGAGGCCCTCCTCGCGTCCCTCGTCGCTCAGGGTCAGGAGCAAAGACTCCGCGCTCAGGTTGCCCGCCTCGTCCATGGTGTTCGCCGTGACCGTCGCCTCGAAGGGCTCCTGCTCGTCGGTGGCGCCGTCGATCCAGACGAAGGTGAAGCTGCCGTCGAAGGGCCGCACGGCCTCGGTCGGCAGGCTGAAGGGCAAGGTGCCGCTGTCCAAGGCGAACACGAAGCCGAGGTTCTCCGGCGCGCTGAGGTCGTCCTCGGCGCTGAGCTGCAGCGAGATCCAGCCGAGGTCGTCGCAGGAGGTCGACATCTGGGAGCCGAAGCCCGCCCGGGTGGGCCCGACGCCGCGGGTGACGCTCATGTCGACGAGCGTCGGCACGCTGGGCGCGACCTCATCCTCGAGGGTGTCGTCGATGACGTGCTCCTCGTTGTCGATGAAGCTGCAGGCGAAGGCAGGGGCGGAGGAGGCGGCGCAGAGCAGAAACCCAGCGCGAAGGAGCGACGTGACGCGGTTCATAGAGGTTCCTTGGCCCTGACCTCTCGACACTATACCCGAGCGCGCGGCGCCTCGCCGCTCAGGCTCGCCAAGATCCAGCGTCGTGCACGGCAGAGCACGCTGCGGTGTACGCCGTGGCGGCGGGCGACGGCGAGGTCGTCATCGCCGGTGCGCAGGCGGTCGTCCAGGGCCGCGCGCAGGCTGACGGCGCCGCGGGGGGCGTAGAGCGCGGCGGCGTCGGGGATGAGGCGGTGGGCGCGGCGCAGGGTGTCGTGGGCCTCGACGAGGCGGGTGGCGTCGCGGCTGCTCGGGGCGGTCAGCGGCAGGAGCCGAGACCGCCGGGCGCCGCGCCGGAGCTCCCCGCGGAGCGCGCGCCAGGCGAAGGTGAAGACGAGGCGCTCCAGGTCCGCCACCGAGCGGCTCCAGGCCCGCTGCACGCAGGAGCCCTGGACGACGCTCAGGCGGAGGGTCGTGAGGGCGGCGTCTTGGGCGGCGTCCTCAAGCCCCGACCCGCAGATCTTGGGGAAGCGGGCGCGAAGCTGGAGGAGGAGCGCGGGTCGTGAGGCGTGCAGCCAGGTGGTGAGGTCGCGGGACATGGGGGGCTCCGGCGTGGGGGTGCCCCTCTGAACGCTCTGTCGCCCCGTCCCGCCGAACGACGATCCTGATCAGATCGCCTGAACCTCCAGCTCAAAGGTGAACAACGGCACGGTGCCCGCTGAGATGCGCGCTAGGAGGGCGTCCCAGCGGGTGGATTGGGGGAGGCTCCAGTCCACGGGCCAAGGGGTCTCGGGGAACACCAAGAGCCAGCGCTGGGTGCCGAGCATCGGCGAGGCCGAGAGGCTCACCTTCAGCGCGCCGTCCTCGTCACGCTCCAGGTCCACGACGGGGGTGCGCTCATCAGGGTGCTCCGGCCAGACCACGTCCCAGCGCCCCTCGGCGTCCCGGGTCATCGCCACGAGCTCCCGGCGCTCGGGCTCGGTCAAGGTGCCCACACGCAGCTCCACCCGGTCGCCGGGGCGCAGGGCCTCGCCGAGCTGCCCCCCGGCCGCCCGCCGGGCCATGAGCTGACCGCGCCAGTCGCTCCCGGGGATCGGCATCGGCCGGGCGAGAAGCGGCGGCAGGCGGGCCAGCAGCTCCCGTCGGGCGCGGGCGCGCTCGGCGAGGGCGGGGGAGCGCGCGACGGCCTCGGCGAGCTCCGCGGCGCGGTCGGGATCCAGCGCGTCGAGGAGCCACGCGCTGAGCTCAAACTCCGAGATTCCATGCTCCGGCAAGGGTTCACCTCCTTCATGGTCAGGGCAAGTCGGTCGCGAGGGGGCGCGACCAGCGCCGCGTCAATCGGCGCGTCTCCATGGCGTGCTGGACGGACTCCGCGTAGCCCCGGGAGGGCCAGCGTGCCGTCGCAGGCGCGGCGGCTTGAAGCAAAGGCAACACCCGCGCCTTGAGGGCCCGGGGCTTAGAGAGGTCCTGGGCGGCCCAGGCGACGAGGGTAGGCTCAAGCTCCCAGAGCAGCTCCGGCAGCTCGGCGCGTAGGGTCTGCCGCAGGCGGGGGCGGTGGTGATCGGGCTCCGAGAGCGACGGCGGCAGCTCGTCCTTGAGCAAGGCGCCCCAGACCGAGTCCCGGTCCCCGGTGGTGCCCGCGTAGACCCAGCGCCAGAGGTGGTCGAGGCGGCCGCGGAAGATCACAAGCAAGACCCAGCCCTTCACCTCGTCGAGGGACCAGGCCGCCGCGTCCCCCTCGGGCGCCGGGGCCGGGGCGTCGCAACGCGGCGTCACCCGGGGGCCGCGCCCCATGCTCAGCCCGAAGGTCAGCTCACGGTTGACCCAGGCGTAGGCGTAACGACCGGCGGCGTCTAAGGTGCGGGCGTGGAGGGCGTCGAGGCCAAGGAGCGCGTCGAGCACCGCGGCGGGTCGGGCGGCGAGGGTGGCCCGGAGGCGGGCGCGGGTGCGGGCGACGTTCTGGCGGCAGATCGCCCGCAGCTCGGCGTCACCCAAGGCGTCTGGGCCGGAGATCGCCGCCCGCTCGATGAGGCGCCCGAGGAGGTGCAGGTGGGTGACCCTCGGCAAGGCCTCCGGGTCGTCGCGCAGCCAGGCGCCCAGGGCCGCGGCGCGCGCCCGCGGGCTGTGCTCGGGCCAGATCGTGGCCAAGGTCGGCGCCCA